>CAJJAO010000007.1 GCA_905182265.1 gamma proteobacterium HTCC2207 | reverse complement strand
GATTTGTGGATTGTCGTGTCGACTATGGCGACAGACTTAGTGGGTATGAATTCTAAGGGAGCCTTTCCCGCCATTGGTTTACTCTTTGTGGGTCTATTAATAGCCTTTATCACGGCACGGGTCATATCCATTTGGAGTTCGATCAAAAAACCAACTCTCTATGCCCTGGCTGGTGGTGCAGCGCTGTTAGCTATCGTAGCCTTAATGCCTCTGGCCTTTTATAACTTAGATTTAATTGCTGGCGCTCGTACCCTGGCAGGCAAGATTTATCTTGTTTGTGCGGGCATGCTTGCCGGGTATTATTTTGCTAGCCATTCACAAAAAGGAGTTTCTAATGAAATTAATTAATGTGCGAATGTTGTGTGCGAGTTTGCTGTTTTGTAGTGGCTTTGCGGCAAGCAGTGACGAAGATTTTAAGATCGAAACCCTGGCAGAGGGGCTAGAGCATCCCTGGGGTATTACGTTTATTTCTGAGAGCGAAATGTTGGTCACCGAGCTGTCGGGCAATTTGCGGCAGGTTTCCAATGGGGTATTAAACCCCGAGCCTATCGCAGGTGTGCCTGAGGTTTTATTTGCTGGGCAGGGCGGCTTATCTGAAGTAACCCTAGATCCCAACTTTGCAGACAATGGGTTAATTTATCTGTCATTTTCGGCACCAGATGCTGACCAGCCAAAGCTCAATCAACTCAATGTGATTCAAGCGCGCCTTGATGGCAATGTGCTTGTCGATCACAAAACCATTTTTAAGTCTGACCCACCACGCAAGACGGCGGCCCACTATGGTGCTCGACTGGCATTTTTAGCTGATGGGACATTACTGATTACCTCCGGGGATGGTTTTAATTACCGTGAGCAGGCGCAGACGTTAGATAACCATTTTGGCAAGATATTGCGTCTTAACACTGACGGCAGTATTCCAGAAGATAACCCTTTTATAACAACACCGGGTGCGCTGCCAGAAATATGGTCTTACGGGCACAGAAACCTTCAGGGGCTGGTGATTACTGAAGACGGTACGGTCTATG
This sequence comes from gamma proteobacterium HTCC2207, assembly GCA_905182265.1. Taxonomy (GTDB): domain Bacteria; phylum Pseudomonadota; class Gammaproteobacteria; order Pseudomonadales; family Porticoccaceae; genus HTCC2207. The sequence continues at coordinate 4,103 of CAJJAO010000007.1, read as the reverse complement.
AACACGAGCATGGCCCCCAAGGTGGCGATGAAATCAATGTGATCTTGCCGGGCAAAAATTATGGTTGGCCGGCCATTACCTATGGTATCGATTATAGCGGCGCCATGATTTCTCCCTTTACTGAACAGCCGGGTATGGAGCAGCCTTTTCATTATTGGGATCCTTCGATTGCACCCTCTGGCATGACTCTTTACACCGGAGCAATGTTTCCTCATTGGCAGGGCAACCTATTTATCGCTGCTCTGGTGCCTGGTGATGTTCGGCGTATTGAAATCAAAGACAATAAGATCATTAAGGAAGAAATATTATTTAGTGAATTTGGAAGAATCCGCAATATTGTGGCCGCACCAGACGGTAGCCTAATAATGGCGACTGACGGTGATAACGGTAAGTTGATAAGAGTTAGTGCCAAAAATTAAAGTGTGAAAGACAGAGTCCGGAGAGCAAAATATTTGGCCGTTAGCAGACTGATGCGACTATGAAAAATACTAAAAAATTAATTGCCATCAGCGCTGCTAGTGTCACTGGGATTGTTATCGCAAGCTTTCTTGCGGTTGCCTGGATACTGTCGTCCAACATTATGCATCCCACATTTGTATGCAGTGAAGAGCACTTTATTTACTGCGGTGATCCCTCTCAGCTAAATCTCTCTTTTGAAGACATATCTATTCAGGTAGGTGACGGCCATACATTAAGCGGTTGGTATATACCCGCCGAAGCCTCTGACAAGGCCGTTATTTTTATCCATGGCCACGGTGCTGATCGCCATGAAGGTATGCGCTGGTTTAAGGCCGTTCACCAGGCGGGTTTTAATATACTGGCTTTTGATTTAAGGAATCAGGGCAAAAGTGCTAAGTCTTTTTCGACCATGGGGTATTTTGAAAAACGAGATGTTATACGTGCCTTGGATTATTTGCAGCAGCAAAAGCAGATTGAAAGTATTGGTATCTTCGGAACATCAATGGGAGCAGCTACCTCGATTATGGCGATGGTAGATGACTCCCGTATCGCTGCTGGTGTATTTGAGGCAGGTTGGGCTAACTTGGACGATCTTTATAGCGAGATAATAGAGCAACATATGGGCCTTCCCAGCTACCCACTTTTACCCTTGACCACTTGGATGCTAGAACAACGTACCGGCATGGAGATGGCAAAACTAAACCCAGAAGATATGCTGGCAGACATTGCGCCTAGACCAGTATTTATTATTCATTGCTCGGGGGATAACCTTATTGGTTTTTCCCATGGTGAGCGCAATTATGCTGCGGCCAAAAAACCCAAAGAGTTTTGGAAGTCTCCCTGCCAGATGCATGCCAGGGCTTGGCAGTCTGACCCGGAATATATTGAGCAGCGCGTGACCAATTATTTTACAAAATACTTATAGGTTGCTGAGAAGATAAGATCAGATATAACCGCAGAGAATTCAAATTTGATGAAAACACTAAACTTCTTTAAAGGGGCTGCTCTATACACTAGCCTGTGCGCTGCCTTGTTACTGTCACTTTACATAAGCACTGTTGTTGCCGATGCAACTATAGCGGATGCAGTAGAAGTGAAAGAGAAAGATAAAGAGAAAATGGAAGTGTCACCGATAGCAGTGGCTCCCATACAAGTGACTGCACTGAACTATGTGCGAGCTAAAACGGCGCTGCAGTTCGACAAGTACCTAGCTAGAGCGGGCGGTAAGCTCAATACCTTTGCCCATGGGCGCAAGATGGTCGATATTGATAATCGCAGTAGCAAGCGCTTAAATCGAGATACGCTTTATAGCGTGGCTATTGTAGATATCAGTAAAGGTGCCAGTATTCGAATGCCAGAATCTGGAGATCGCTATATGTCTGTGCAAGTAGTCAATCAAGATGGCTTTACCAACAAGATATTTCACGACGCCGGTCATCACGACCTAACAATAGCGGATTTTGATACACCCTATGTATGGCTTCTTGTTCGTACCCTAGTACTTGACAGTATTGCGGCGGATGTGGAGGCTGCCCATGTATTGCAAGATCAGCTGTTTATTAGTAGTGCTTCAGAGCAACCCTACACCCATACTAACTACGACTCAGTGAGTATGTTGGCCACCACTGAGTTGCTACTAGAGTTAGGTAAGGGCATTGCGGATAACTCAAACGCGGCGGGCACCAAGGAGCAGGTTAATCCGATTAAGCAGTTATTGCTGAGCGCCTTTGGTTTTGGTACCTTGCCTGAGACAGAATCACTACTACTCACAGTCCAGCCTAATCTACCTATCGATAAGGGCTATGTGCTCAAGGTAAAAGATGTGCCTGTAGATGGTTTTTGGTCCCTAACTATGTACAACAAGGAGGGCTATTTTAATAAAAACAAATATGACTCCTATAGCTTTGGAGACAGAACAGCTAAGAAGAATACCGATGGTTCGATTACGTTGCATTTCGGGGGAGACCCTAGCAGCGTTAATTACATTCCTATTACTGAAGGCTGGAATTACGTTGTGAGAATGTATCGCCCTAGAGATGAGTTATTAAAGGGTACTTGGAAGTTTCCAGAGCTAGAAATCAAAATGTAGTTAACAAGCAGCAGGGCCCCTTGGTCCCTTTACCCATGAAATGCTAAGGCTGCTTGTGAAAAGGCTACCTGTGAAAAAGCTATTTCTGGAAACACCACTTGCGGAAATGCTGCTTCTGAGAACTTTGCCCCGTTAACATTGCTGCATCTCTCAATCTAGCTAGCAGCGCCTAAGTTAAAACGTCATTTCCGGTACATGATCCGGAATCACCAGCTCGCCACCCGTCAGCTTGGCGATTTCCTCGACAGTCACTCCGGGCGCTCGTTCACGCAAGATAAACTTGCCATCAGCAATATCCATTAATGCTAAGTCTGTAAGCACTCGCTTAATACAGCCTTTGCCTGTTAGGGGCAATGTGCATTCGGCCAGCAGTTTAGACGCGCCTGATTTAGAAGCGTGGGTCATAGTGACAATAATATTATCTGCGCCGGCCACTAAGTCCATAGCACCGCCCATGCCTTTAATCAGCTTGCCCGGGATCATGTACGAGGCAATATTACCTTGGCAGTCCACTTCAAAAGCACCTAGTACGGTTAGGTCAACATGGCCGCCGCGAATCATGGCAAAGGATTCTGCCGATGAAAATATAGAGGCACCTGGCACCATAGTGACGGTCTGCTTGCCGGCATTAATTAAGTCCGCATCAACCTCTTCCTCGAGGGGGAATGGGCCCATGCCCAGTAGGCCATTTTCAGATTGCAGCACGACCTGCATGTCGTCGGGAATGTAGTTTGCAGCCAAGGTGGGGATGCCAATACCCAAATTGACATAGTAGCCGTCCTGAAATTCTTGGGCGACGCGTTGAGCAAGTTGTTCGCGAGTCAAAGCCATGTCAATTTTCCTTATGCGCTGCGCACAGTGCGCTGTTCAATGGTTTTCTCAAATGTACCCTGTATAAGACGGTTCACGTATATCCCGGGTAGATGAATCTCATCTGGGTCTAGCTGTCCCACTTCAACAATTTCTTCCACTTCTACCACTGCAATTTTGCCGGCGGTAATGGCCATAGGGTTGAAGTTGCGTGCGGTCTTGCGAAACATCAAATTGCCATGGCGATCGGCTTTCCAGGCCTTGGCAATTGAGAAGTCACCTTGTAGAGCCTCTTCGAGAATGTAATGGCGACCATTAAACTCGCGTACTTCTTTACCTTCACCCACTGGCGTGCCGTAGCCGGTCGCCGTAAAGAAGGCGGGAATACCTGCACCACCGGCGCGCATTTTCTCGGCCAAGGTACCCTGGGGTGTGAGCTCAACTTCTAACTCTCCGCTCATCATCTGGGCTTCAAAGAGGGCGTTTTCGCCCACATAGGAGGCGATCATTTTTTTAATCTGCTGGTCTTCGAGGAGTATGCCCAGGCCCTTGCCGTCTACCCCGGCATTATTAGATGCAATGGTTAGGCCGGTGGTGCCTTTGCGTTTGATTTCTGCAATCAAATTTTCGGGGATTCCGCACAGCCCGAAACCGCCAGCAATGATCGTCATATTATCTTCGAGGCCTTCTAAGGCCTCTGCGTAACTGGTTACCACTTTGTCGAATCCGGACAAGGTAAGCTCCT
>CAJJAO010000006.1 GCA_905182265.1 gamma proteobacterium HTCC2207 | reverse complement strand
GTCGTTGGCAACTATAAGTTTGCGACTTTGGATTAACGAGATTGGTCACCATCTCGGCATGCACCGGAGGTTTTGTAACCGTCGTCGAATCCAAAACGCCCCCATGAGGCGCGATTCTAGCACAGTCGTGGGCTATTGATGCTGACTAAAATCAAAACAATTTAAGCATCGAATTTAATGGCCTTATGACCTAGAATCAGCGGCTAATAACAAAAATACAGGACTGCAATAATGCAAAGAGGTCAGTTTTCTTCCCGTTTGGCGTTTATTTTCGCCGCTTCTGGCTCGGCCGTTGGGCTGGGCAACATCTGGGGTTTCCCGACCAATGCTGCCGAAAATGGCGGTGCTGCATTTTTGGTGATGTACCTTATTCTGGCATTCCTGCTGGCCTACCCGGCCATGATGGCCGAGCTGATTATTGGCCGCCATACACGCTCTAACATGGTAACTGCCCTGCAATCTATCTCGCCGGGGCAAGTGGCCAAGACTATCGGCCGACTGACCGGCATTGGCGGCATGATCACAGCTGCGTTGATTCTGAGCTTTTACAGCATTGTGGCGGGCTGGATGCTGGCGTTTATGCTGGAACCAATCATGGTCATGCTGGGTATGGCCGACATTAGCCAATGGCTGACCGAGTTTAGCCTGCAGCGCAACATTGGCTTTGCGGCGGTGTTTATTTTGCTCACGGTACTTATTATTAGTGCCGGTGTTGAACAGGGCATCGAAAAATGGTCCAGCCGCTTAATGCCTTCGCTGTTTATCTTGATGATCGCGCTAATCCTCTATGTGCTGACCCAAGACGGTGCAATGGAGGGCCTAAGGCACTACCTAGTGCCAGACTTCTCACAAATCACCAACCCCAAGCTAATCGTTAGTGCCATGGGCCAGGCGTTTTTCTCTATGTCGTTGGGTGTGGGCACTATGCTGGTGTACGGCTCTTATATACGCGCTGATGAAAACCTACCGGTGGTGGGCGCGCTGGTAACACTGACCGATACGTCGGTGGCTTTTTTAGCGGGACTGCTGGTGTTGCCGGCGATCTTTGTGGCACAAAACTTAGGTGTGACTATTTATGCCGAGGGCGGCAACTTGATTGCCGGGCCTGACCTTATCTTCCAGGTATTACCTGCGCTATTTAATGGCATGGGTGCCACTGGCCTATTCGTTGGCTTGGCGTTTTTTGTGCTGATGTCGATTGCGGCGGTTACCTCATCTATCTCGATGCTTGAGGTGCCAGTTTCTTATGCAGTAGAAGCTCACCAGATCAATCGCAACAAAGCGACCTGCTTTGTTGGCTTAGCTGTCTTTGCGGTCAGTGCCACTATTTGCTTTAACTTTGAGTCGCTATTTGGCTTTGTGATCACCATGACCACCGAGCGGGCGCAGCCTATTTTAAGCATGTTGCTGTGTATTTTTGCGGGCTGGATTTTTTACCGCAACAGTATTCTTGAAGAGCTTAAGAGTGGTAACCCAGATGTAGAACAAGGCCTGTTTTGGAAGATATGGCCGGTGTATGTGAAGTTCTTTTGCCCGGCATTAATACTGCTGACGTTTGCTCAGGGGCTTTAGTGGTTTAGTGCTTAAGCACCAACTTTTAAGCAGATACTTTTATAACAACCGGCTGTTCTTTGAAAACTGTCCGCGCAAAAAATCCATCTGGTCGCCGCGAATCCGGCGGCTGTTTCGCAGCGCCAAATACTCTGCATTATTAGGTTTAAACGGCAGTGCTACTAGTTGCATGTCGGCTTCTTCTGGGGTGCGGTTGGCTTTGTGTTGGTTGCATCGGCGGCATGCCGCTACTACGTTTTGCCAGCGGTCGGCGCCGGCTCTTGAAACTGGTTGTATATGGTCACGGGTGAGCTCGTTAGCCGGAAATGCGCGGGCGCAGTACATGCATAGGTGACCATCGCGGGCAAACAATGTGGGGTTGGTTAATGGGGAGTTGCAGCGCGGCCTTGCTAAACGCTCGCCACCGCAGGCAACTATGCTGGGCAGCTCTACTACAGACCTTTGGCCTGTGAGCCTGCAGGTACCGCCGCGCACTTGGCGCACTGTGTCGCCTAGGGTCCAGACAACTAGGTCTCGGGCATACAGGCAAACAGCTTCTTCCCAGCTTAGCCAGTCGATGGGTTGGCCTGCTAAATTAAGTCGCAATATTCTGGTCTGCATTGGCGTCTAAGTCCTCTGACAATAATCTGACAATAGAAAAACCCCATCACTGGTGACGACAGGGCTATTGGTTTGTTTTATGTGGGGCTTTAGTACGGGTATTTTTGATGCAAGGAGGGTTTTATTTAATGGCGATTGTGATTGTGGTGGTGATAGTGGGTAATTTATAACCGAGGTGAGCGCCTTGCGCCAAACCCTTGGGGCTTTGCGAGCGGCTTGTGCTCTGTTTGACTTGTTTTGCTGAACTCTGAAGACTCATTCCTCCTGAACTCTTTAACTAGAACCCTTGATTTAAAACCCTTTATTTGAAACCCTTTATCTCGAACGCTCTACCCTACATGTTGCCACTTACTGGGGGCAGATAAATTGGTTAACTGGTCTTATTCTGTATGGCTAGCTCGAGTCTGTCAATTTATCTGCGCTGTAGCAATTGACCAAGGTGCCTAGGTTGGTTAGGGTGCTCTATTAACCTTCTTACTATTAATAGTAGTACCAAAACACGAGTGCTAGACGTACAACTGAGTACTAAACGGCATTACCGTCTTTTTATAGCGAGTTTTAATTGTGGCAACCGATAAAAAAGCAGTGGATTTTGAGCAGCAACTAGAAAACCTAGAGGCGTTGGTGGAATCATTGGAAGGCGGTAGTCTGAGCCTTGAAGATTCCCTGAAGTCTTTTGAACAGGGTATTAAGGTGGCTCGCGAGTGCCAGACGGCACTTAAGCAAGCTGAGCAAAAAGTTGAGCTGCTGATGCGTCAGGGCGACGAGCTGGTTAGCCAGCCTTTTGACGCGGACGAATAGCACGCTTTTATGCCCGCCCATCTGAAGGATCTTCTTGCCGAGTACAGCCTTGAGGTTGATAACCAGCTAGAGCTTATTTTGCCCCAGGCCAATGGCCCGGCAGAGACGCTTTTTGCGGCTATGCGCTACTCTGTTTTTAATGGCGGTAAGCGCTTGCGCCCTGCCCTGTGTTTTGCGGCGGCGGATGCGATTTCGGGCTGCTATGCCTATAACGCCAATGAGGCTAATAAGGCCAACACAGTAAATACCGCGAATATCGCAAAGGTGGCTGCGGCTGTTGAGATGGTGCATGCCTATTCGTTGATTCACGATGATTTGCCGGCTATGGACGATGACGATCTGCGTCGTGGCCAGCCCACCTGCCATATTAAATTTGATGAGGCGACGGCTATTTTGGCGGGGGACGCTTTGCAGTCTCTGGCCTTTGAGCAGCTGACTCAGCTGTCTGACCTGCCGGCGGCAACGGTGGTAGAACTGGTAGCTATGCTAGCCAGATATGGCGGTTGCAGTGGCATGGTCACGGGCCAAGCTATTGACCTGGCTGCTACTGGCGAGGCCCTTAATCTGGACCAGCTAAAAACCATGCACAACCATAAAACCGGCGCGCTAATAGAAGCGGCGGTATTAATGGGCGCTATGGCCACTGGGGCTGCCAGCCAGCAGCAGCTAGATGCCTTAAAGAGCTTTGCTCAAAACATTGGCTTGGCGTTCCAAATTCAAGACGATATTCTCGATGTTGAGAGCTCTACCGAGCAGCTCGGCAAGCAGCAGGGTTCTGATGTCGCCAACGGCAAATCAACCTATACTTCCATTCTGGGGCTCGAGCAGGCACGTAGTCAGGCTGCCGAGTTATATCAGCATAGTATTACCAGTCTGGCCATTTTTGATGAGCGCGCCGAACCTCTGCGCCAGCTCGCCAGCTTTATTGTTAAACGGGCTTATTAACCGGCCCAATTGATGTAAGATTGAACCTCAACAACCTACGTAGCAACCATGCCAAAAACATTTACGGATATCCCGCTCAGCCGACCAGATACGCCTCTTTTAGATCGTATTAGTGCTCCGGCAGATTTGCGCCAATTGACTGGCGATGAACTCTTGACCGTCACCGACGAACTGCGTGCCTTTATGCTGTACTGCGTGGGCAAAACCGGTGGTCATTTTGGTGCGGGGCTTGGGGTTGCCGAGCTTACCGTTGCTCTACATACCGTTTTTGATACGCCCCATGACCGCTTGGTGTGGGACGTTGGCCACCAAACCTATCCCCACAAAATACTCACAGGCCGGCGCGAGCAGATGCTCACCATGCGCCAAAAAGATGGTCTGTCTGGCTTCCCTAAGCGCTCAGAGAGTGAATACGATACCTTTGGTGTCGGCCATTCCAGCACCTCTATTAGCGCAGCGCTGGGCATGGCCATGGCGTCAAATCAGCTGGGTGAAACTCGCAGAACGGTAGCGGTGATGGGCGATGGTGCCATGACTGCGGGCATGGCCTTTGAAGCTATTAACCATGCTGCCCATGTGGACAAAAAGCTGTTGGTCGTACTCAACGATAACCAGATGTCTATTTCCCGTAATACGGGTGGTCTGTCGACTTATTTTGCTAAGCTCTGGTCCAGTAAGTTTTACACCAACCTGCGGGAGAGCGGCAAAAAAGCTCTGCGCACGCTGCCCCAGGCGAAAAACTTTGTGCGCCGTACTGAAGAATATATGAAGAGCATGGTCTCGCCTGCGACCATCTTTGAAGAGCTGGGCTTTTATTATATTGGCCTCATAGACGGCCATGATCTGCCCATGCTGGTAGAAATTTTAAACAAGATTAAAGACATCGACGGCCCGGTGCTACTGCATATTATTACCCACAAGGGTAAAGGCTTTGAGCCCGCCGAGAATGACCCGGTTGGCTACCATGCCCTGAATAAAATCGAGCCCAAACCTGCTGTGCAGGCGGCGGTGACCCAGGCTGATGCTGTAGCCAAACCCGCTAAACCTAAGTACCAAAAGGTGTTTGGTGACTGGCTTTGCGACATGGCTGAAAAAGATCAACGCCTGGTGGGTATTACCCCGGCGATGTGCGACGGCTCTGGCATGAATGAGTTTGCCCAGCGCTTTCCCGAGCGTTTTGAAGATGTGGCCATTGCCGAGCAACATTCGGTCACTCTGGCAGCCGGCATGGCCTGTGAAGGGGCTAAGCCGGTGGTGGCTATTTATTCGACATTTTTGCAGCGCGGCTACGACCAGCTGGTGCACGATGTGGCCCTACAAAATTTGGATGTGTTGTTTGCTCTAGACCGTGCAGGCATGGTGGGTGAAGACGGCGCGACCCATGCCGGTGCCTACGATATTAGCTATTTGCGCTGTATTCCCAATATGTTGGTGATGGCGCCGTCAGACGAAAACGAAACTCGCCAGCTGCTCTATACCGGCTTTATTCATCAGGGCCCTGCGGCGGTTCGCTACCCTCGAGGCACTGGCCCGGGTGCGGTGATTGAACAAGCCATGACCGCCCTGCCGGTTGGCAAAGGTATTATGCGCCGCGATGGTTCTCAGGTGGCTATTCTTAATTTTGGTACTACCTTGGCGGCGGCGCTAACAGCGGCTGATAGCCTCAATGCTAGCGTTGCGGATATGCGCTTTGTTAAGCCTATTGATGAGGCCCTAATCAGCCAGCTCGCGGCAGACCATGAACTGCTGGTGACGGTAGAAGAAAATAGCATTGCTGGTGGCGCTGGTGCTGCAGTCAGTGAATTTTTAGCTAAGCAGGGTATCGTGATGCCGATATTACATATTGGCCTGCCCGATGTATTTGTCGACCATGGCACCCATACCCAACAGCTGGCGGCTACGGGCCTTGATGCTGCGGGCATGTTACACACTATTGAACAGCGCTTGGCTCTGCTTAAACTGCCCAGCCGTGCGGCCAAATAATAATAAAAAGGCAACAGCATGAAATTTTATGATTGCGCGACAGCGCCTAGCCCAAGACGAGTGCGTATATTTTTAGCTGAAAAAGGCGTGACTCTCGAAACCATTCAGGTCGATCTATCTAAGGGCGAACAGTTTTCTGAGGCGTTTAAAAAGATTAACCCTTCGGCGCAGGTTCCCCTATTACAGCTTGATGATGGTACCTGTATTACCGAAGTGTCTGCTATCTGTCGCTACCTTGAAGAGATTTATCCTCAGACACCACTGTATGGCCGCACCCCTGTTGAGCGCGCTCAGGTTGAGTCGTTTAATACTCAGTTAGAAACTAATGGGTTGTTTGCGGTTGCCGATGCCTTTAGAAATACCACACCGGGCTTTGCCAATCGCGCTATGCCTGGGCCCCATGATTATGCGCAGATACCTGCGTTGGCCGAACGGGGTCTGCTGAAGTTAGACAATCTGTTTGCTGACCTAGAGGCTCATCTGGCGACTAACCAGTATATGGTTGGTGACTATTTCTCTGTGGCCGATATTAGCGCACTAACGATTCTCGACTTTGCCCGCTGGGTAAAGAAAGGTATTCCAGACCACTGCACTAACCTTTTGCGTTGGTCGGAGCAGGTTAAGCAGCGCCCAAGCGCTGCTGCTTAAACGCTTACTATCTAGCCTAAGGGCGAATCGTCAGACTCATCGGGAATACCGTCGTTGTCATCGTCGGTATCTGCGTTGTCGCCCACGCCGTCCCCATCTGTGTCCACGGATTCTGTTGCATCCAATGGAAACGCATCTAGGCTGTCGATAACATTGTCGCCATCGTCATCTAGGTCGGCCAGATTAAAAATGCCATCGCCGTCGGTGTCTGTCTGGGCAATAAATAAGTCATTGCCTGCAAACAAAGCGCTAATCGATGCATCAGACAAAAATACCGCAATATTAGTAACGCCCCTAAGAATATTATCTATAGCGGCCTGCAATGTGGTCTGGGCTGTTAATACAAAATCTGCCGAGGCCAGTGACCCGGGGTTTAGGTCGCTGCCTGCCAGTAGCTCATTTAACTCTGCCTGATTCAACGCCACCGCACCCATAATTAATGCAGACACTGAAGAGTTGGCTGGTAGGGAGTCGATCAGCAATCCATAAATGGTTGTGCTGGAACCAAAATCGATAGAGCCTTGACTGGCAATAAGGTCCGAAATGGCCTTGGCGACTGCCTCGGTGACTGCGGCAAGTTCATCAGCTGCCAAAGCTTCATTACTTTCGGCAAGAGTAGTGGCGGTGCTAAACAGCAGGCCTATCTGCTGGTTAATATTCTGTAATGCGCGGCTATTGGCCTCATCTGCCTGAGCCATGGCCCATAGGTCTTTAGCTAAGAATTCGTCGACTGTGCCACTGATGCCCAGCGCGCTGAGTATCTCTGCTTTGGCTTCATCTGTATCGACTGTGGTGAGTACGGAGCTGATGGGGGTAATGGCAATCAAACCACTGGGGTCGGCGGGCAGATCGGCGGTTAAGGTGAAATTGCTCAGCTCTACATTGGTCAGGCTGTCTATGCCTCCCAATGACACAAGCTGGGCTGATAGGTTGTCTGCGAGATCTCTTGCTACATTGTCTGCTAATAAAGGCAGTTGAAAGTAGCCTTCTATATCACTTAAACCAGAGGGTTCGCCTTCATCAAGAATACCGTTGCCATTAAGGTCAAGAAACACTTCACTGCCCGATAGGGGCCCGTCAATCACTCGCCCTTCAAAGGCATTTTGTACGGTGACCAGCATCTCTTGGCTGGCAGTAGTGCCTTGGCTATCAGCCACTTGCACTGTCAGCTCATAGATATTGTCTGCATCTGCATCAGCGGGGGCTTCAAAGTCTGGAGCCTCTTTAAAGCTAAGGGCACCGCTGGCAACGATACTGAATAGGTCTTTATCACGGCCTGCCGACAAACTGTAGCTGAGGGTTTGGCCTTCGGGGTCAGACCCTATGGCGGTGGCTATATCTGTGCCGCCCTCTAGAATTGAGCTTTCTGCTGCTAGGGATAGGCTGGGTGGCTCGTTGGCCACAACAACGGCTGGGGCAGTATCGGAGCCGCCACCCCCACAGGATAGCAACAGTAGGCTGCTTATCGAGAGGGCAAGAACATGGGGCTGAAATAGCATACTGTCACCTTGTTTTTATTTCTATTAAATATTGCCGGCTAAGCTGCTGGGCAAAAAGGGCGATAAGCCTTCTTAATAACGTGCCCTACAATATTACTTTTGGTGACGAATATCCTTACCTTTGACGACAAAGACAATTTGCTCGCAGAGATTTTTGGCATGGTCGCCAATGCGTTCGAGAGAGCGAATTACCCAGAGAATATTAATCACTCGGCTAATACTGCGGGGATCTTCCATCATGTAGGTCGCTAACTCACGCAGGGCTGTTTTGTAGTCCTGGTCAATTTTCTTGTCTTCGTCGATTGTGCTCATGGCGGCTTCAACGTCAAAGCGGGCAAAGGCATCTAGAGCATTGGCTAGCATACGGTTAACCGATGCGCCCATGTGCCGTACTTCTGGGTAGCCGGTGGAAGAACCGGTCTGCTCGGCTAGAATGATTGCGTGATTGGCAATTTTTTTGGCCTCGTCACCGATGCGCTCTAAATCATTGACGGCCTTGGTCACCATCATAACTAGTCGCAGGTCACTCGCTGCCGGTTGGCGTCGCGCAATAATCAAAATGCAGGCTTCGTCGATGTCGACTTCCATATCGTCGACACGGTGATCTTCGCTCACCACTTCTTCTGCCAGTTTGCTGTCGCCTTCAATAAGCGCTCGCACAGCATTTTGTAGCTGCTGCTCTACCTTGCCGCCCATCTCCATCAGTCGCGTACGAATCTCTTCTAGCTCTTCGTCGAACTGCTTCATGATGTGATTTTCAAATGACATTTTTGCCATGTTATTCTCCGTTGAGGCTATCTTTAGCCTGCTTTTAACTTACTATTAATCTGCTTTTAACCTGCTTTTAATTTAAAGCTATAGGCTTTTATAAAATTACGCGCCTAACCAAATCGACCGGTAATATAGGCTTCTGTTAGCTGGTGCTCTGGCATAGTAAATACCTGCTCCGTCGGGTTCACTTCGATCAACTTACCCAGATGGAAGTAAGCGGTGCGATGAGAAACCCGAGCGGCCTGCTGCATGCTGTGGGTCACAATGGCAATAGTGAAGTTCTGGCTCAGCTCTTCGATCAACTCTTCTATTTTTGCCGTGGCGATTGGGTCCAGTGCCGAACAGGGCTCGTCCATTAAAATCACTTCGGGGCTAACCGCAATGGCTCTTGCTATACAGAGTCGCTGCTGCTGACCACCAGACAAACCAGTGCCAGGCTGGTGCAGTCGTTCTTTGACCTCTTCCCATAAACTGGCTTTGCGCAGACTGTTTTCAACAATTTCATCCAGATCAACTCTGGTGTCTGCTAGGCCATGAATCTTTGGGCCGTAGGCCACATTTTCGTAGATCGACTTAGGGAACGGGTTGGGCTTTTGGAAGACCATACCTACCCTTGCGCGTAGCTCTACAACGTCGAGCTTTGGGGCATAAAGGTCTTCGCCGTCCATACATATTTCGCCTTCTACCCGACAGCCTTCTACCGTGTCGTTCATGCGATTTAGGGTACGCAAAAAAGTCGATTTTCCACAGCCAGACGGGCCGATCATGGCGATGACTTCGTTTTTGGCAATATCGATATTAACGTCGTAAATGGCCTGCTTGTCGCCGTAAAAAACATTGATGTTACGCATGGTCATTTTGGCATTGTCGCTAAAGCTCTTGCCTACCGTGACCTTGTGATCATCTACATCTAAGCTTTGGCTCGAAGACATTTTGGGTGCCGCCATAACCCTGGGCTTTTTAGCTGCTGCAGCCTTTGGTTTTTTGCTCGCGGCTGTTTTTTTGGGCGCTGCCGCTTTATTTGGCGCTGCAGCTTTGTTAAGCGCCGCTGCGCTTGTCTTAAGAGCAGGGCTTTTTTTGGCAACCTTAGCAGGCTTGGTTGTATCTGTTGGACTCATAATCTATTCCTTTCTACCAACGGCGCTCTAGACGCTTTCGCAGCCACACGGCCGATGTGTTCATGATAATCAAAAAGGTTAGCAGTACCATAATGGCCGCTGAGGTCTTCTCGATAAAGGCTCGCTCGGGGCTATCTGCCCAGAGAAAAATTTGTACGGGCAACACTGTGGCTGGGTCCGTAAAGCTGCCGGGGATATCCACAATAAAGGCCACCATGCCGATCATTAGCAGAGGTGCGGTTTCACCTAGTGCCTGGGCCATGCCAATAATCGCGCCGGTTAACATGCCGGGTAGAGCTAGGGGCAACACATGGTGCAAGACCGTCTGATACTTCGAGGCGCCCATACCTAGAGCAGCTTGCCGAATAGAAGGCGGCACTGACTTAATAGCGGCTCGACTGGTAATAATAATAGTCGGCAAGGTCATGAGAGTGAGCACTAGGCCACCAACAATAGGTACAGACCTTGGCACATGAAAAAAGTTAATGAAGATGGCTAGGCCAAGCAGACCAAAAATAATAGAAGGCACCGCCGCCAGATTATTGATATTAACCTCAATAAAATCGGTCCAGCGATTTTTAGGCGCAAACTCTTCGAGATAGATAGCGGCTGATACTCCAATTGGGAAGGACAACATCAGCGTAAGCACCAGAGTTAATAGCGAGCCCATAACAGCACCGCGAATACCGGCCTGCTCTGGCTCTCGGGAATCACCGCGAGTAAACAAGTTGGTGTTTAGCTGCAAACGTATTTGCCCCTGCTGATGTAGCTGTTCAATCCAAATAATTTGCTTGTCGGTTAAGCGCGCAGCATAGGCATCGCCGGCTAACCAAGACTTGTAATAGGTGTCTATATCGTCATCGGCAAGTAACCAAATCGACTCTGTCTCTCCCAATAGTAATGGATTAGCTAACAGGCGATCTTTTAAATCGTAGCCAGCACCACTACTTAATAAGCCACTAAGCTTACGCTTGTCACTGCGTCCAGATACCTCTGGAAACTGCGCTCGCAGGGCCGCCTTTGGCAAGGCTTGCCAATTACCCATGGCCAGTTCGTCGGGGTCGGTTAAGTTATCAACGCCAATCAGGTCTTGGTTATAGGCAACGCTAAGGTTGATATAGGTGGCCTGAAAAGCACCATGGCCTTTACTGATAATGTCGCCAAACAGAACAGCCACGGCAGCTAAGCCAATAAAAACAGCTACGCGACCGTACCAGCGGAATCTCGCCTCGGCGCGATTTCGGCGGCGGAGTGAATGTTTGATCTTGTTTAAATGGTCCACTGGCTTACTCATACTGTTCTCGATATTTCTTGACGATATGCAGGGCAAAGATATTCAGTAACAGGGTAACCGTAAATAGCATTAGGCCTAGAGCAAAGGCTGCTAGGGTTTTCGGGCTATCAAATTCTTGGTCGCCTGTAAGTAAGGTGACGATCTGTACGGTAACCGTGGTAACCGACTCTAATGGGTTGGCGGTAAGCTTTGCGGCCATGCCTGCTGCCATCACCACAATCATTGTTTCACCAATAGCCCGGGACACCGCGAGCATAATGCCGCCGACTATGCCTGGCAGAGCTGCCGGAATAACTACACGGCGCACTGTCTCTGACTTGGTCGCGCCCATGGCCAAAGATCCGTCGCGCATAGACTGGGGGACGGCAGTGATCACGTCGTCGGCGAGGGAGGAGATAAACGGAATAATCATAATGCCCATGACGCCACCAGCGGCTAGGGCGCTCTCGGACGAAACGGTTAACCCAAAGCTGCTACCCAAATCTCGCAAAAATGGCGCAACGGTTAAGGCTGCAAAAAAGCCATAGACAACAGTAGGAATACCAGCCAACACTTCGAGGGCGGGCTTGGCATAGTTGCGGACATTTTTACTGGCGTACTCGGCGAGATAGATAGCCGACATTAGGCCAACCGGCACAGCAACCACCATGGCAACCGCCGATACTAATAAGGTGCCTACAAAAAGTGGCACAGCACCGAAGCTGCCCGACGAGCCTACCTGATCTTCGCGAATAGCTGTTTGGGGGCTCCATTCCAAACCAAAAACAAAGTCGTAAATAGGCACAGACCTAAAGAACTGGATACTTTCAAACAGAACCGACAGAACAATACCCAAAGTTGTAAAGATGGCTAGACAGGCGCAGGCCAGCAGCAGGTTCTGCATGACTTTTTCGACAGCTGGGCGAGCGCGAAAGTCTGAGGCGGTTTTGCTCCAGCCCCAAAACAAGCCTGCTGTAGAGAGAGCTAATAACAGTGCCGTTAGGGACCAGCTCGATATTACACGCAGAGACTGCATATGGTCAGATGCCGCAAGTATCGATTCAGTCTGCCCTTTGCGCGGCAATATACCGTCGGCAAGATTGGCTACTTTGTTGAGCAGTAGGTTATAAGTGGCTGTGTCTATGGGCGCTATATCGGCGGCGACGGAGCCTATCACTAAACTGTTGATCACCGACTCATCAAACATTAACCAGAGTCCCAGCAGAAACAGAGATGGCAGCGCACACCAAAGGGCGGCATGCATACCGTAATAAGAAGGCAATGAATGCAATTTGCGGATGCCACCGAGGGGGGCGGCAATGGCCAATGACCGTCCACGGCCCAAATAAAACGCAAGCACGCCGAAACCGAGGAGCAAAATAAGAAGATTAGTCGCTTGCATAGAGCTAGTAGAACCCTTCAGAAATAGATAAGCCCAGCTGTTTAAGCTGGGCATGACTTTGGCAAAGTACTCTCATTAATGCAATGCTTCGCTGCCAGTCATTGGCGTTAGAGCCCGAGTATTTTTGCCCATGACTCTGCGCTCGTCTATAGGTAATGGAATCATGCCTTTTTCGGCAAGGTAACCATCTTCGCCCCAGGCTCTCTCACTGGTGAACTCTCTGAGATAACCCTCGATACCTGGCACTACGCCAACATGGGCTTTCTTAACATAAAAGAACAGTGGCCGAGAAATCGGGTAAGACTTATCGGCGATCGAGTCAAAGGTTGGGGGGACAGACTCAATATTAGTACCCTGTACTTTATCGGCATTCTGGTCGAGGAAGCTAAAACCAAACACTCCTAGTGCCGCAGGGTTGGCCTGTAGCTTTTGCACGATCAGGTTATCGTTTTCACCCGCTTCTATATAGCGGCCATCTTCACGGATGGTGTGGCAGATATCTTTGTAGGCATTTTTGTCTGTCTTCTTCATGGCTTTGATCCATGGGATTTGCTTGCAGCCGCCTTCTAAACCCAGCTCAGCAAAGGCATCTCGCGTGCCAGATGTTGGCGGGGGGCCAAGCACTTCGATTGCGGTGTCTGGCAGTGCTGGGTTAACCTGCTGCCATGTTGTGTAAGGGTTTTCAATTAACTCACCTTCCAGAACACCGGGCACCTTGGCGGCTAGAGCTAAAAACAAATCTTTGCGGCTCAGCTCCATCACTGGTGCAGTGACAGAATTAGCGATTACAATGCCGTCATAACCAATTTGCACTTCAATGACATCAGTAACGCCATTGGCCTGACACTTTTTGAATTCGGAGCTTTTGATGCGGCGTGATGAATTGGTAATATCTGGGTAGTTAGTGCCAACACCAGAGCAAAACAGCTTCATGCCACCGCCGGAACCTGTTGACTCAATTTTGGGTGTTGCCTTGCCGCTGGCGCGACCGTAACGCTCAGCAACAACGGTTGAAAAAGGATATACAGTGGAGGAACCTACTACTTCTATAGACTCGCGAGCCATAGAGGTGGTTGCTGTGATTGAGGCCATAGTCATTACAATGGCTGCAAAGATAGTACGTTGCTTCATAAAAACCTCTTACATTGGCCACATTGGTGCGGCAGTAATTGAACGTGTTTTTAGTACGAGACCACTGTATTAGGGTTATGTGACACAAATATGACAGATAGAAAGGGTTTGAATAAAACAGATTAAAAAAATCTGCCGGTCCTATTTTTACCCCCATATCTGTCATAAGAATGTCACATTCCCCACCTATATTTGCGCCGTTGCTGACAAATTATGGCAACTGCAGCTGGGCCTCAGCCCAACGGACTAAATTTTTGAGGACGGAATATGAACAAACTAATACTTTCAGCGGCTATCGCAGCCACTGTGGGCACTGCCTCTTATAGCTTTGCCGAAGGCGCTATTGAAAGCAGGGTAAATAAGAGCAGCGCAATTAAGAGCAGCACAGACAATACTTTTTACGGCAAGGTTAATGTCTCTGTTGTTAATGCTGACAACGGCTCAACAGACACATGGGACCTGAACAGCAACGCATCGCGACTGGGTGTTAAGGGTAAAACTGAGATTGCCGATGGCCTGCAGGTTATCTATCAAGCAGAATTCGAAATCTGTGTTGACGACGGTGACTGCAAAGGTCAGACCTTTAAGCAGCGCAATATCATGGGCGGCATCAAAGGCAGCTTTGGCACTCTTTGGGCAGGTAAGCATGATAGCCCCACTAAACTAGCCCAGAAAAAAATCGATTTATTTAATGACCTTGAAGGGGACATCAAAAATACCTTTGAAGGTGAAAACCGTGTTTCTAATATTGTCGCTTACACCTCACCTACTGTTGATGGTTTCTCAAGCACGGTTGCCATGGTTCCTGCGGAAGGCAAAGACGTCGATGGCGACGGCATAGATGACACCGGCCTCACCGATAGCCTGTCTTACTCGGTGAGCTACAGTAACGACGACCTGTATATTGCTGTTGCCGGAGACCAAGATTTAGATAACCAGGATCTGCTGCGCATTGTTACTCAGTACAAAATCGATGCTTTGAAACTCGGTCTTATGTATCAACAGAATGAAGATAACCTTGGTACCAAGGATGAGTCTGGTTATTTTGTTAGCGCCGCCTATAAGATTGATAAGACCACATTGAAAATCCAATACGGCTCTATTGAAGATGATGTAGATGGTGATGAAGAAGAGACATTTTCTATGGGTGCGGACTACAAGCTAGGTAAAAACACTAAAACCTATGTGTTTTATACGGACAACACTGACTCTGAAGTCGGCTCTGGCGATAGTGAAGACAGTGCCTTTGGCGTTGGCTTGGAACATAAGTTCTAGGATTAGGCTCTGCCCTTTGGCACTTCCTGCTACTTACTATCATTTATCGTCTAGCCCGATAGGCTGGGATCAAAAGAGCGCTTCGGTGCTCTTTTTTTTGTGCAGCATTAAAGCACCGGAAAACGGCAAGTAAATTCTGAGCCTTCTCCCAAGCTGCTATTGATCTGCAAGCTACCCTCACAGCGGGTCATTGCATGTTTGGCGATGGCCAAACCCAATCCACTGCCGCCAGTGGTTGAATTTCTGCTGCTATCACCCCGATAAAAGCGCTCGGTAAGTCGGGGGATTTCTAGGGGATCTATACCCACCCCATCATCGGCTATGGCAACTGAAACAGTCTCTGCAGACTCAACGACGCTGATGCGAATCGTGGCACCCTGGGAGTTATGGCGCACGGCGTTGAATACAATGTTACCCAGAGCACTGCGTACTGCGCTCATTTCACTGGTGATACTAAGACTGTCGGGGCAGTTTAAATGCAGGCTGTGTTTACCACTGCTTAATTGCTCTGCCTCTACAATAATCTCGCATAGCAGATTATTAAGGTTTATCGGATTTCTGTTAGTCGTCTGTCCGTCTGCCTCAAACTGCGATAGCAGAATTAGATCATCGGCCAGCAGTTGCATACGGTTAACCTGGGTCGCCATCTGTTCAAAAGCTTTGTCCACGCTCGGAGTATTATTTGGGCTATCGCCTAAAGTCTCGATATAGCCCTTTATGACAGTCAGGGGTGTGCGTAATTCATGAGAGATATTACCGACAAACTCTTTGCGCACAGTCTCAAGATTATTAAGGCGGGTAATGTCTGCGATAACTAAGACAATCTCGTCATCGCCAAAAGAGGAGGCCGAAAACTCCAGTAACCTGCCCTCCTGAATAATGGAGGGTAGCTCTATAGTGCCGACAAATTCCTTTTTGTGCATATAGTCGACAAATAGCGGGTCACGGATAAGATTCATAATCGCGCTGCCTCTGTCGGATGAACGCAAACCCACGAGGTTTTTTGCCGCGCTGTTCCACCAGTCGAGGGTCAGATCGCTGCGCAAGACTAGGATGCCCTGGTCCAAAGCTTCTGTTAGTCGAGTGACACGATTAATTGTGCGGCGCATTTTTTCTTGGCCGCGGCGATGGCGGCGGCGCTGGCGATTAAGGGTGTCGCTAATTTCTCCCCAGACACCGTCGGCGTCAGGAGGAATGCCACGCATACCTTTGTCGATCCAGTTAAATAATAGGCCGATGATGCGGAAGGTCCAAATGAGATAACAGCCGGCGCCAATGAGGACTATCTCAAGGGGATAGCCGAGGCTCCAACCAAAAAATACGGTGAATAGCCCGACCAGAACTATACGCCATATCTCTGTATGCATTCCTGGTCGCAATAGATCTGTACCTTTTTCTAAGCATTTTTTAGTTGAGTGGAGAAGCGGTAGCCTGCTCCGCGCACAGTCTGCACATAGTTTTCATGGCCTGCAACTGAAATTGCTTTGCGCAAACGGCGAATATGAACATCGACCGTGCGCTCGTCAAGATAGACATTGCCACCCCAGACATAGTCGAGAATCTGGTCTCTGGAGTAGACCCTCTCTTGGTGAGTGAGGAAAAACTGCAGTAGCCGATACTCTGTGGGGCCGAGATTGATAGGCTCATTGGCAATACTAACTCTGTGCCCGATTGGGTCAAATATAAGTTCACCCACCGTAATAGGCTCTTTTAACTCGTCCCGACCAATACGTCGCAGCACCGCTTTTACTCGAGACATAAGCTCTCTGGGGGAAAACGGTTTGCTTATGTAATCGTCGGCACCTGCATCCAAACCAGATATTTTACTGTCTTCCTCTGTTTTAGCGGTCAGCATAATCACTGGAATTTTTGCGGTTAACTCGTCTCGCTTTAACCTGCGCAGAAGCTCTAGGCCGGTGGTGCCTGGCATCATCCAGTCTAGTAATACCAAATCTGGGTGCCGGTCTATGATGGTGGCGTGGGCCTGCTGAGCATTCTCGGCCACCAACACATTGTAGTCGGCAGCCTCTAGGGCAAGACTCAGCATATCGCGGATCGCCGCTTCATCGTCGACCAGCAAGATTGTGTGTTTGGGCATAATATTGTTCTTTTCGCTCATCAATACGGATTTCCATTAAATGACGGCCATATGACATAAATATGACAGAACCGTTCGTTTGACGCATCTTTTGTTTGTGGATTCGATATTTTTTAATTGTTAAAGCATAATGGCGGTTTTGCCACCTTTTGGAATATTAAGTATGACTATTAAAGAAAATAGCGCTGTGAGCTTTCATTACACATTAACTGATGATGACGGTCAGCAGCTGGACAGTTCAGCGGGTAAAGAGCCTTTAGCTTATTTGCATGGTGCGGGCAATATTATCCCGGGCCTTGAAAGTGCCCTTGAAGGCAAGTCTGTTGGCGATGCTATGGTCGTCGATGTCACCGCAGCAGAAGGCTACGGTGAGATTCAAAAAGAGTTAATTCAAGAGGTGCCCCGCGCGTCATTTCAGGGTGTTGATGAAATTGAAGTGGGCATGCAATTTGAAGCTCAAACCGGTGAAGGCGGCACAGTGCCTGTTACTGTAGTCGCGGTTACTGATGAGATAGTGACTGTCGATGGCAACCATCCATTGGCCGGTAAGAACCTGCACTTTGATGTAACCATCGAAGATGTGCGCGATGCCAGTGCCGAAGAATTAGAGCATGGCCATGTGCATGGTCCTGGTGGGCACAACCACTAAGCTCCTAGACAGCTAGACTCTAAAACTTTCCCCCAGACAAAAAAAGGCCACCTCACGGTGGCCTAACGGGGGAGAGTATGGGTGTTACATATATTGGGTGTCTTAATAAACTAGTTAATGATGGTTAATCAAAGACTGGGAATAATTCGCTCAAAGCTACACAAGAGCCAAGTCCGCAGCCAATGCCTGTGCTAGTCCAGACGTCAGCTCCGTAAGCGAAAAATCCAATTGATGCGCCAAATAAGGTTCCGATGGCAATGGTGCACAAACAAGTAAAACTGAATAAGTTCATGAGTCCTTTCCTCAATATTCACTGGTTAAATTCTGTGTTTTGAAAAACTGCTACTGTTGCTTTAAGTCGTGATTCCATTTAAATCCTATTGCCATTGCCACTTCTTTCTATGCTGTCACAAGTTTGATGAGAGGCAGTTCTCACAAAGCCATATGGGGTGCAATACTGTGCGCTGGGTTTAGTTTTGCTCAAAACATAAACTGCTAACCGTTGAAGCAGACAATAAATATCGACACCGGAATGGCCTCATCAAATAGGCATAAAAGTAGGCATTAATCGGTCTAGAGCTTTTTAGGCTGGTCTGCTAGGGTAGGCGTTTCCCAGCGACCACTAATTGAAGGTTTTTCATGAGCAACGAAGCAGACAACGCAATGGACCCCAACGGGCTATTTCGTGAAGAAAACTATACCGATCAAAAGATGGGTGCTATTCGTAAACTGATTCCGATTACAGCAGACGGTTCTGATGACCCAGGGCGTCCGGTCGCCTTTTTGGGCTCGGCTCAGGTTATGACCCCTATGGGCGCTATACCTTTAAACTTTGCATTAGATGGTGCCACGATTGGTGAAGCAGCTGAAGATTTTGCAGGCAAGGCAGCTATAGCTGTTGAAGAAGCGGGCAGAGAGCTGGAGCGTATGCGCCGTGAGCAGGCATCGCAAATTGTTATGCCTGGTCAGGGTGGCCAAGGCGGCATGGGCCCAGCGGGTGGCGGCATTATTACCTAGCAAGATGTAGGTTAAGAGCACTGTTTAACGAAGACTGCTTAAAGAGCACTGTCTAAAGAGCACTATTTAAAGAACACTATTTTAAGAGCAAGCCTCCCTGAATAGGCCGAAACTCTGTGGCGGCATCAATTAACGATGCTGCCGTTAGAGCAGGTACCCCATAAACCAAGGTATTAATGCCAAAACCTTCTTTGACACGCTTGAGTAGCAGATCGAAATCACCGTCCCCCGACAGCAGCACGACCTGATCAATAAGTTCTTTTTGATTAAGAGCCTCTTTCTGATTACCTGCCAGAGCGCCCGACACTGCGTCCATCACGTCGATAGTCAGCCCTACATCCCAATCGCCTTTGGCCGAACCATCGGCGCGCTGTATGTAAGGCTTTAGCTTTACATTAAAACCTAGGTCGCGAAGAATCTGTTGAAAACCCTGCTGCCTTGCGTCATTGCGCTCGATGGCATAGGCGTTAGCCACAACAATATCCCCCTCAGCAGACAGCTGTCGCCACAGCGCCGAATAATTGAAGTGGCATTGATGGCCGTCTCTTACGGTGTAGTAAATGTTTTGCACATCAACAAATAATGCGATTTTTTTCATAGATAGAAAGCCCGGTCCTAATTCAGGTTGGTGCCCAGCCGATAAATATTAGCTGGGTGCATAGAGAGGGAATAACAGCGCACCTGCTGGCCTGTCCAGCAGCGGCGGGTCAATTTTATACATGGCGCAGCTGGCCCCTCGGTCAGGGTAAGCTCACGGCGCTGGCTCGCGCTGGGCAATACGGCCTCAAGCTGATGTTCCACCGAGGTGCTTGGGGATACCCAGTCAAGATAGGCTTGCGGGGTAATTTTATTAAAGGTCTGCTTGAGTAGGGCCGGAGCCAAAGCTGGGTTAACCGTCAACTGCTGCCACTGGACGGGGCTCTGACCATCAAGATGAACTATTACCAGCTCATAAACACTATCACCTGTGCCCATCTCCATTAGCCGGGCAATATCTGCGCTTGCAGGCATAGACTCTAGACGTATCAGTCGATTGCTATAGGTGCCTGTGGCTTGAGCCTGCTGCAGTGGGTCGGTGATCTCCAGCTGTGGACTAACTGGTTTTGGTCTGGCGACAAATGAGCCCATACCTGGCTTGCGTAACAGCAGGCCTTCATCGGCTAGCTCCTGAAGTGCCCTGCGGGCGGTCATACGGCTGACAGAGAATGTGCTAGCAAGCTCATTTTCTGAGGGAGTACGGGTGCCTACAACCCATATGCCAGCGTCTATCTGGCCGCGAAGGTATTGCTTAATCAGGGCAAACTGCGGTAATTTCAACTTGTCTGAAGCCATAGGCGCATGCTCAATATAACTGTCTATACAACTATACCTGTATATACATATGTAAATTCACAACCATTAAGAAGTTTTACGCTAACTTCGGCTAAATATCCAGAAAATTATTATTTATAGCCAATAGTGTCCATAAAATCTTAAATCTTTAGAAAGATGTTAAGGTTTAACTGTATATACAACCCAGTAATTACTAGCCAATTAAAGTGAGCTTTTGCGAGCGACTTAGCTTTTTAATGGCCGCCTCGCGAATGCTAGCGGTACTGCGGTTATCACTAGCTTCTACATACACCATCTCGATGGCACTGCGGCCACGAAAGTATTTAGCACCCGCCTTACCAGACTGATGCTCAGCAAGCCGCCGCACAGGGTCGGTGGTAATACCTGTATACAAAGTTTGATCGCTGGCGCGAATAATATACACAAACCATTCACTGGCAGACTTTTGCGGCTCTGTCACAAACTACTCAATGCTACTGGCCAAACTGCCGTCTGAACTGGCATCTAAATCAGAGCGCAATAGCGGGCCACGGCAGTACTGACAGAGATACTTGGCACGCCCACTCATTATCTTGCGATGCCGCACTATGGTTAGCTCATGGGTGCGGCAAGCGCAGTAATAGGTAAAGCGCTGGTACTGGCGCACGGGTATGCCCTCAAGGCTGTAGCTTCCTGTGGCATGAGGCTCTACCCCAAGATCAAGCATTACCTTGCGCCATTCTTTACCATGAGGCTTAACACGGCGCAGGCCGTACAGGCAGTCAACAATGTAATGGGCCACTTCATGGGTCACGGTGTCGGTCATGCTGTCTTGATAGTATTTGGCAAACAACCACGGGTTATAGCGAATACGTCGACCTTTGCGCTGCACCTGATACATGCCTGCACATTTACCACTAAGATCAAAATCTACATCGACTGAGGCAAACTCACGATCATAGAGCGCCGATGCTCGAGCAATACATTGCTGAGTGGCCGCAATCACCTCAAGGCGCTGCTGCTGGTCGATTGGCTCTATGTATGTCGCTGAAGTCATAACCTGATTATAAAGCCTGCTGAGGCTGGTACAATGGCCGTCGGTTTTAAATTACTTATCATATGAATATAGATCTGCACTGCCATACCAATGTCTCCGACGGCACTCTACCGCCCCAAGACCTAGTTAATCTAGCGCTGGAGCGAGGGCTTGATATGCTGTCGATTACCGACCATGACAGTATTGCAGCCTATGAAGCCATAGACACAGCCGGTACCGGGCTGCGTATGATTCCGGGGATTGAGTTTTCTAGCCAGTGGCGAAAATCTGGCGTCCATATTGTTGGCCTAAACCTCGACCTTACCAGTGATGCTATTTTAGAGGGCGTCGCTCAGCAGTCTGCAGCCCGGGAAGACCGCGGTGAAAAAATATCTGAGAAACTGGCACGTCTGGGCTTTGAAGATTGCCTGCAAGGCGCCAAAAGCTTTACGGCTGGAGGCCAGGTTGGCCGCCCACACTTTGCCCAACATCTGGTCGCGATTGGCGCAGTCACCAATATTGCTCAGGCCTTTAAAAAGTATCTGGGCGCTGGCAAAGCGGGAGACATTAAAGAGCAATGGGGAGATCTGGCAACAGTTGTCGAGTGGATTCGCGGAGCCGGCGGGGTTGCGGTATTGGCCCATCCCAAAAAATATAAGATGACGGGCACTAAAATATCCTCTTTATTAGAAGAGTTTGCGTCCGTAGGTGGGGAAGCGGTAGAGGTGATATCCGGATTACAGATACCCTCTGTAACTCGGGATATGGCCAACTTATGCCAGCGCCACGGTCTACTGGCATCTGGCGGCTCTGACTTTCACAGCCCCAACCAACCTTGGGCGGCGCTGGGCATGGTCGCGAAACTGCCCGATAATTGCACTCCGGTTTGGAGTCGCTGGACTTAATCGTTACGGCATAATTCCTAAGCCTAACAATCCTGTGTATACTTGCGCGCCCCGGCTGTTTAGACGGGACTCTGTTTAACCAATTGAGAGCATCTCTAAGTGGATATTTTTACCTTCGCCAGCGAACAATGGATCCTGATCAGCGTCTTGATGGCCCTGATTTATTTCTTCGCCTGGACCGAACGATCCAAAGGTGGCAAGCCCATCGTAAGCTCTGTATTGGTCAGCATGATGAATGCTGACGAAGCGGTTTTAGTCGATGTGCGCCCATCCAATGAGTTTCAGGTGGGTCATATCCACGGCGCACTCAATATTCCACATTCAAAAATAGCCAGCCGCATGAGTGAGCTGGAAAAGAGCCGCAGTAAAGTAGTAGTGCTAGTCGATAATATGGGCCAGCATGCCGGCGGTGCAGGAAAAATATTAAGTAAAGAAGGGTATAACGTTCGCCGATTAAGCGGCGGAATGACCGAATGGCAAGGTCAAAGTATGCCAGTGGTAACTGGCGTTAAGGGTTAATCACCCGACGCATAGCCAAAGCCCTCACTTTAAGGAAATACCATGTCACAGGTTGTACTCTACGGAACGCAGTTCTGCCCGTTCTGTACCCAGGCGCGTCGTTTGTTGACCGCCAAGGGAATTGAATTCCAAGACGTAGCTCTAGATTCAGACCCAGCATTGCGCGCCGAAATAATGGCGCGCGGCTCGAGAAATACCGTGCCGCAGATCTGGATTGACGATGTGCATGTAGGAGGTTATACCGACCTGCGTAAACTCGACCTCAATGGAGACTTAGACGCTCTTGCCAAGTCTGGGGTTGAATTACCCTAAGTCGACTCCATATAAGTTTGTAACGGCCATTAAAAATTAATTAATAAGGTTTGCATCATGACTGAAGAAACAACAACCGCTGCTGCCGAAGCACCAGCCACAGAGCCAAAATTTTCGATCCAGCGCATCTATCTTAAGGACCTGTCATTCGAAACACCCCAGGGCCCATCAGCTTTTACCAAGCAGTGGACACCTAAGGTTAAACAGGACCTAGCGACTAAGTCGACTAAAATTGATGACGGTATTTATGAAGTTGCACTGCGTCTAACCATCACGGTTAGCAGTGACGAAGACACGATCTATTTGGTCGAAGTTGACCAAGCTGGCTTGTTCACCATTGAAGGCTTCGAAGACCAGCAGTTAACTCAGGTATTGAACACAACTTGCCCCAACTTGCTGTTCCCGTACGCTCGAGAAGCGATCGATAACTTGCTGACCAAGGGTTCGTTCCCACCGCTGATGATTCCACCGATCAATTTTGACGCATTGTTTGCTTCTGCTGTTCAGCAAGCTGCGGCAGAAAAGTCGAAAGAAGCTGGCGGTGAAGCAGTAGCAGAAGAAAGCGATGAAACTAAGCACTAGTTACTCGCTTGATAGAAAAAACCCGCTTTTAACAGCGGGTTTTTTTATGGGTGATTTTTTTATTAACAGCCGCTAAAGCACCTGGCTCTCCATGCTGTATTCCTGCAACTTCCTAGTCAAGGTGTTGCGCCCCCAACCCAACAGCTCGGCCGCGTCTTTTTTGCGCCCACCAGTGTGAGACAGGGCAGTTTCTATCATGGCTCGCTCAAACTCAGGAATAGCCTGAGCCAAAATGTCTCGGCGCCCCAGCTTTAACTCTCGCTCACTCCAGCGCCTAAGCAGTTGTTGCCAGTCACTCTGGCCCCGGCCTTCTACTGGTGCGCTGTCTGCCTGTAACTCTGGAGGCAAATCAGTTAACAAGACTTCCCTTCCTGCAGCCATCACGGTCAGCCACCGACACATATTTTCCAGCTGCCGAACGTTGCCAGGCCAAGGTAAATTAAAGAAGACATCTTCAGCCGGCTGGGACAGAACCTTCGGCTCCATGTCCAACTCTTTGGCCGCGCGATGAAAAAAGTGCTGCATCAGCTGAGGAATATCTTCCCTGCGATCAGCCAGTCTCGGTAAGTGCACCCTTATAACATTAAGGCGGTGAAACAAATCTTCACGGAAGCGATTTGCAGACACGAGCTCCTCAAGGTTTTGATGGGTCGCGGCGATAATACGCACATCAACTTTGACCGCTGTGTGGCCACCCACTCTATAAAACTCACCCTCGGCCAATACTCGCAGCAATCTAGTCTGTGCCTCTGGTGGCATATCGCCAATTTCATCCAGAAACAGAGTGCCTCCATCAGACTGTTCAAAACGCCCCTCGCGCCGCTGAGCTGCTCCAGTAAAAGCACCTTTTTCATGGCCAAATAATTCTGACTCAATCAGGTCGTTGGGAATAGCCGCCATATTGAGTGCGATAAATTTATTGTTGCGTCTCGGGCTATGCTTATGCAGCGCCTGGGCCACTAGTTCTTTGCCCGTGCCGGATTCGCCATTAATTAAGACTGTGATATTGGAGTGAGAGAGGCGACCAATGGCCCGAAAAACTTCCTGCATGGCCGGGGCTTCACCGATAATTTCCTGAGCTACCGCCAAGACCTCGGCGGGAGCTGCTTGAACTTTATTTTCGTCGGCAAAAGACAAGCCCCGCCGCGCCACATCGACTAGCTCTTCCAGGTCAAACGGCTTGGGTAAGTATTCAAATGCCCCACCCTGATAAGCGGCAACCGCGCTGTCTAAATCTGAGTGCGCAGTGGTAATGATTACTGGTATGTCGGCGTGACTGCCATGAATTTGCTTTAAAAGTTCAAGTCCATCGATACCTGGCATACGGATATCAGAAATGATGATTTTAGGCTCTGAGGTTTTTAGCGCCTTTAATAGATCATCACCAGTTTCGAAACTGCGCACTGCAATACCCTCTCGGGTCATCGCTTTTTCCATGACCCAGCGCAGAGAGCGATCATCTTCGGCTATCCAAATTTCTGATGTGATGCTCATGTTAAACCTTTATAGGTAGGTAAATAGAGAAGCAGGTGTGACCCACTTCCGATTCACATTCAATGATGCCCTGATGACCATTGACTGCTGTCTGGGCAATTGTGAGACCAAGCCCACTTCCCTCGCTGCGCCCACTGATCATGGGGAAAAAAATACGTTCTTTAATTGCTTCAGAAACACCAGGGCCATTGTCCATGACGTCTAATCGACAGATCACCTTATGGTGCTGGCCAGCAATGGTGAAGTTGCGATGTACTCGAGACCGAAAGGTAATCTGTGCATCCGCCATCGGCAGCTCGAGCAATGCCTGCATGGCATTACGTGCAACATTTAAGACAGCCTGAATAAGCTGCTCTCTGTCACCGTCGACATTGGGAATGCTAGGGTCATAATCTCGGACCAACCGCAATCTTCCCTGGGTCTCAGCCTCAATTAAACTGGCGACATGCTCGGTTACCTCATGGATACTTAGGCTCTCGATATGGGGCAAATGATTGGGGCCTAACAGGCGATCAACCAAATTTCTCAGGCGGTCAGTTTCAGTGGTAATAATCTGGCACAGCTCTCGGGTTTCACCGTCGAGGCCCTGCTCTGCAATCATCTGATCTAACAGCTGTGCGGCACCGCGAATACCACCCAAGGGGTTTTTAATTTCATGGGCCAGACCGCGAACCAAACTTTTGGAGGTGTCGTGGACTGACAGCAAAGCCTCTTCGCGGTTGATCTTTAAGAAGCGGTCAATCGGCTGCATTTCCATCAGCAGCATCTGTCGCTCATTGAGCTCTAGAGGCGTTATGGTGTAATCAACCTGAGTGGACTCGGCGCTCGGCACTCGCAAATATTCGTGGCGTCGAGTGTGGGGGTGACCGCTGTTCAAGGCCTCATTCAAGGTGCTCTGGGACATGTCACCATCGGCAAATAAATCATTGGCGTCAGAACCACAGAGCCTTGCACTGCTGACCTGCAGCAGGGCCTCCGCAGCCGGATTAATATAGTCAATAACCAAGTCGCCATTAAGCAGCAACACCGCGGTGTTGAGGTTATCGAGTAGTAATCGGTGCAGCTGATCTGAGGTCATAAGCGGTTTAGTCTGATTTCTATAAGCATTTCATCAATGCCTGTCTTTAAACATTGCAATAAACAGGCCAACGTTGGAGCGGGATCGAAGTAAAAGAACACCATTGTTTGGGGTCTACAGAGCAACTTAACAGGCTTGAGTTGACTGAGAAAGGAATTATGCACCATTTTGGTGCGACACGCTCCACTTATAATTTCCCCTCCGTTTTCTGGGCCAGCTGAATAGCAAAATGTTTTGAGAAATTAGAGAAAGAGAGAGGGAGACAGATATCGTAAGGGGCACTGCCGAAGTTAAGGCTAGCGCCGCTTAATTCGGCTTATTGGTGCCGATAATTAGTGCCGTTTAAAGTCTCGCTTAAAATGCCGCTGAATATGCACCTCAACTGAGCCTGCTGATATGAGAACCCTACCCTGATCGTTAACAATCTGCGCACTGAGGCTATGGCTGCCCCGCTCTAGATCGTTCATCTGGTAGCTGGTGGCGCTAACTGGCGCTCCTTGGGCCTTTCCGTCAAGCCAGAACTGAATCCGGTGTCCAGTTTGGAGCTGTGGTTCTACTGAAAGTTGAATAATAATATTGCGCTGCTGATTGGGTATGACTTCATTATTATTAGGGGCCAAAATAACTGCCCTGCTGTAGCCGGCGAAGGTCGGTTCGACCTCTGTGTTTTCTGCACCCTGAATAGTTTCTGCGACGTCGCTTTGGGGCTCTTCGGCTGGCACCGTGGCCTTCATCTTATTGAGGTGCGGCAGCACAATAGGAGCAACCTGCGCATCTGCCTGAGGCTGATCTGTGTAGGTAATATTACCGTCTTTGTCGACTAGCCTATAAACCTCTGCCGCAGCGGGTAAGCAGAGCAACAGTAGCATTAGGCCTTTCATTAACTTCACTAACATAGAAATTTCCCTTGGGTGCCGGCCTGTCAATCATTCAGAGCTCGTGGCTGAACTCTGATTGAGCTAGAGCCTTAATGAGCTAGAGCTCTAATGAGTTAGAGCTCTAATAAGTAGCGCCATCATATTTAGATCTTAATACTTTTAGACCGCTAATATAAAGATTAGACCCATATTAGGAAAAGAGCAGACAAAGAAAAAGCCCGCCATTCGAAGAATGACGGGCCTGTCCGATTTTGCTGTAAAACAGCCTGTGCTAAAAACTTAGCAGCTGTAGTACATATCAAACTCAACCGGGTGAGTGGTGTGCTCAACACGGTAGACTTCTGCCATCTTCAGCCCGATAAACGCATCAATCATGTCGTCAGTAAATACGCCACCAGCCGTCAAGAATTCGCGATCGCCATCCAATGCGTCCAGCGCTTCACGCAGGCTGCCAGCAACCTGTGGAATGGCTGCTGCTTCTTCAGGAGGAAGATCATAGAGATCTTTGTCTGCTGCATCGCCTGGGTGCATCTTGTGCTTAATACCGTCCAAACCGGCCATCAACATAGAAGCAAACATCAGGTATGGGTTAGCAGTAGGGTCACCAAAACGAACCTCAACGCGCTTGCCACGTGGGCTTGCAACATAGGGAATACGAATCGCAGCAGAGCGGTTACGTGCTGAGTAAGCCAACATTACCGGGGCTTCAAAGCCTGGAATCAGACGCTTATAAGAGTTAGTCGACGCGTTGGCAAAGGCATTAAGCGCTTTCGCGTGCTTGATAATACCGCCGATATAATGCAAAGCCATTTCACTTAGACCCGCATAGGCATCGCCCGCAAACTGGTTTTCGCCGTCTTTAGCGAAAGACATGTGAACGTGCATACCTGAACCGTTATCACCAACAATTGGCTTAGGCATAAAGGTCGCTGTCTTGCCATAGGCATGAGCAACATTGTGTACGCAGTACTTAAGAATCTGAACCTGGTCAGCTTTCTTAACCAGCGTGTCAAAACGTACGCCGATTTCACACTGGCCAGCAGTACCCACTTCGTGGTGATGCACTTCGATGTCTAGACCCATTTGCTCCATAGCACCACACATAGCAGCACGCAGATCGTGCAGGCTATCGACTGGTGGTACGGGGAAGTAGCCGCCTTTGACACCAGGGCGGTGACCCATGTTGCCGTCAGGCAGATCCATTGAAGAAGACCATGCCGCTTCGTCAGAATTAATTTTATAGAAGTTACCGCTCATGTCGGCACCCCATTTGATATCGTCAAATACAAAGAACTCCGGCTCTGGACCAAAGAAGGCAGTATCGCCTAGGCCTGTAGACGCGAGGTACTTCTCAGCGCGCTGAGCAATGGAACGTGGATCACGCTCATAACCCTGCATGGTGGTCGGCTCAACAATACCGCAGCGGATAATAATGGTGGGTTCGTCAGTAAACGGATCCAAAACAGCGGTGCTATCATCAGGCATCAGGATCATGTCTGATTCGTTAATGCCCTTCCAACCGGCAATAGACGAGCCATCAAACATTTTACCTTCAACAAAAAAGTCATCTCCCACTTCACCGATAGGAATAGAGACGTGCTGCTCTTTACCCTGTGTATCAGTGAATCGCAGATCAACCCAACGAGCTTCGCTATCTTTAATCAGATTTAGAGTCTTCTCAGACATTGTTTTCTCCACTATGGAATCAGTAATGCGTTATTGACAGAAATCAGTCGGCGCATTGAAACCGTTCTGACTTGATTGGTATTTTATTGGTAATAATGTAATAGCAAGAGTCGTGCCAATGAACTGGCCAACAGGGTGACGCCGGAAACTGCGCTCTAAACTAGGGCTGGCGTAAAATAGCCCCCCAATTACTCTGTTTAAATTTGATCAGGATAAAACTGACCGCACTCTTATGGTGCTAACTTGCAGGAATTGCACCATAAAGGTGCGTAAATTATTTTGTGTAGTACTTTTTTTGACCCGCTCGGTATAATGCCCACCTCGATGACTGCTGTCATCCTTTCTCGTCGTTTTTGCCTGCATAGCAGCATAACCGCCACAAAATGGATCGAGGGCCCCACTATCGCTTCTTCCACGACAGGTACCATAGAGCACGTCTCCAATCTGGCCCCAGGTGATATTTTGATCGACGTGCGCCACCCCGCCGATATCGATGCCAACCCTCTGCCGATGCCAGATAACCAGCTGCTGTGTATTCCTTTTTATAACCTTGAAAAAAAGCTATGTGACCTAGACCCTGGCAAAAAATATTGCCTGTATTGCGATAAGGGCATCATGAGCCGCCTGCAAGCCCAGCTAATGAGAGAAAAAGGCTTTAACCAAGTTGCCGTTTTTAGCGCCAAAACCTAGGTTAATTGGCAAATTCAGGTCAAATTTGAGAGGTAAATCACACTAATGTGGTGATTGGTGCCCATTTTTTAACATTAGCGACTATATTTAAGTATCGAGAATCTGGATCAGTCATAAATCAGCCGCAGGACGCAGCCGATGGCGAATAAAAAGTCAGATCTGGGTGGGAGCACGGATGCTAAAGTAGCTAGCTCATCACCAGCAGATCAGTCCGTACAGTTTGAGCTAGACCAAACCATCGCCACACATTCGGGCTCTAGTGTGGCGCTGTCTATTATTGGTGGCTTGGCCCTTCTGCTAGTGACCCTTGAGGGGTCGTATAGCCTGTTGTCGCTTGCCTGGATGGGCGGTCTGGCAATAAGTAATATTGTTGCATGGCTATATCTCCCCAAACACACAGAACAGCGCACTAGCACGCTAATTTCTCTGGCCATCTTTGCCCTGTTTTGGGGTGTGGCGGGGCCCGTCTTTATTTTGGCAACCTCTGCACTTTCAAACGGCGCGCAGCTTTTAAATGGCGGGCAACTTCATAGCGCACTGCTTGTAGCAACTATTATTGTTGTGTTCTCTGCCACCTACCCTACGCTGCACTTGCAGCCGCCCCTGTGGCGCCGACTTGCGATCAGTGCTATCTATATCTCAACAGCGACCAGTCTGGCACTACAGTTTCCATCGTTAGCCATTGAGGCTCCTATAGTTTTATTAGTCATATTTTTTGCCGTAGATATGGCCTTCACTGCCTATCGTCACGGCCTTATCACCGCTGTCCAAGGTACACAGCAGGCCGAAGAAAAACTGCAACAAACAATCAATACTGGCCACAAAATAACCAGCCTTATCGAGCAGACACCCTTAGGTTTTATTGAATGGAACCAAGATCGAGAAATTATTAGCTGGAACCCAGCGGCAACCGCCATCTTTGGTTTTTCAAAGCGCGAAGCTCTCGGCCGCACTACCGACTTTCTTTTCGAAGACAAAAAGACCTTTCTTATGCAGCAAGCGGAACATGATCTGTTTTTGTTCGGCAAAGACTTTTCGGGCACCGCCGAAAATATTACTAGCGATGGCGACGTTATTGTTTGCGAATGGAATGAGACGCCACTTTTTGACAACGAAATGAATGTTATCGGCGCCGCTTCTTTTATTGAAGATGTAACCGATCGCGTAAGAATGCAAACAAGGATCAAACAGCAGGCCTATTTTGACCCACTCACAGGCCTGCCTAATCGACACAGATTAATGGAAGAGCTGAACAGGGTTATCTCGCTCGCTCAGCGCACAAAGAGCTTCTGTGCGCTTTTATTTATCGATCTAGACCACTTCAAAGAAATCAACGATAGTCGCGGCCACCATTATGGGGATTTAGCTCTCACATTATTTGCCCAGCGTCTGCGTAAAGTGATTCGTACCCAAGAAACAGTAGCGCGCCTCGGTGGCGATGAATTTGTTGTGCTGTTGGAGCGTCTGGGTACCGAGGGCAAAGCCGCACGCCTGCAAATTGCCCAGGTCGCAGAGAAAATAATTGATGCCGCCAGTGAACCCTTTGTTATTAAAGGAGAGAAATTTCAGATCAGTTGCAGCATTGGCATTGTGTTTTTTAATGACGGTTCCAGTGATAGCAATAGTATTCTTGAACAGGCAGATCAGGCTCTCTATACGATTAAACGGGAAGGTAAATCCAACTTCTATTTTCATAACCGTGAGCTGTCTCTTGAGATGCAAAAACAAATGGAGCTGCTGGAGCGCCTTCGAGACGAGTCAAGAGCCGAATCATTTTTGCCCTATTACCAACCTATTTTAGATACCAAAACTAACCTGATTAATGGCCTGCAGGTATTCTTGCGCTGGCAAAAGCCCAGCGGCGAGATCGTCGAGGCCCATGAGTTTATTCAGGTACTGGAATCGGGGTCCATGATTGTCGATATCTCGCTGTCGTTGATTGACCAAGCCTGTAAACAAATCAATCTATGGCGTAGCCAAGGCATCTGGCACGAACAGCAGCGTATTCTGTTTACCCTCAGCTTACGTGAACTAGAGCACCCATCATTTATTTTGCAGATTCAAGAAATCATGCTCAGGCATGGCGTGAAACCAAGGATGTTTACGTTTGGTCTGCACACCGAGAGTCTGCCAAAAATAAATAGCTCTCTAAAACTGCAGGTTCAGCGTCTTCACGAAATTGGCTGCGGGCTAATGGTGGACAACGTGGGTTACCAGAGTTTGCCTTTGCAAAAACTGCGCGAATTACAGATAGAAACAATTCGTATTTCCCATCGTCTGATGGCCGAGTCTACCGAGATTGAGAGTTCGTGGAATTTAGTCAAAGGGTTGGTAGAGCTCACTAAATCGGTTGGGCTGAACTGTATCGCTCCCTGCGTCGAAGAGGCCTCAATTCACCATCAATTGCTCGATCTCAACTGCCAGTTTTTGCAGGGAAACCTGATTGCGCCCCCCTCTCCACCCACATCTATTACCCGAATGTTGATTGAACGAAACGCTTCAACCTCCGAAGAAGTTTCGCCCAGCTAAAAAGATCGGTAGCAGTTCCTGTGGATTCTCGTATAATCGCGGCTTTTTCGCCCTGTGCGGTAATTTTAGGTATCCCCATGTCCATTGAAAATTTGCGTAATATTGCAATCATCGCCCACGTTGACCACGGTAAGACTACATTGGTTGATAAACTCCTGAGTCAGTCAGGCACTCTTGACCGAAAAGATGTCGGTTCCGAGCGACTGATGGATTCCAACGATCAGGAAAAAGAACGTGGTATTACCATTTTGGCAAAAAATACTGCCATCAAATGGAATGACTACCGCATCAATATCGTAGACACCCCAGGTCACGCAGATTTCGGTGGTGAGGTAGAACGCGTTCTATCTATGGTCGATTCGGTACTGCTGTTGGTTGATGCCGTCGATGGCCCGATGCCACAGACTCGCTTTGTTACCTCTAAGGCTTTTGAGCAGGGCTTGCGTCCCATTGTTGTCATCAACAAGGTTGACCGTCCAGGTGCTCGCCCAGATTGGGTTATGGACCAAGTGTTTGAACTCTTTGATGGCCTGGGTGCTACCGATGAGCAGCTCGACTTCCCAGTTATCTATGCATCAGCACTAAACGGCATCGCCGGTACTGAGCTCGACAATATGGCAGAGGACATGACTCCGCTGTACGAAATGATTGTTGCTGACGTGCCGAGCCCACAGGTTGATAGTGATGGCCCGTTCCAAATGCAGATTTCTGCTCTGGCCTATGACAGCTATGTTGGTGTTATCGGTGTTGGCCGTATTACTCGCGGCACACTTAAGCCAGGACAGCAGGTCGTCATTAAATCTTCTGATGACGCAGAGCGAAAAGGCAAAGTACTCAATGTAAAAGGCTATTTAGGTCTGGAGCAAGTTGAGACCCCACTAGCCGAAGCAGGCGACATTGTCTGCATTAACGGTATCGATGGTTTGGGTATCTCAGACACTCTCTGTGACCCGGACCATGTTGAAGCTCTGCCAGCCCTAAGCGTCGACGAGCCAACGGTTAGCATGACCTTTATCGTTAACAACTCGCCTTTCGCTGGACTAGAAGGCAAGTACGTTACTACTCGAAATATTAAAGATCGTCTGGACCAAGAACTGATTCACAACGTTGCTCTGCGCGTTAAGCCAGGCGACTCACCGGATAAGTTTATTGTTTCCGGTCGTGGTGAGCTTCACCTGTCGGTACTAATCGAAACCATGCGTCGCGAAGGCTTCGAAATGGGCGTGTCGCGCCCTGAAGTTGTTACCAAGATGGTTGACGGAAAGATTCAGGAGCCCTACGAGCAGGTTGTTATTGATGTTGAAGACCAGCATCAAGGGTCTGTTATGGAAGAGCTAGGCCAACGTAAAGCTGAGCTAAAAAATATGGAACCCGACGGTAAGGGTCGCGTGCGTCTAGAGTTTTCTATGCCGTCTCGCGGGCTGATCGGCTTCCGTGGTACCTTCCTGACGCTGACGTCTGGCTCAGGCATCATGACCAGCATCTTTGACAAGTATGGCCCGGTAAAAGAGGGCGAGCCCCACAGCCGTCAAAATGGCGCGCTAGTGAGCATGGTAAAAGGCAAGACTGCTGCATTTGCGCTGTTTAACATTCAGGCTCGTGGTCGCTTATTCTTGGGCCATGCCATCGACGTATATGAAGGCCAGATTGTCGGCATTCACTCTCGTAGCAATGACTTGGTGGTAAACCCCATTAAGGGCAAGCAGCTGACTAACGTTCGTGCCTCTGGTACCGACGAAGCACTCACCTTGGTACCGCCAATTAAGCACACTCTCGAGCAGGCACTTGAATTTATCGAAGATGATGAGTTGGTTGAAGTAACACCAATGAGCATCCGTCTGCGTAAAAAGTTGCTCACTGAGAACCTGCGTAAACGCGCACCAAAATAAGAACCGGATAATCTCTAAGCAAACTTCGATTTCTGTGTGTCTATGATCTATTATTTAGTGAATAACACATGGAAGTTGAAGTATGTCCAAAAAGGATAGCAAGGATTTAGCCACCGGTGGGTTCCTATCATTTTCATTGATGGCCCAAGAAATCATCGTTGTAATGTTTGCCTTTTACTCTTATCGACAGGGTGAAATGGGGCTAGCTACATTCTATCTCGCCATTGCTGGCATCTTAATTGTCGCTCTCGGCGTCTTTTATATTTTTGATCAACACCGTCTCGCCAGATTACTACTGGCCAGCACATTATTTCTCGGCTTCCTGTTTTTACTTCTCGGCGCCTCTGACGCAACGTCACTGATGTGGTGCCTGACCATTGTGCCGGTGCTCGTGGGTGCCTTTGATCATCGCCAGAGCCTGGCCATGCTAGTGGCATTGTTTGCCGCGGCCACCTGGATCATGTGTGGCGGCGCTATGCCTTTTGCAGTGCCCGACTACAGCGATATTGTGGTAGTGCGATTTCTCTCGTCTTATGCCATTTTGGCCGCCTTCGCCGTGGCCATGGACAACTCTCGCTTCGACAGCCTGACCAAGTTCAAGGATCTCTCCTCGCGAGTCGATGAGATAGCCCATCAAGATGTACTGACCCAGCTGCCCAATCGCCACAATATGGAAGGTCGCCTGGCGGCAAAGTATCAGCAGTATCGGTTAGGCAATCAGCCCTTCTCAATACTGCTGGCGGATCTGGATAATTTTAAGTTTATTAATGATCGCTACGGACACGATGTGGGTGATGAGGTCCTCTATGCCATAGGGCAAATGCTACTCGAACCCCTGCGTGACGAAGATGTGGTCGCGCGCTGGGGCGGCAATGAATTTATGGTGTTGCTGCCTACCGCCAACTCTGAAGCTGCAGTGAATATTGCTGAACGGCTTCGCACCAAGGCTACTGAAATACAGATGCAGGCTCAGGGAGATAAGCTGCGCATTTCTCTCAGTGTCGGGGTTGCTTCAATCGACAAGTGCACTGGGGTCGATGACCTTATGTCTACGGCAGAAAACGGTCTCTATCAGGCCAAGCATATGGGTCGCGATATGGTGGTGGTTGGCTAGCTGCTCTTAATAGTGGCTCGCAGTAATGGCTTAGACCCAGCGCACTTTATAACCTCAGCCCTCTTCGCATTCACTGTGTCGGTAACAGTCAGTAGTGTGGTCGTTGATCAACCCCATGGCCTGCATATGGGCATAGCAGATGGTGGTGCCAAAAAACTTAAAACCGCGTTTTTTCATATCTTTGCTAATGGTATCTGACAGTGGTGTTGATGCCGGTATATCACCATGGCTCGCCCAGTG
The DNA here is from genome assembly GCA_905182265.1 of gamma proteobacterium HTCC2207. Lineage (GTDB taxonomy): Bacteria > Pseudomonadota > Gammaproteobacteria > Pseudomonadales > Porticoccaceae > HTCC2207. Next base: position 180,504 of record CAJJAO010000006.1, on the reverse strand, counting down.
ATTGACGATTGGCTTTCCCTCTACATAACCCCAAAAATAATTGCTAAAGCTACCAAACTCAGCCTGCACTTCCATAAAGCAGCGGGCATTAGAGATGGCGCTATTTATTTTTAAACGGTTGCGTACAATGCCTGCATCCAGCACGCAGCGCTCCACATCCGCCTCAGTAAATACAGCCACTTTGGCTACATCAAAGTCGGCAAAAGCTTTGCGGTAATTTTCCCGTTTGCGCAAGATGGTAATCCACGACAGACCTGCCTGAGCTCCTTCCAGTAGTACAAACTCAAATAGTTTTTTATCGTCTCGGCAGGGCAAGCCCCATTCTGTATCATGGTACTTTCGGTAGAGCGGATCATCTCCGCACCAGGTACAGCGAGCGGCGTTAGCCATGGTGAGTCCTCGGTGGTGATTACGCTAATATTTTCAAATACTAGTTTATGTCTTCAAACACTAGTTTAGCGCGATGATGTTGTCTATATTAACTTGATCAGGCGCTGATTAAACATAACAGCGGTAAACCATCACAGAAAGGAACACCGGTTAATGAGAAAAGCGTTTCCAGCCATTCGTCCCTACCAAACTCACAGCTTAAAGGTCACGACACCCCATGTATTGCATGTGGAGGAGTCGGGCAACCCTGAAGGCATTCCTGTGTTGTTTGTACACGGCGGCCCTGGCGGTGGCACTAGAGCCTCTGACCGTTGTTTTTTTGATCCCGATAAATACCGCATTATTCTGTTTGATCAGCGTGGTGCCGGGCAATCAACGCCCCATGCCCGCCTTGAGGACAACAATACCGATGCCCTTATCAGTGACATAGAAACAATCCGCAATACCCTAGAAATCGATCGCTGGGTTGTCTTTGGTGGCTCCTGGGGTTCAACCCTCGGCTTGGCCTATGCAGAGCAATATCCAGAGCTAGTAAGAGGGCTTATTTTACGCGGTATATTCCTGTGCCGAGATGAAGACATTCAGTGGTTTTACCAGCAGGGCGCCAGCCATGTATTTCCCGATTACTGGTCACAGTATCTGCAAGTGATACCCGAAGCTGAGCGAGGCGATATGTTGTCGGCCTATTACGCTCGCCTCACCGGTGAAAACGAAATTGAACGTATGGCAGCAGCCAAAGCCTGGTCTGTTTGGGAAGGTCGCTGCGCCACCCTGCGCGCCAACGATACATTGGTCGACCACTTTGCTAATCCCCATATGGCTATGGCAATGGCCCGTATTGAGGCACACTTTTTTATTAACAAAGCTTTTTTAAAGCCCAATCAGCTGACAGACAATGCCTACAAGCTAAAAGACATTCCCGGGACTATTGTCCACGGCCGCTACGATATGGTGTGTCCTGTTAATCAGGCTTTTGCTCTCAGCGAAGCCTGGCCCGAAGCACGCCTAAAGATAATTGCTGACGCGGGACATTCCTCTAGTGAACCCGGTATCACTGACGCATTAATTGCGGCAACTGAGAGCCTAGCTCATCAGCTCAATTCTGAGGAAGAATAGTTTATGCCGAGTAGCTTATGCAGGGTTTAATTCAGCGCGTCTCCAGCGCCTCAGTTACCATTGATCAGCAGGTTTATGGCCAGATCAACCAGGGTATTTTACTGCTACTAGGCGTACAGAAAACCGATACTCGGGAGAGCGCAGACAAGTTATTGCAGAAGGTTATCAACTACAGAATTTTTTCTGATGCCGAGGGAAAAATGAATTTATCCCTGCAAGATATTGGTGGCGAGTTACTTATTATTTCTCAATTCACCCTAGCTGCAGATACCAAAAAAGGCCTGCGGCCGAGCTTCTCTTCAGCCGCACCCCCAGAACAGGCTGAGGCACTTTACGACTACTTTTTGGCTCAGGCCAATGGGTTATATGGCGGCGTTAGCAACGGTATTTTTGGTGCTGATATGCAGGTGTCCCTGTGCAACGATGGGCCGGTGACTTTTAATTTAGAAAGCTAATTTAAGTGATAATTAAAAACCTGATTTAACAGCCATATTAAGAAGTACCCAAAGCATCAATTAACCTAGTATGAAAGCCCTCGAAGCCCCCATTGCTCATAATCACAATGTGAGTATTTGAAAATATTTTGCTGATAGTAAGCGCTAACAAACTATCAATATCGGCTGTCGCTACTGCGGGCACATCGCAGGCTTCAGCCACTGCATTAATATCCCAATCAATGCGTGGGTTTTGGTACCAGAAAACCTGATCTGCACCCCCTACCGCCGCACTCAATGTGTCCTTGTGAATGCCCAGTCTCATGGTCGCTGAACGAGGTTCAATCACGGCAATAATCTGGCTAGCACCCACCTTGGCACGCAGGCCTTCAATGGTGGTTTTTATGGCCGTTGGGTGGTGGGCAAAATCATCATAGACAGTCACAGAGTCGGTCTGGTAAATCACTTCCATGCGTCGCTTAACGCCGACAAAATCAGACAGTGCTGCACAGGCCTGTTGAAGACTTACGCCAACCTGATGAGCAGCAATAATTGCTGCAACACCATTGCAAACATTATGGGTTCCACTTTGATTCCAGCTAACCTCAGCTCGCTCACCAGCCGCAGTAGCAGTAGCAGCAATAGCCACTTCAAATCGAGAGCCATCTTCGGCTAACAATGAGTAACCCCAGTCAGCTGATTCGGTGCCTTCTATTCCAAAGCTTTGTTGCTTACTCCAACAACCCTGATTAATCGCCGCCAACACATTTTTATCATCTCCGGGGTAAATCACAGTTCCTGTACTGGGCACCGTGCGCACGCAATGGTGAAACTGTTTCTGAATAGCGGCCAGGTCATCAAAGATATCTGCATGGTCAAATTCGAGATTATTGATCACCAAGGTATCGGTAAAGTAATGCACAAACTTTGAACGCTTATCAAAGAAGGCGCTGTCGTACTCGTCGGCTTCTACGACAAAATAGTCGCTGTCGGTCAGACGCGCAGACACACCAAAGTCTTGGGGCACGCCACCAATTAAAAACCCAGGGTTTAGGCCGGCGCTATCGAGAATTTTGGCCAGCATGCTGCTGGTAGATGTTTTGCCGTGGGTTCCGGCAATTGACAGTACATGCTTGTCACGCAGTATATTTTCGCCCAACCACTGGGGCCCAGAAATATAGGGCAGTCCATGGTCGAGCATATACTCGACACAAGGATTTCCGCGAGACATCGCATTACCTACTACAATTAAATCTGGGGCAATGTGTAGTTGCTCGGGATTAAAGCCTTCAGTCAGGGTAATACCTGCCTGTTCAAGCTGTGTGCTCATGGGTGGATAGACATTACTGTCGCAGCCCGATACCTGATGCCCCAAACCCTTGGCCAACTGAGCCAAGCTGCCCATAAAGGTGCCGCAGATACCAAGGATGTGAATATGCATATTTGCCGTTTTCCTTTTAAGCATGGAATCGAGTGGCCGCTCATATAGCTTATACAGCTATAGCCAAAGCAGCGGCCTGTTAAAGAACTCAATAGTAAAGTAGGTCATGGATGATGTCGCAATTAATTTGTTTGTTCCAAAGAATCACTCTGCTTGTTATAACCTCAGTATTACTCAATGCCTGTGGCGGAGGTGGCGGCGGTACATTGCCATCCACCCAACGACCGGTGGTTGACCCTATCACTGACCATATTGAAGCCAACAACCTTAATGTTGGCCCCCCCTACGGCAGTTTTTCTGAGCAGCCGGAAGATAGCGATGACTTTGATAGCCTAGTCGCTAGTTTTGAAACCGATGAATACGCTGGCATGCAAGGCCTATCCATAATCAATGCATCTAGCGCCTACGCTCGCGGAGCCAATGGCGCTGGCGTCACAGTGGGTGTTATAGATTCGGGGGTTTATGATCAACACGGCGAGTTTGGCCTAGGCCTAGACAATAAAGTGAGCATCATCGGCTCCGATTACACTGCTGCCAGCCCAAGAACTAACGACAGCATCAGTCACGGCAAATTAGTGACGGGGATTATCGCGGCCAATCGAGATAACCACAGCCAGACCAACTTTAATATGCATGGGGTTGCCTTCAACGCCCGCATTCTTGCCTATGAAATTCCTCTACAGTCTGGTGATGGGCCCTACGAGCCCGTGGAAGAGTCCGATTTGGACTTTGGCACCGATAATTATTTTGCCAGCCGCTTTACCGCCATGACCGATGAAGTCGATATCATCAATATGAGCTTTGGCTTCCCAGGATTGGTGACAGGCTATTCTGCGGAGACAATAGAGCAGAACCTAGGCAATACCATTGAAGCCCTTCGCCAAAACAACAAATCCTTGGGCAATCGCAGTATTTTTGTTATCGCAGCGGGCAATGCATTTGGTGACCTAGATGAGTTCGGCAACGAGATTAATGCCACTTCACCGGAACTACTCCCGGGTTTGCCTTATCTATTTCCTGAATTACAGTCCCATATGTTGGCGGTAGCGGCTGTCGATAGCAGTGGCTCTATAGCGTCTTACTCTAATCATTGCGGCGTCGCTGCCAGTTTTTGTCTGGCGGCTCCCGGAGGCGGTGACACCAATGGTGACGGTAGCTTGGGTAATGGCGAGGTGATCTGGTCCGCCAATTCACCGCCCTCAGATGCCGACCTAGGTAGCCAGTACTACGGCGGGTCTGTTGGCACCTCTTTTGCGGCACCCCTGGTTAGCGGGTCCCTAGCACTGTTAAAACAACTATTTCCCACAGTGGGCAATCATGAGCTGGTCAATCGCTTGCTGGTTACCGCCAACAAAGTTGGTATCTATGCTGATAGCAGCGTTTATGGTCAGGGGTTATTAGACCTTGATTCGGCCACAAGGCCAGTTGGCGAACTAAGCAGCCCAACCGGCGCTAACTTAGAGTTGGGTATGATTAATCCAACCAACAACATGCTCAATATCATGGGGGAAGCTCTGGGTGATTCAATTGAGGCAAGTCTGAAGCATCATGACATTGCTCTGTTTGACGAACTTGGTTTTCCGTTTTATCAATCTGCCAGTACTATGGTCAGTTCTATGGTCAGTACCACACCAAAATCCATTGCTACCGCCAGTACTCTTAAACATGGGCACCAAATTAATAGCAATGGTAGAAAGCTTCTGCTTGGGGTGGCTCAAAACCCTTGGCGGCAAGATATTCGATTGGTCGGCAACCCCAATGACCAGGTACAACCAGATTATATTGCGATGCAGTTTCAAGATGAGCAAGGTGGTGAACGCTTTGCTGGCATGAACGCCAACCCTGGATGGTTTTTTGGCCTTTACGGTGATTCTGTGCTGTCCCCAGCCTCTACTGATGACGATAGTAGCTTTGCCGCACCCTGGTTGCGCTATGCCCGTCAGGGTTGGAGCAGCGGTGGAGCGGTGCCTTTGAGCGCCAATCACAAAGTGCGAGTCGGTTTATTTAACGGCCGGGCCAGCTGGGATCGTTATCAACCACAGAGTGACCTAGAGGCGGATGGTGCATTAATAGAGTACAGCTTGCTGTCCAGCCAGATAGCTAATCGCCAAAAATCTAGTAGCAATCTCTCTAGTAGCCCGTTATCTAATAGCCCTTTATCAAGTAGCCCTTTATCAAGTAGATATGGATTAAGCATTCAAACCGGCTTTGTGCGGGAACTGGACAGTTTTCTTGGCACTAGTGTCGGCTCTGCTCTGGGCAACCTCGGGCACAGCGAAACCGTTTTCGTCGGTCTTAATGGCCACATCCAAATGGGCCGCGGCTGGCAAGGCGTGGGCGCGGTGTATCAAGGCACTACAGATACCGGCTCCCTAAACAGTCAAACCCTGGCTATCGACCCTGGCCTAAGCAGCCGTTCATGGGCAATCGGCTTGCAGGGCCAGTCGGTGTGGCGCGCCAATGACCAATTTAGCCTCTATATAACCCAGCCTCTGCGAGTAGAGTCTGGCCAGGGCACCATCAAATTAGCCACCGGCAGAACCCCGGAGCGACAGGTGGTCTATGAAAACATACCTATCAGCCTGCAACCTCAGGGCCGGGAACAGCAACTGGAACTTAGCTATCACCTGCCTAAACAGATCGCCCACAAGCAGGCTTGGTTTTCTGCCACCACGCAATATATTCGTCAACCAAACCATAGCGCACTGAACCCTAGTCAGGTTGTCGTGAAGTTAATGTTCACCATCGCGACTGATTAGGGGTTTGCCCTTTTACCGCAGCCAGCAAACAAGTAAAATGGCGGCCCATAAACGGATTAGTGGCAAAGCAGGGTCTATGACTAAGAAGAATGCGTTCTACGCACAATCGGGCGGCGTAACGGCGGTTATCAACGCCTCGGCATGTGGCGTTATCGAAGCCTGTCGTGAGCATAAAGATAAAATTGGTACTCTTTACGCCGGTCAGAATGGCATCCTCGGTGCTCTGCACGAAAACCTCATCGACACCAGTAAGGAATCTCCCGGAGCCGTCTCTGCACTCAAGCACACCCCCGGCGGCGCCTTTGGTTCCTGCCGCTATAAAATGAAAGACATCAAGGACAGTAGCGCCGAATACGAACGTCTTATCGAGGTCTTTAAAGCCCATAACATTGGCTACTTCTTTTATAACGGCGGCGGTGACTCTGCGGATACCTGTCTAAAAGTGTCACAGATCTCAGCCAAGATGGGCTACCCCATTCAGGCCATTCACATCCCCAAAACTATCGACAACGACCTACCGTTTACCGACTGTTCGCCGGGCTTTGGTTCTGTGGCGAAATATGTCGCGGTTTCAACCAAAGAAGCTAGCTTAGATATCGCCTCTATGGCCGCTTCATCAACCAAGATTTTTATTCTTGAAGTGATGGGTCGACATGCAGGTTGGATCGCCGCATCCGGTGGTTTGGCCGCAGACGAAGTGGGCGATGCGCCGCATATTATTGTGTTTCCGGAAATTCCCTTTGTGCGCGAACAATTTATCGCCAAGGTTGAAGAGACCGTCAAAGAAAAAGGCTACTGTGTGGTGGTCGCCTCTGAGGGTGCTAGCTATGCAGACGGAGCATTGATCTCGGGCTCGGTAAATAAAGATGCCTTTGGCCATCAGCAGCTCGGCGGCGTGGCTCCAACTCTGGCGAGTATGGTTAAACATTCTCTGGGTTATAAATATCACTATGCATTGGCTGACTACTTACAGCGCTCTGCGCGCCATATCGCATCAAAGACTGATGTGGAGCAGGCCTATGCGGTGGGTCGTGCGGCGGTAGAAAAAGCGGTGGAAGGCAAAAATGCCATTATGGTGACCATTGAACGTGGCCAGGGTAAAAAGTTCTCTTGGAGCCTAGGTGAGGCACCCTTGGCGAAAGTCGCCAATGTGGAAAAGAAAATGCCCAGATCGTTTATTACTAAGGATGGTTTTGGCATTACCCAAAAAGCGCGGGACTATTTGCAGCCATTAATTATTGGCGAGGATTACCCCCCTTATAAAAACGGCATCCCCCATTATCCGAAACTGAAAAAGATCATGGCGGCGAAGAAGCTGGATAGCGATTTTAGCTAGGCTAGCTTTTTAGTTAACCCGCCGCGTTGGCTTTCTAATTTTCTGGCCGCAGAGCCTTTTAATTTACTCGCCGCAGCGCTTTTTAGTTAACCCGCCGCAGCGCTTTTTAATTTACCCGCCGCAGCGCTTTTCCTTCGAGGAAGGCGCTGATATTTTCTACCATTTGCCCCATTAGGCGCTGACGCGACTCTCTTGCTATCCAGGCGCTGTGGGGTGTAACAATTAGATTGTCGATGTTTGAGTCGAGCAGCACATTGCCATTGACTGGCGGCTCCACCGACAGCACATCCAAGCCCGCACCTCCAATTTGTCCCGCGACCAATGCGTTCACTAGCGCAGGTTCATCAATAAGCCCACCCCGAGCTGTGTTGATTAGTATCGCCGATTCTTTCATAAGCGCCAGCTCAGCTGTCGACATAAGTCCCTCGGTTTGGGGTGTTAAGGGGCAGTGTAAACTCAGTACATCAACCATGGGCAGCAGTTCACTAAAGGGCACTCGCGACAGATCTTCGTTGTAAGTACGCCCTGGCAGTGCAGCAAAAAGGACCTGCATACCAAAGGCTTCTGCAATTTTAGCAACGCCCATGCCCAGATCTCCAGCGCCGACAATACCCAGAGTTTTGCCCGCGAGCTCACGCACGGGGTATTCCACCAGACAGAAAAATTCACTCTTGGCCCAACCCCCCTCCATAGCAGAACTGCTATAGGACTGAAGCTTGGTGGTCAGTGCCAAAAGTAGGGACCAAACGTGCTGCACTACTGACGCGGTGCCGTAGTTAACGGCGTTACAAACGGTTATACCCTGTTCTCTGGCGGCCGCTAGATCTACAACATTGGTGCCGGTGGCCGTTAGCGTAATCAGCTTTAACTTAGGCGCCTGGGACAATGCATCGGCATTGAGCACTGTTTTGTTGGTCATGATTATGTCGGCATCGGCAATGCGTTCAGCCACCTGAGATGCGGGGCAGTTGGCATAGACAGTCCATTCTATGGGCAGGTCATAAAGGGCGCTGAAATCGAGGTCTTCAGGGCCTAAGCTGTCACAATCGAGAATTACGCCGCGCATAGATTTTCCGCTATCTGTGTTATTGAGTGCAGGAGTGTAAATCACATAGCTCAAGGGTCAAGAGGGTTAGCTAATTGTAATTGAGTGGGCGTCTAAACCTAGGGAGCCCTTAAGCCGGCTTGCCTCTGGAGACTTGCCTAGTATTGTGCATGGGGCAAGTAGCTTAGAGCTTCATTCAAAGCGCCCTTTCCCTATGATCTTGGCGTTCAAAACCGCATAATGGCGCCTTGATTTGATTATCTTCAGGGACGCCTATTTTCATGTCTTCATCGCTATTGAATTTTTACCAGAAAGCCATTCTCGACAACCCCCTAAAAGCAATTTTAGTTATTGTTGCGCTCACCGTTGCTATGGCTATGGGCCTGCCTAATTTTAAGCTGGACGCTTCTGCGGACTCGCTGACTCTTGAACATGACGATGATCTAAACTTCTTCCGTGAAGTTGTACAGCGCTACGGCAGCGACAATTTTTTGATCGTGACTTTTTCACCCATAGAGGGTGATCTGTTTGATGAGCATAATCTAGATACCTTGGCAGCCCTGCGCACCGACCTGAGTAAGATTGACGGCGTCGAAGGCATGTTGTCGATGCTCGATGTGCCGCTGCTTTACAGCCCTAAAATAGGCATCGCAGATTTAGCAAAACCGCTCAATACATTGCTATCTGAGGGTGTCGACAGGCAGGAGGCAAAACAAGAGTTTCTTAATAGCCCTATCTACAAGGATGTTTTGCTGAGTGCTAACGGCCAAACCACGGGAATATTGGCAACCTTGGCTTTGGATAGCGTCTATCTAGAGTTGGTCACTCAGCGGGATGCCCTGCGCCTTATTCGCGACACCGACGGGCTGTCCTTGGACCAAGAAATTGCACTGGCCAATGTCAGCCAGCAATTTCTCGATTACCGCACCGAAAAAGCAGCCGCTGATCATCTACGTGTTGCCCAGGTAAGAGCATTGATGGATACCTACCGTGATCGGGCGACTATTTTTCTGGGTGGCCCGGATATGATCACCGCGGATATGGTCGATTTTATCAAAAGCGACCTAACTACTTTTGGCACTGGGATTCTGCTGTTTATTATCGCCACCTTGGCGCTCATCTTTCGTCAGCTGCGCTGGGTCGTGTTGCCTCTGGCCACCTGCACCTTTTGCCTGATCACCATACTTGGCTTTCTTAGCTGGATAGACTGGCGGCTAACGGTTATCTCATCTAACTTTGTCTCCCTACTGCTGATTATTACTCTAGCCCTGTGTATTCACTTGATTGTTCGCTACCGCGAGCTTCACGCTGCCAGCCCAGAGGCGGACCAACGACAACTGGTTAGCGACACGGTGACATCAATGGTCAAACCCTGCCTGTACACGGTAATGACTACTATTGTTGCCTTTACCTCTCTGGTGGTCAGTAATATTCGGCCGGTCATCGACTTTGGCTGGATGATGACCATAGGTATTAGCCTCGCTCTAGTGATGGCGTTTGTGGTGATTCCCGCCGGCATGATGCTATTTGGCCGCGGCAAAACAGTAAGTGCCAGCGATAACAGTGCGGCCTTTACCACTAAGTTTGCTTGGTTTACCGAGCACTATGGCTCTGTAGTACTGTTGGTCGCTGCTGTGCTGATGGCGCTGTCTGCCTATGGTATCTCGCGCCTAGAAGTCGAAAATCGCTTTATTGATTATTTCCGCGCCGATACAGAAATCTATCAGGGCATGGAAATTATCGACACTGCCTTAGGAGGCACCACGCCCCTAGATATTATTTTGCAGGCGCCCACCTTTGCTGCCCTGCCAGTAATCCTTGAGCCTGAGGCTTCGGACAGTGGTGAGTATGATGAATATCAAGAGGACGAGTATCAGCAAGACGAATATGCTGAATCTGATTATGATGGCTATGGCGAAGAGGGCGAAGATGAGTACGCTGACAGCGATTCAGATTTAGGCGACACCTCTAATGGCTCTAGCAGCCTAAAAGAAAGCTACTGGTTTTCTTCTACGGGGCTTGCCGACCTCAGCAAACTCCAAGACTTTCTCGAAGCTCAGCCAGAAATTGGCAAAGTTAGCTCCTTGGTACAGATCTACCAAGTGGCCACCGATCTCAGCGGCCATAAACTCAATGATTTTGAACTCGCCTTTATGCGCCAGAGCCTCGGCGATGAAATCTATCAGCAGATGGTAGCGCCGTACCTTCTTGAAGATATTGACGAGGCCCGCATTCAATTGCGTGCCATGGAAACCGCGGGCCTAAGACGCGCTGATCTGCTTAAGAAAATAAACGACTTTGCGGTCAATGAAGTGGGCATAAAGCAAACCGATATTCGCTTCACTGGCCTGCTAGTGCTGTACAACAATATGCTCCAGAGCCTTTACAAGTCGCAGATACTCACCTTGGGTGCAGTATTTATCGGCATTATGCTGATGTTTTTGGTGCTGTTTCGCTCGCTGAAGATTTCCCTCATCGCCATGCTGCCCAACTTTCTCGCCGCTGGTGTTGTACTTGGGGGCATGGGTATTTTCGCCATTCCACTGGATATGATGACCATTACCATTGCCGCGATTACTGTAGGTATTGGCGTGGACCACTCGATTCATTACATCACCAGATTCCGCCGTGAATTTGCGGTGCAGAGTAATTATCTAGCATCCATGCACAGCGCCCATGCCAGTATTGGCCAGGCACTGTTTTACACAGCGATTACGATTATTGTGGGTTTCTCGATTCTGGCCCTCTCTAACTTTATCCCATCGATTTACTTTGGTTTGCTCACAGGTCTAGCCATGACAGCAGCGCTGCTCGGCTCTATGACTTTGCTGCCAAAGTTAATTTTAATGACACAACCATTCGGGGAAGCAACTGTTCCTGACTCAATCGTAAAACCAGGACAGTAATCTATGCCCCTAGTAACACTGCAAGATATTTATCTTAGCTATGGCCAACCGCCCCTAATCGACCATATTAATTTGGTGATTGAGCGCGGTGAGCGAGTCTGCTTGATCGGCCGCAACGGCGCTGGCAAGTCGACTCTGATGAAGATTCTCACCGGCCAGGTGATTGCTGATGAGGGCGTTTTAAAGCGCGCCTCTGGGGTAAAAATAGCTCAGCTAGAACAGTCGGTGCCTAAGGATGCAGAGGGCAGTGTTTTTGACGTTATTACTCAAGGGCTGGGTGCCGAGGGCGAACTGGCCAAGCGTTACCACCATCTGATTCTAGAGCTCGGCAATGATCCCAGTGATCAAACCATGCGCGACCTCGAAGACTGCCAAAGCGAGCTCGACCGGGTCAATGGCTGGGATATTAACCAGCGTGTCGAAGCGATTATTACCAAGATGGATCTCAACGCAGACGTCGATATCTCCAGCCTCTCCGGCGGTTATAAACGTCGAGTGCTTCTGGCCCGAGCGCTGGTCTGCGACCCAGACCTGCTGTTACTAGACGAGCCGACTAACCATTTAGATATCGACGCGATTCAATGGGTTGAGCAGTTCCTACTCAAGTGGGAGGGCTCACTGTTATTTATTAGCCACGATCGCCGCTTTATGGATAATCTGGCCACCCGCTTTATTGAAATCGATCGCGGCCAGCTGGCAGAATTTAACTGCAACTATGCGACTTACCTGCAGCGTAAAGAAGATATTCTCGAAGTTGAAGAGCGGCAAAATGCCTTGTTCGACAAACGACTCTCCCAAGAGGAAGTCTGGATTCGTCAGGGTATTAAAGCGCGCCGCACCCGTAACGAAGGCCGAGTCCGCGCATTGGAATCAATGCGTTCAGAGTACGCCGATCGTCGCAAACAGTTGGGCACAGCGCGCATGGATATTCAGCAGGCGGACAAATCCGGCAAGATCGTCGCCGAAGCGCAAAATATCAGCTTCACCTTTGAAGGCGGGGACTCCAACGAGCCCGTGGTACGGGATTTCTCGACCCTGATTCAGCGCGGTGACAAAGTCGGCTTTATCGGCCGCAATGGTGTGGGTAAAACAACATTAATTAAACTACTACTCGGCGAACTAAGCCCGCAGCAGGGCACAATCAAAACAGGCACCAACTTAAACGTGGCCTATTTTGACCAGTACAGATCAGCATTGGACGAAGAAAAAACTGTTCAAGATAATGTCTCTGGAGGTAAAGACATGCTGGAAATCGGCGGCAAACCCCGCCATGTAATCAGCTATCTGCAAGATTTTTTGTTTGCCCCTGAGCGCTGTCGCCAACCGGTCAAGGCTCTATCTGGTGGAGAGCGCAATCGGCTCTTGCTGGCTAAGCTGTTTACCCAGCCATCCAATATATTAGTCTTGGATGAACCGACCAACGACCTGGATATCGACACCTTAGATCTGCTCGAGGAACTGTTAATAGACTACAAGGGCACTATTATTCTTGTGAGTCACGATCGTGCTTTTCTCAATAACGTAGTCACCAGCACTCTGGTCTTTGAGGGCGATGGCAGTATCAATCAATATATCGGTGGCTATGACGACTGGTTGCGTCAGCGCAAGGCGGAACAGCCTGCCCCGGCCCAAGAGCCTGCAAAGATTCAGGCCAAGAATAAAACCGCAGGCAAGAAGCTGGTGTATAAAGATCAGCGGGAGCTCGATAGCCTACCTAAACAAATTGAAGAGCTGGAAACGCAAATTGCACAGATTTCTGAGCTCATTAGCCAGCCAGACTTTTATAAAGGTGAGCGATCTGAAACTCAGGCGACCGAAACCCAGCTGGCGGACTGCCAGAAGCAACTCAGCCATTGTTACGAGCGCTGGGAGATTCTGGAAAACCAGTAGGGAGCTTTTTAGGCGGGCCGTTTTTAGAGGGCGCTTTAATAGTGCTGGTTTTAGTAGTGCTTTTCTTAGCAGTCCTTGTTTTAGCAGGTTATTTAATAACGAAACGAGCGTAGCGAATTTGCTGCGTTAGCTTTAGAATCAGAGTACTTAATAAGTACCCAACAGGATGTATACAAAAATCTATGACTACAGAGAAATCCCCCCTAGTACTCTTGATTCTTGACGGCTTCGGCTACAGCAGCGACGCGAAATACAATGCCGTTGCCGGTGCCAATGCACCTGTATGGGAAAAATTATGGGCCAACAACCCCAAAACACTTATTCACACCTCGGGTCTAGAAGTGGGATTGCCCGAAGGCCAAATGGGTAACTCTGAAGTGGGCCATATGACGCTGGGCGCTGGGCGTGTGGTGTATCAAAACTTTACCCGTATCAATAAAGCGATTGCCGATGGCGACTTCTTTACTAACCCGGTGTTTTGCGATGCCATCGATAAAGCCATAGCCACCGACAATGCCGTACATATTATGGGCTTGCTGTCCCCCGGCGGTGTCCACAGCCACGAAAACCATATCAATGCCATGCTGGAGTTAGCTGTTCAGCGCGGTGCACAAAAAGTTTATATTCATGCCTCTCTCGATGGCCGCGACTGCCCCCCGCGCAGCGCCAAGCCTTCTCTAGAAAAGACTCAGGCCCTTTGCGAACAGTTAGGCGTAGGCCGCATTGCCTCTATTATCGGCCGTTTCTATTCCATGGATCGGGATAATCGCTGGGATCGGGTAGAACAGGCCTATCGTCTAATGACCGAAGGTGTTGGTAGCCATAGAGCAACTGACCCTATCAGTGGGCTCGAGGCAGCCTATGCCCGGGACGAGAACGATGAGTTCGTAAAAGCCACCAGTATTGCTGGCCCAGGTGAGTCCACAGTATCGATTGTCGATGGCGATGCGGTTATCTACATGAACTTTAGGCCGGACCGCGCACGAGAAATAACCCATGCCTTCGTCGACGATAATGGCGAAAGCGGCTTTGATGGTTTCACTCGCGCTACAGTACCCTCCCTATCGACCTTTGTGATGACCACAGAATACGAAGCTAATATCGACGTGCCCTGCGCCTATCCTCCACAGCCATTAGTCAATTCCCTCGGCGAGTATCTGGCCAGTCAGAACAAGCAGCAATTACGCATAGCAGAGACTGAAAAATACGCCCATGTAACGTTCTTTTTTAGCGGCGGCCGCGAGTCACTATACCCAGGTGAAGAGCGAATATTAATCCCTTCTCCAGACGTCAGCACCTACGATGAAATGCCGGAGATGAGTGCCCCCCAAGTGACCGAAAAGCTTGTAGAAGCTATTGGCAGCGGGCAGTTCGATACCATTATTTGTAACTATGCCAACTGCGACCAGGTTGGTCACACCGGTGACTTTGACGCCTCTGTTAAGGCCGTTGAAGCGGTCGATCACTGTCTTGGTCAGATTATTACTGCCATTACCGCTGCTGGTGGTGAATGCTTAATTACCGCCGACCACGGCAACGTAGAGCAGATGTTTGATGAATCTAATAATCAGCCTCATACACAGCACACCACGTTGCCCGTGCCGCTGGTCTATGCAGGACATCGCCAACTGGGCCTCGCAGCAGACGGCTCACTCGCGGATATAGCCCCCACCATGCTTGCACTAATGGGGCTCGACCAACCTGCCGAAATGACCGGCCGCTCTCTCATAATCTGATGAATAACTCAGCAGCGAGACATAGATTACCAAGGCTGCTGCTAAGCACCTTGGTAACCTGCTCTCTGCTGTTGGGCTTTAGTTCCCTCGCTGCCGCCGACGGCAAACAGGAAAAGCAGTTAGATAACCTTAAGCGTTCCATTTCCAGTCTAGAAAAAAAACTTGAAGATCGCGACAAAGAGCGCGACAACCTGCAGACTGGGCTAAAAAAGATCGAGCTCAAAGCTAGTAAGATCAATAGCAATGTGCGGCGGCTGCGCAACAAAATTAACAATTTAGAAGCCAAGTTGAAAAAACTCAATAAACAACAAAACGATCTGCAGCAAGGTATTGACGGCCAGAGTGCGGCTATTGTCGAGCAGATTGCCGCCGCCTATAAGCTAGGCAATCAAGAACCTATCAAGCTGCTGCTCAATCAAGAAGACCCGCAACAAATTTCCCGAGTGTTTAGATATTACGATTATTTTTTGCAGGCACGGGCCGATAAAATTCAGCGCTACAAAGCCGATGTAGATGAACTAGCTGGGGTAATTCGCAGTATTAAAAGTGAATCTCTGCGCCTCAGCCAGTCGCGAAAAGAACTGCAAGCCGATAAAACCAAACTGGCCAGTCAGGTTAAAAAGCGTAAACAGACATTAGATACCGTAAAGGTCTCGCTGCGCAGTGACAAAAAGAAACTCAGCAAACTACAAAAAGAAAGAGGCAAGTTAGAAGAGCTGCTTGCAGCCGTAAAACAGGCCTCAGCCGATCTGGCCCTGCCCTCTAACTACGAGTCTTTTATATCTCGCAAAGGAAAACTCAGCTGGCCCTTAAAGGGGCGCGTGGCCCACAGCTTTGGCAGCAGTCGTTCCGGTGAGTTGCGCTGGGAAGGCTGGTTGATTAATGCCAAGGCAGGAGATGCCGTAAAAGCCGTACACCATGGCCGCGTGGTATTTTCTAATTACCTGCGGGGCTTTGGGCTACTGGTGATTGTCGATCATAGCGGCGGCTACATGACCCTCTATGCCCATAACCAGGAGCTACTCAAAGACACCGGAGATCTGGTGCAGAGCAATGAGATACTATCGCGAGCTGGGGATACCGGCGGATTGAGCAAGCCTGCCCTGTACTTTGAAATACGTAAACAGGGCGTTCCCGCTGATCCAAAATCATGGCTTGGCAAGCGCTAGCGTCTACAATTACCTGTATGCCAATATTAAAAAGCCCTCAGCGACTTATAGAGAGCCCTCAGCCACGTATAAAGAGCCCTGAGTGGCTATTTAAGTAAAGAGCGAATCCAGTGCAACCAAGCTGGTCTTTTAGACTCCAAACTAGGTCAATTTAAGGAAATCACCTATGTTAAGAATCATTTTAAGCCTATACCTGGGGTTTATTTGTGTATCTGCCTCTGCCCAAACAGCCGAACCCGAAGGTGTAATACAGCCCCAAAAAGCTCTTGAGGCGTCTATTGAAGATAGTAATAAGGAGTCCCCTGAACAACGGCTACCGCTCCGCGAGCTGCGTTTATTTACCCAAGTATTTGAGCAGATTCGTCAAGGTTATGTAGAAGAGGTTAGCGACACCCAGCTTTTAGAGAATGCCATCGCTGGGCTTCTCACTGAACTAGACCCCCATTCGGTATACCTCAATGAAGAGAGCTACGGTGACCTCGAAGAAAGCTCTTCCGGTGAATACGGTGGTCTAGGGCTAGAGGTCAGCACCCAAGACGGTGTGATTCGCGTGGTATCTCCAATCGACGACAGCCCCGCTGCTGAAGCCGGCGTGCAAGCCGGAGATTTAATTGTAAAGATGAACGATAACCCGGTGCGCGGCATGAGCCTACAAAAGGCCATTGAAAAAATGCGCGGTAAAAAAGGGACTCCTATTAAATTAACCATTTTTCGCGAAGGCCAAGACGACACCATTGATATCGATGTAGTGAGGGATATTATTAAGGTCAGTGCTGTACGCAGCCGCCTGCTTGAACCAGGTTATGGCTATGTTCGAGTGGCTCAGTTCCAGCGCAATTCAGGTAGCGACTTTGTCGCAACATTAAAAGAGCTTAAAAATGACCGACCAAAAGACGAGCCTCTTAAAGGTGTCGTGATTGACCTGCGCAACAACCCAGGCGGTCTAGTTCCCGCATCGGTAGAGATTGCCGGTGCGCTTATCGACTCCGGCACTGTTGTCTATACCGAGGGCCGTCTGCCCAGTGCTAACCAAAGCTTCGAAGCCACAGCCGGGGATATACTCGAGGGCTTACCAGTCGTTGTTTTAGTCAATGGTGGCAGTGCCTCTGCCTCAGAGATTGTAGCGGGCGCATTACAGGATCATGGCCGTGCCGCGATTTTAGGTACCCAAAGTTTTGGTAAAGGGTCTGTGCAGACTGTATTGCCCCTTGGGGATGGCCGGGCAATAAAATTAACCACCGCCCGCTACTTCACTCCCAGCGGTCGCTCAATTCAGGCCGAGGGTATTGTCCCTGACATTATTGTCGAGCGCGCTGAAATTCGCCCTTACAACATTCGCAAAACCGTCCGTGAAGCCGACCTTGAAGGCCATTTAGAAACTGGCGAAGGGGAAGATAAAGACAAGGCAGATGATAAGGATGAAAAAGAAGACCTGAGCGCAGACAATCAACTCTACGAAGCGCTTAACTTACTTAAGGGTTTTTATCTGCTTGGTAGTCGCCAGAGCGACTAGAGTGCTAAGACCAACAAAAAAAACGCCGCAGACGCGGCGTTTTTTTGTATACAACATTTGTATTACAACAATGACTACTTAGATGGAATATCTACTTAGACCAAAGCCGATAGACAAACAACAGCACTAGCGCGCCCACTATGGCGGTCAGCAAGCTGCCTAGACTAAACTCTCCAACAGTGCCCAAGCCCACCAGCGAACCTAGCCAGCCGCCAATAAAAGCACCGGCAACACCCAACAAAGTCGTCATTACAAACCCGCCTTTGTCGTCGCCCGGCATAATAACTTTCGCTAATATGCCTGCCAATAGTCCTAACAAAATCCATGAAAAAATACCCATGCTAGTTATCCTTGTGTCGATTAGTCGTTATGGAATTAGTACCTCTAAGAACAAACCCCTCTAAAATTAAGCCCATCGAAAGTTAAGCTATCGACGACTCAGTCGAAGCTGACTCGGCTCCTGCTGACTGGGCCTCTGCTGACTCATTAGAGAGTCCAACATTATGTATATGCAGGTCTCTCTGTGGAAAGGGAATAGAAATACCTTTGGCGTCCAGGGCCTTCTTGGCAGCCTCGGTAACATTGAAATAGACATCCCAGTAATCCGCGCTGCTTACCCAAGGGCGACAGACTAGATTGACCGAACTGTCCGCAAGCTCTACCACAGCAACAGTAGGCGCTGGGTCCTTAAGTACTTTGGCCTCGGCCGCCACAACAGCCTGCAGTACCGCTTTAGCACCATCAATATCATCGCCATAGCCAATACCAAACACCAGATCTACACGCCTAGTATCGTTGGCCGAATAGTTAGTGATATTGCCGCTGATAACACCGCCATTGGGCACGATGATTTTTTTATTATCTGGGGAATTTAGCTCTGTGGTAAATATCTGAATCTTTTGCACCACGCCGGAGACCCCGGCCACTTCAATGAAGTCACCCACTTTAAACGGACGGAATATAAGAATCAGTACACCGGCGGCGAAGTTGGCCAGTGAACCCTGCAGCGCTAAGCCGATGGCTAGACCTGCAGCACCCACAATAGCGACAAATGACGCGGTCTGAATACCCAGCTGCCCAAGGGCGGCAATGACCACAAAGATTAATAATGCCCAGGACACCAGGCTGCCAACAAAATGTTCAATCGCTGGGTCGGCATTATTTTTAGCTAACACTTTTTGCACAATCTTAGAGATTTTATTGGCGACCCATTTACCAACAATAAAAATCGCCAGTGCGGTAAGCACTTTTACCCCATAGAGCAGTGCCAGCTCTTGTATTAATTCAATCGTCTCACCCATATCAAAATCCTTTTAATCTCTACCAGTAAGCCCAATCAGAAGGATTAGGCATTCCCCTTAAGCGTAGTTGATTAAAAGCATTTTTTCTAAACCAGTTTGTCCCATCAGCCAGTATTTAACTAGTTTGGATTTCTAGCCTATCGACATTCTGGAACCCGCGGGGCAATTTGTGCCCGCGACGGCCGCGCTCTCCGCGGTAGTGTTCTAGATCCTTCTCTTTCATCACTAGGTAGCGCTTGCCAGAATGCACCACCAGGGCGCCTCCCGCAGGGATAATGCCGTAATCAATCACGTATTCTTCCCTTGATTGCAGCCTAGAGCTTGGAATATTAATAATTTTATTGCCCTTGCCGCGAGCCAACTCCGGCAACTCGGTGATCGGGAATACCAACATGCGCCCTTCATTACTCACTGCCGCAATAAGCGCATTGCCAGTGTCGAGTATTTTAGGCGCCAGTATGCGCGCACCTTTGGAAATCGAGACCACAGCTTTACCGGCTTTATTCTTGGTCACCAGATCGCTGATGTTGGCAATAAAACCGTAGCCAGCATCTGTGCTCAATAATATCTTTTGCTCGTCGTGGCCCATCACTACATCGGTAAATAGTGCGCCGGGGGGCATTTTAAGACGTCCTGTGGCAGGTTCACCCTGCCCTCGCGCTGATGCCAAGGTGTGGCCGGGCAAAGCGTAGTAGCGCCCTGTTGTATCCTGCAAAAACACATTTTGGTTGCTCTTACCTTTGGCTGCCGACAAAAATTTATCGCCGGATTTGTAACTTAAACTGGTCGGGTCAATTTCATGGCCCTTAGCGGCTCGCAGCCAACCCTTGTCAGACAGCACTGCGGTAATCGGCTCTGCGGTCATCAGGTCTTTCTCACTAAATGCCTGAGCTTCGCCCCGTTCTGTTAGTGGTGAACGACGGTCATCACCGTATTCTTCAGCCGTGGCTCGAAGTTCTTTTTTGACCAATGTTTTTAAGCGAACATCAGAGCCCAGCAGTAATTCAAGCGCCGCTTTTTCTTCGGCCAGCTCGTCCTGCTCGGCACGAATTTTAACTTCCTCTAACCGCGCTAACTGACGCAATTTGGTATCCAGGATATATTCGGCCTGGGTGTCAGACAGGTCAAAGCGCGCTATCAATGCCGGCTTTGGCTCATCTTCGGTGCGAATAATATGAATCACTTCATCAATATTCAAAAACGCCGTCAGCAAACCATCTAATAGGTGCAGGCGCTTTTCAACTTTTTGCAGACGGTAATCCAGACGACGACGAGTCACATCGATGCGAAAGCTGAGCCATTCTTTTAGAATTCGGTGCAGGTTCATCACGGCAGGTCGACCATCAATACCAATGATATTCATATTGATGCGATAGCTGCGCTCGAGATCTGTAGTGGCAAACAGGTGGTCCATCAGCGCATTAACATCGATGCGGTTGGAACGGGGAATAATCACCAGCCTAGTCGGGTTTTCATGATCTGACTCATCGCGCAGATCTTCAACCATAGGCAATTTTTTGTTGCGCATCTGGGCAGCAATCTGCTCAAGGATTTTAGAGCCCGAGGCTTGGAATGGCAGCGCGGTAACAATGATATCGCCGTCTTCTTTATTCCAAATGGCGCGCATTTTTACAGAGCCACGACCGGTCTCGTAGGTGTTGAGAATATCGCTCTGAGGGGTAATGATTTCAGCATCTGTGGGGAAGTCTGGGGCTTTGATATAGCTCATCAGGTCCGGCACAGTGGCCTTTGGGTTGTCGAGAAGATGCAAGCAGGCATCGACCACTTCGTTAAGATTATGGGGCGGAATATCTGTGGCCATGCCCACGGCAATACCGGTGGTGCCATTAAGTAACACATTGGGTACACGGGCCGGCAGTATCTCCGGCTCATCCATAGTGGCATCAAAGTTAGGGCGCCAGTTAGCGGTACCCTGACCTAATTCTGACAGCAGCACATCGGCATATTTCGACAGTTTGGACTCTGTGTAACGCATCGCCGCAAAGGATTTGGGATCATCGGGAGAACCCCAGTTACCCTGGCCATCAACAAGGGGGTAACGGTAGGAAAAGGGCTGCGCCATGAGGACCATTGCCTCGTAGGCAGCACTGTCGCCATGGGGGTGATACTTACCGATCACATCACCGACCGTTCTGGCCGATTTTTTGTACTTTGCATTAGCCTTAAGGCCCAGCTCGCTCATGGCAAAGACAATACGCCGCTGCACTGGCTTGAGCCCGTCGCCAATATGGGGAATCGCCCGATCGAGGATCACGTACATGGAATAGTCTAGGTAGGCCTGTTCGGCGTACTGGCTTAGGGGCCGGCTCTCCAGCCCCTGATCATTAAAGGTGACGATATCGTTCATCGCTGTTCCTATTTTCTAACGTAAATTAAATTTAAATAAACTAAGACCACGGAAACTAAGGCCGCCTCAACTAAGGCATCCCAAAGTGAGCCAGGCCTTAAAGGTTGGCCGCGTCTGCCAGATTGCCTTTGGTTTCTAACCATTGGCGACGATCTGAAGCGCGCTTTTTGGCCAACAACATATCGAGCATATTATTAGTCTCGTCACCGGGCTCAAGTGTCAGCTGAACTAAGCGTCGCGTATCTGGGTCCATGGTGGTCTCGCGGAGCTGTAACGGGTTCATTTCACCCAGCCCTTTAAAGCGCTGTACGTTGACCTTGCCACGTTTGTTTTCGGCCTGAATTCGATCGAGAATACCCTGTCTCTCGGCGTCGTCTAGGGCGTAATAAACATCTTTACCCACGTCGATTCTAAACAGCGGAGGCATGGCCACATATACATGGCCCGCACTGACCAAGGGGCGGAAGTGCCGCACAAACAAAGCACAGAGCAGGGTAGCAATATGCAGTCCATCGGAGTCGGCGTCGGCGAGAATACATACCTTGTGGTAGCGCAGTGACTCGACAGACTCTACTGCGGGGTCAACCCCCAGAGCCACCGAGATATCATGGACTTCCTGAGAACCCAAAATTTCCTGAGAGTCTACTTCCCAAGTATTCAGAATCTTACCGCGCAGGGGCATAATGGCTTGGTTCTCACGGTTGCGAGCCTGCTTGGCAGAACCACCGGCTGAGTCACCCTCAACGAGAAATATTTCGCAGCGCTCTGGTTCACCGCTGGAACAATCGGCTAATTTTCCGGGTAGGGCTGGGCCCTGAGTAATCTTTTTGCGCACCACTTTTTTGCTGGCACGCATGCGTCGCTGGGCGCTGAAAATACATAGCTCGGCGAGCTTTTCTGCCTCTTCGGTATGCTGGTTTAGCCATAGGCTGAAGGAGTCTTTAACCACCCCCGAAACAAAGGCAGCCACTTCCCGAGATGACAAACGATCTTTGGTCTGACCAGAAAACTGCGGGTCGGCCAGCTTTGACGATAGAACAAAACTACAGCGATCCCAGATATCGTCTGGTGCCAACTTGAGACCGCGGGGTAGCAAGTTTCTAAATTCACAGAACTCGCGCATGGCGTCCAGTAAGCCGCTACGCATGCCGTTAACGTGGGTGCCGCCCTGGGGCGTCGGTATCAAATTAACGTAACTTTCCTGTACCAGCTCACCGCCCTCTGGCATCCATTGCACGGCCCAGTCGGCCGCCTCATTCTCGGAGGAAAACGCACCGATAAAGGGCTCTGCGGGAATAACCTCCCAGCCATGGAGAGCGCCGGCAAGATAATCTTTAAGGCCGTCTTCGTAAAACCACTCTTCACTATCACCGCTATTTTCGTCGTGAAAACTCATGGTCAAACCGCCACAGAGCACTGCTTTTGCTCGCAGTACATGGCGCAGTCTTGAGACACTAAACTTTGCTGAGTCGAAATAGGAGGCGTCGGGCCAGAAGCGTAAAATCGTGCCAGTATTGCGCTGGCCGCAGGTATCAATTACTTCCAGATCGGAGGTTTTGTAACCATCGGCAAATAAAATCTGATGGACCTTACCCTCGCGCTTGACGATCAAGTCCAGCTTGGTGGACAGAGCATTGACCACGGACACACCCACACCATGCAAACCACCAGAGAACTGATAGTTGTCATTGGAGAACTTGCCCCCCGCATGGAGTGTCGAGAGAATAACTTCCACGCCTGGCAGGCCCTGTTCTGGGTGAATATCCACTGGCATACCGCGGCCATCATCACCGACAGAGACCGACCCGTCCTTGTGCAATGTGACATCAATGCGGTTGGCGTGACCCGCCAGCGCCTCGTCCACACTGTTATCAATGACCTCTTGGGCCAAATGATTGGGACGGCTGGTGTCTGTGTACATGCCCGGGCGCTTGCGTACCGGGTCTAGTCCAGTCAGGACTTCAATATCTTTTGCGTTGTAGTTGCTCATCTGCTCTTAGGATCGATTTAGTAGTTAACTGCTAGGGGCGGAAACCAGAAACTGGTGAATAGCGGCCAGATGCTGATGGTAAGTTGTAAAACTGTGGTCACCCTGCTCTTCGATGACCATGTCACATCCCTGATAACGTCTCTGGGCATCTCGGTAGTCCAATACTTCATCACCGGTTTGCAAGAGTACTTTGTAATGACTTTTATCTTTTATGTCGCCTGGGTCCAGAGCTATATATTCAGCTATATGCTGAGGCTCAAAAACCCATTTTTCATCGGTTGTATAGTTGCGGTTTTCTCCTAGCCACTTATCTAGGCCTCGACCCGGGCTCACCGCCGGGTTAATGAGCACCGCACGCAGTCCGTACTGTTCTGCTAAACAGGTAGCAAAAAAGCCGCCCATGGAGCTGCCTATTAAGTAGACCGGCTCGGGTGGCTGTCCTTCTAACTGTCCTTCTATCTGTGCCTCTACCAGCGACCTCAACATACCCATAGCGCGGTCGGCAAACGGCGGCAAGGCCGGGCAGACAAAGTTTATGTCCGCTGCATTATCGGCATACCAACGCTGAGTCTGCAAAGCCTTTTTAGACTCGGGTGAACTGTTAAACCCGTGGAGATAGAGCAGCATTGGCATATTGAACTAACCTGTAAATCAAGCTCCATTATAGCCAAAGCCAGTAGGTTGTCAGTGACTGATTTAGACTTTATAGCTGGTCGGTGCTTGCCAGGTACTTGAATAGATACCTGTATAAATACTTGTATAGGCACTTATTAAAGGGGCTTGGTAGATAGCTCGTTAGTAGCTGGCGCAATCGAGATTGGGCAGCAGGCTAAAATTAGACACAAATTCAACGCCAGTCTCAAGGCTTCCATCACCGTGCAAATCTAACCACCGATAACCTGGAGGCTGGTCGGAAAGCGCAAAGTCATCACTGTGCTGCTTAAACTGAACACAGCTAGACGGAGCAGAATAAAGGGGTAATTCACCCCAGTGGCCATCGAATTGCTGGTGTACATGGCCAGTAATCACACCCCGGACATTGCCATGGGCCTGCAGCAGGTTATAAAGCCGCTGCTGATTATCGATCTGCTGCTGGTCCAGCCAAGCGCAGTTAACCGGCACTGGAGTATGGTGCATAGCCACCAGTACAAATTTGTTAGCGAGTTTTGCCAGGCCCTGCTCGACAGCCTGCAATTGCTCATTGCTAATATGACCGCCGGACTGGTTGGGCTGGGAGGTATCTAAAGTCAGTACGCCCCACAGACCCAAATCCAATGTCGCCTGGGCGGGAAAATCTACCAGATTATCTGCCATAAGCTGAGCATCATCATGGTTACCTGGCAACCAAAGGGCCTCTTTGCCATGGGCGCTTAATACTTTATTCAGTAATTGGTAGGCACCGGGCTGGCAATCGGCGGCCAGATCGCCAGTGAGCAGCAACCGGTCGTTGTCACGGCCCTGATCGGTCACGGCCTGCAATACGGCCTCAAAACTGGCTAAGGTGGGAACACCGCCAAGAGTTGCCTCTTCATCAACACCTAGGTGCAGGTCAGTAATCTGAGTAAGACGAATAATATCCATTGACGACTAGGCCTCCAATACAGTCATTCCATGCCGCAGACCGTGGGACAAAAGTTCGCTGAGGAACAGATTCCACTGCCACTTTTCATCTCTTGCCTGCATACCCTTAGTTTCCGTTAGAGCCCAAGGAATCGTGCGATCTGTGCACCATTCAATGACCTCTGCCATTTGCGCGTCGCGATAGACCCGCACCTTGACTTCAATCTCTGGCAACCAGAGAGGTCCAGCTCGTTCCGCCGTTACCAGCAATGTGCTGGTGTACTTGGTCACTTCTATGACCTGCAGCTGAATGCCGGATCGGCGACTATTTTGATCGCCGGAGGTGTCTTCATTACTGGAGCCGTAACCCAAAGCAAGGGAAGCTCCCAGACTCAAACTGTCCGGCATAATCCGATGCAGACGCCGATAGTTGAGCTCACATTCTTCATGTAAGCCCGCTAAGTCGTGCTGCTGTCGTCGGGTTTCAAACACTGCCAAAGTATGTATTTCCTTCTTTTATTTTGCGAGCAATCCCACATCGCTAGTTTTTATTTTAGACTTTCACTGGCTCGTTGTTGCGTAAATTTTCAATGTTCAGCTGTAACCAAAATAGACCGATAGTCAGAGCTGCGCTATTCAATAACCCCTCAGCCTGTGCCTTCATGACGTCGTCGTAGGGCCACACCTGAAACATAATATCTTCACCTTCATGGTCCGCGCCAAATATGCCCTCGCGATCTTGCAGATTACAGAGGCCGCAAAACATGTGCATTTTTTCGTCTGTACCCCCAGCGCTCACTAAATAGTTGGTGATGGGCAGCAGTTTTTGTACCCTAATGCCGGCTTCTTCCTGTAGCTCTTGCTCCGCGACCTGCTCTGGGGTTCTACCCGGCTCAATCATGCCCGCAACAACTTCATACTGCCAGGGACCGTGATGATCATTGAGCGCGCCAACCCGAAACTGCTCAACTAAGCCAATTCTATGATGTTCAGGGTCATAGAGCAGCACACCCACGGCGTCCCCTCGCTGAAAAAGCTCGCGGCCTAGGAGCCGACTCCAGCCCCCACCAAATAAACGATGACTCACGACCAGTTTGGTAATCCGGAAAAATCCCTGAAAGACTGTTTCTCTGGACTCTATACGGTAATCCTGGTCGCCAAAGCGGTGTTTATTAATCATTTAATAGATATTATCCGTATTAGTATCTCAATGCGATAATAAATAACCTAATCAAATAGGGCCAGTTTCCTCTCACAAAGATTATTGGCTGGCTATCGCAGTTTTGGTATCTCAATCAGGCAAGTCTGCTAGAATATGCCCCAAATTGGAAACGGTTAATACAAATTGAGGCTCGCCTCTGAGCCTCAGTAACAATGAAGTAATAATAAGAATTCTTACGGAGATTTTATGCGTTTGATCAAACTTGGGCTACTTGCCTTTAGCGCGACTTTACTGGTCGCACCGCTCAGCTCGGCTGATTCCCTAAAAGATATATACGACAGTGCTCTACAGAACGATCCCGTGCTTCGTGCTGCCCGCGCGAGTTTTAATGCAGATCGTGAAATAAAGAATATTAGCCGCGCCGCGCTGCTGCCACAAATCTCTATCTCTGGGGACTACACCCAGTCCGAAAACAATGAAAATGCCCAGTCGGTGATTGTCATTGAAGATGAGTCTTTTATCTCTACTCGCAACGGTTTGACCGACAGCGAGCAGACACGCTACAGCGCAACACTAAACCAAGCGATTTTTGATATGCCGTCTTGGTATAGATTCCGCGGGGGTAAAGCCCTGAGCCAGAGCGCCAGAGCGCAGTTCTCTGCCGACCAGCAGTCACTGATTATACGTGTTAGCCAAGCTTACTTTAATGCCCTGCGCGCCCATGACAACATGGAGACTCGCGAAGCCGAAGAGCGCGCTATTCAGCGCCAGCTAGAGCAGACTCGAGAGCGCTTCGAAGTTGGCCTACTGCCTATTACCGATGTTCATGAAGCTCAGGCAGTTTTTGATGATGCCGCGGTTAATAGCCTCGAAGCTCGAGGTGCTGTGAACATAGCCTTTGAAGCACTAGAAGTTCTCACCGGCCAGAGCCATACGGTTTTGGCGGGTCTTATGGGTAAGTTTGAAGCAACTGCCCCCAACCCAGAAATCAGTGAAGCCTGGGTTGATTTGGCATTAGGTAATAATTTCCAGCTAAAAGTTGCCGAACTGGGTAAGGACGCCTCTTACAATGAGGCAAAAGCGGCCGCCGCTGCGCGCCTGCCTAAGATCACTGGTCGCGCAACTTACTACGATTCCGATTCCGATGGCTTTAACTATGGTACGCCCTTTGAATCACTGCAAGACGGCCACCAATTTGTCATCTCGGTCAGTATGCCAATCATGGGGGGCGGTGTTGATGCCCAGCGTCGTCAGGCCAAGCAGAGAGCTATTCAAGCAGGAGAAGGTTATACCGCTGCGAAGCGCAACACTGTGCAGTCAGCTAGATCTAGACACCAGTTAGTACTCACCAATGCTGCCCGAGTCAAAGCTCGCAAACAGGCAATTACATCTGCCAATAGCGCCCTGGCCGCTACTCAGGCCGGCTATGAAGTTGGTACCAGAAATATCGTCGATGTCTTGGTTGCCCAGCGCACATTGTTCCGCGCTCGCCGCAACTATGCCAATGCGCGATACGATTATATTTTGTCGATGATGAGTCTTAAGGAAGTCGCGGGGCAACTATCGCCAGACGATGTCTACGCTCTAAATGCTTGGCTGGACCCGCAGCTGGTTATTGCTAAGTAAAGCTGTGTAACTGTTAGCTATTTTAAGTAACGCTTAGCAACTCCAAGCAATTCTGAGCAACACCAGTATCCGTTAGAGGCGGTGTTTAATCACCGCCAGTAAACGATCCAGCGCGCCACGATTGGCTTCGGCGATAAGGCGCGCTGCCTTTCCCATCTCTGACCTTCTTTGTTGATCATCAAACAGCGCAGTACATTGCCCAGCAAGGCTCTCTGCACTATCGCAGACAACCATTGCATCACCCTCGATCAATAACCGCGACGCCTCTGTAAAATTAAACAGGTGGGGGCCCATCAGAATAGGAACTCCCCAAGCGGCGGGCTCAATCATATTGTGCCCGCCAGAAGGCACCAGACTGCCTCCCACAAAAGCAATATCGCAGGCCCCATAGAAAGCCATAAGCTCGCCCATGGTATCGCCCAGCAAAATATCAACATTAGCTGTTGCATCGCCGGCGCTGCGTCTAGCGACCTTAAAACCGGCATTCTCACAGAGCTGGGCCACAGTGTTAAAGCGTTCTGGATGTCTGGGCACCAAAACCAATAGCGGCGCGGCTCCAGATAAATGCTTTGTAATCTGCCCAAAGGCCTGCAAAATAAGTTCGTCTTCCCCTCTATGGGTACTGGCTGCCAGCCACACCAACCTTTGGCTGTCACCCCGCCACTCGCTACCCAGCAATCCCGCTTTGCCCTGTACCTCTGAGTCCAGGTGCAAATCAAATTTGATATTGCCACTAACACTGAGCGCGCTCGCAGGTAGCCCAAGATCAGTAAATCGAGCGCCGTCATCGCCATGCTGAGCCACAACAGCAGACATAGATTGCAGCATGGGGCCAATTAGCGATGGGATTTTGCCATAGGCGCGAGCAGACTTTGCCGACAGTCGCCCATTGGCCAAGATCACTGGAATATTGCGGGCAGAGCAGGCGGCGATAGTATTGGGCCACAGCTCTGTCTCCATAATAATGAGCACCTTGGGTTTAACACGATTTAAAAATCTCGCCACCGCATCGGGCATATCATAGGGGGCGTAACTATGGTCAACGCTATCGCCAAAGGCGGCTTTGATACGCTCAGAGCCGGTTGGGGTCATGCAGGTAACCATCAAACTATAACTGGGACTGGGACTGGAATTGGGATAACTGTGCTGCAGCGACTTTACCAAGGGAATGGCGGCGAGGGTTTCGCCCACAGAAACGGCATGCAGCCAGATAATGTCTTGGGATGATGGTACATCAACAAAACCAAACCGCTCAGACCAGCGCCGGGCATAGGCCGGTGCCTTTAGGGCGCGGTAAAGCAGCCGCAATACAATCACCGGGCTCAGCAGATAAAAAATTACTGTGTAGAGAAACCTACTAAATGTCATTCACATCGCCATTAAGATAAAAGAATACCGTTAGGGATATATAGTCGCTTAAAAATAAATAGTCGCGTTACAGATAAATAGTCGCGTTTAAGATAAATAGTCGCGTTAAAGATAATCACCTAACCAATGCTGCAGTAAGTTAGCAAAGTCGCCGAGGGATTAACAGATTATTATCTACTTACCTACAGCCAATTTAAGATACTATCTGGCATTAGTATTTATAATAACAAGAGCATCTCCATGCCGTATTTTACTGTCGCTGACAGCAATAAACTGGTGGTCACCAATTTTAAGGTGATGTTTTCATCATTTAAGAAAACCGCTAATTTTAATAAAGTGAAACGCTACAAAGCAAAGTTAGTGATAAACCACTCTGACCCGCAAGTATATTTTACGGTTCGCGACCCCTATCAAAAAGCTATCTCATTCTACAAAGATAAGTTTCAGAAGATCCCCCAGAACGCCGATTTCAGCAAAGGTTTCAAATGGGAAAAACCGCAGCGGGTGTTTTTCCCTCTAATGGGCCTGTCCATAAAGAGTAACAGTAATGAGGAAATTCAGCAGGCTCTGCTAAACACCTCCTTTGATGACTTCGTGCAACTTCTGGCGAAATGTTACTGGTTGGACGAACATGTCCACCCCCAGCATTGGATTCTCAATCACCCCAATTACTTGTTATTGAAAGATTTAGGTATTGCGCCAAAGCGCCTGTCGATCTTCAAGATGGATAGAGCCGAGGATATGGAAGCCTTCGCACTGGGCACCGGCTTTGACTTCTCCCAGCGCGCCAATAGCACCGGAAAAATAAAGCCACCGCCCTCTATTAGCCCCAAGTCCCTAGAAATTATTAATAGTATTTATAAGCAGGACTTCGATAGCTATGGCTATGAGATGCGCTTAGCCTAAGTATTCTTATTAGGAGCTACTCTTTCCAGCGCTGTTCTACCCAGGGCGTCGGTAAAATAAAATGCCTTAAATGGGCGAATAACGAGCGATTACGCTGCCCCTTAAACCCTGCCTTTAGATGCTCCGCCGCCGTGACAACTTCGTCGCCAGAATGGTAGCGACCATCAATGGCATCCAGCGGATTCAAATCACCGGGAAAGATAACTAACTTAGCGCTCTCCGGTAACTTTGATACTTTGAAATAATTGAAGGGAAATGTACGGCGACATTGCTGACGGAAGTGCAACACCCAAGGCTTTGGCCAAAACTTCACGCCACCTGGCGCATTTCGGGTGACATAGCGTTGTTCGTACTTATATTTTTCTGCGATCTCTAGGGGTGACTGGGCAAATCTCTCTAGCAAAGGCAGCAATTTACCTACTGGGAAGCGATAGACCGAGGTCTGACCTAGTTTCTCTAGGGGGTTGCTGGGATTGCGGGCGAGAATCACGTCTTCCGGATCGCCGTAGTCAAAAAAACTATCTAGGTTACTAGTAACCACCAGGTCCAAATCCAAGAACAGGACCGGCCCAGAAAGATGGGCGAGTTTTTCGTTCCACAGCCGGCACTTTGGCCAGATGCCTTTTTTGGTTTGAGGTAATTCAAAGCTCAGTTCGGGCAAAGGTACTGCATCTACCTCAGGGCGAAAATTATCACTGTTGTCGGTAAAACAGGTGAAGGTAAATGGGGGCGTCGTGTTGCGGGCGACCATACCATACAGACGATTGACATAGTCGGCGCCGTATTTGGTGCCCCAGTTAATACAAATAAATTGTTTTGCTGAACTTGTCACCACAGTCTCCTAGACTTAATTTGGCTTAGCGGGGTTGTTAACACTACCGAGGCTTTTTAACTTTAGCTTTAGCTTTAACAAAACTTAGAGCAGCACGGCTCTAATGAACGGTACTAATGAACAGTGCTAACCATCAGTGCCAATGATCAGTCACCCAAGTGGCCGGCTTAAAGCGGCGATACCATTTGCCGCTGACCCCAGCGATCGCTTCATGGGGGTCTGGCTTGCCATGAAAAACTAGAACGCGAGTGTCTTTTGGCATTTCGGTTTCCCGCGCCACAAAAAATGAATAAGGCTTAATACAATGACGCTTAAAGCTTCGACACCAGTGGTCGGGCCAGTAAACCAAAGCGTTTTTGGCCATCATCGCCGCGGACAGATATTCCTGCTCGTTGCGATGCTTCTTTTTAATCTCGTCAAAGGATTTTTCAAATTCGGCTAGTACTTCGGCATGGGCGCCCACTTCAAAGCGGTATACCGAAGAGTTACCGGTGCCGTCTTTTTTGATCCAGTCTTTAATAATCATCACTTCGCCGGGGTAATCGAAAAGATCATCCAGGCTGCCAGTAATGATTAAATCCAGATCCAGGCAGAGCACCTTGCCTTTGAGGTCATAGAGGGTTTCGGCAAAAACAGCTAGTTTGTTCCAGCCTCGCTCTGGGCCACCTAGATCCACAGACAGTTCAGGTAGAGGAAACACTTCGACTTTCTCATGGAGCCCAACACCATCTTCGGTGAGGCACACAAAACGAAAATCTCTGGTCATATTGCGAGCAACCATGGAATACAGCGTATTCACATAGTCGGCCGCATACTTAGTGCCCCATTTCATGCACAGAACATTAACGACTTCTTTTACTGCTGCCATCTTGTTTATTCCAGGAATAGTAAATACTACTCAGCAACCGGCGCTAACCAGTGCTGATACTTATCGTTCTTGCCGCGCACCAAATCAAAATAGGCTGCCTGCAATAATGTGGCCACAGGGCCGCGCTTGCCGGTGCCTATAATGCGGCTGTCGTATTCGCGGATAGGCACTACTTCTGCCGCTGTACCCGTGAAAAAAGCTTCGTCAGCGATATAGACTTCGTCCCGTGAAATGCGCTTTTCGCGAACTTCTATGCCATGGTCTGCCGCCAGCTTAAATACTGTATCTCTGGTCAAGCCATCGAGACAGGAGGTCAGGTCTGGAGTGTAGATCACGCCATCACGCACCATAAAGAAATTCTCGGCACTGCCCTCAGCCACATAGCCTTCTGGGTCGAGCATGATGGCCTCATCGCAGCCAGAATCAAGAGCTTCTCTGAGTGCCAACATAGAATTGATATAGTTTCCGCTGGCCTTGGCTTTTACCATGGTGATGTTCACATGGTGCCGTGTATAAGACGAAGTGCGAACTTTAAGGCCAGTCTCCAGAGTCTCTGGGGACATATAAGATGGCCAGTCCCAACCGGCAATGCCCACATGCACTTTGAGGCCTTCAGCGCGCAAACCCATGCCTTCAGAACCCAAGAATACTAGGGGTCGAATATAGGCGGCGTCTAAATTATTGGCTCGAACCACTTCGCGGTGCGCGGTACAAATTTCTTCTTGGGTAAACGGAATCTGCATGTGCAGAATCTTTGCAGAATTAAACAGGCGTTTAATATGGTCTTCCAGACGAAAGATACAGGTTCCTGAGTTGACGGTATCGTAGGCTCGAATACCCTCAAAAACAGCGTTGCCATAATGCAGCGAAGAGGTCAAAAAATGCGTTTGCGCATCTCGCCAATCAACCATTCCACCATCCATCCAAATAAAACCATCGCGGTCTGAAAACGACATCGACCTAACCCTCTGTTAAAAATTAAAACTGCAATAATGCCTGCCACTGCTCCACCACCGCCTCACGTTCCTGGACAAATTCTGACCGCGCTATTTTAGCCTGCTGATTTTGCAGTTCTAAGCGGTGCCCTGCGGAACGGAATGTCTTGTAGGCGTCTATTAACTGGAGTGCGCTTTCTTCTGCGAGTAATCCACATTGAGCCAGAGACTCTAGTATGCGGATGGTATCACTCCAGCGAACAAGCTGGGGATGGTCGTGGGACCAAGCCAAGACTGCAAATTGAACCATAAATTCAATATCGACGATACCTCCACTGCCTTGCTTAAGGGAGAATTTGCCATCTTTTGTATGCTTACCTAGGTGCTGGCGCATTTTTTCACGCATTTCCTGCACCTGAGTGGCCAGAGATTGCGAGTCTCTTTTTTGTCGCAAGGTGTTTTCACGGACCAAATTAAAGTCTTCGCGGAGATCGGCATCACCGGCAATCACGCGGGAACGAACCAAAGCCTGATGCTCCCAGGTCCAGGCACTTTGCTGCTGATACTTCTCAAAGGCACTAAGGCTGGATACCAGCAGCCCAGAGTTCCCGGAGGGCCGCAGGCGCATATCAATTTCGTAGGCAATGCCCGAGGGGGTTTGCGTCCCCAGCATATGGATAATTCGCTGTCCCAGACGCATAAAAAAGGTGCTGCTATCAATACTGCGCGGACCATCGGTCTGCCGCTTTGAATCGCCGCTGTGCAAAAAAACAAGATCCAGATCAGACTTATAACCCAGCTCTATACCGCCCATTTTGCCGTAGGCGACAACAATAAAGCCTGGGGTGTGACTATTATTTTTGCGAGAACCTGATTCGGCGAGCGCGGGCTGGCCATAGGTTGCGACTAGCTGGTCCCAGGCAACATTCACCACATGCTCTACCACTACCTCGGCAATCCAGGTGAGATAATCGCTCACCTGCATTAGCGGCCACATATCGGTTACCTCGCAGGCGGCAACGCGCAATGTGTAGGATCGACAGAAGTAGCGAATGACCTCCATCTGCTGCTCAAGATCGTCGCTGGCAATACGTAATGTCTGCTGGCGCAGTTGGTCTCGCAGCAGTTGTTTCTCGGGAGCGGTGTAGAGGGTGCGGGGGTCGAGCAACTCATCAAGTAGCGCGGGATAGGCTGCCAGTTCATCGGCAATCCAGCTGCTGCGCTCGCAGAGTATGCAAAGCTGCTTTAGGGCTTGGGCGTTTTCGACCAGCAGCGCTAGGTAGGCACTGCGACGCAATATCACCTGAACTAGGCCCAGCACTCTTAGGAATGTTTGCTGATTGTTCTCGCAGCTAGCACAGGTCTGCAGGAGTCTCGGCATTAGAGTTTCTAGCCGAGTTCTGGGCAGGCTCTCTAGCATCTGCACTCCACGGCTCTGATAAAAACCATCTAACAATCCAGCCAGCTCCTCGGGCTGCTCATAGCCGAGTTGCTGTAATTGAGGAAGTATCTCGGACGCCCTTAAGTCAATTGACCAAGACGGCTCGGGCATTGAGTCTAGAGCCTTACTCCCTGTGTTCGTATTTCCAGTGCTCTCATTCCCAGTGCTGGCATTTCCACTCTCAGAATCCGAGATAATGGCACTAAAACTGCTGCTTACCTGATCACGGTGGGTCTGCAACAAACTATAAAACTGCCCCCAGCTGGACTGGCCCATTAGTCGTGCAACACGTTGCTGTCCAAGCTCATCATTGGGTAGCTGCTGGGTCTGCTTATCCGCCATGCCCTGCAGCGCATGCTCTGTATTGCGCAAGAAGACATAGGCCGACCACAGGCTCTGGCGCTCTGCTTTATCCAATACATTGTCTTCAGCCAACTGTCCCAAAACCTTATGCAGAGACTGAGTTTGCAGGCGGCTGTCTCGGCCTCCACGAATCAGCTGGAATGTCTGGGCGATAAATTCTACTTCGCGAATACCCCCAGAGCCGAGCTTGATATTGTCTTGCATCCCTCTGCGGCTAACTTCGCGGTTAATAGCGCGCTTGGTATCACGCAGGGACTCGATGGCGCCGTAATCTAGGTATTTGCGGTAGATAAACGGGTGCAACATTTGCTGCAATGCTTCAGCAGCGTCACTAGCACCAGTAACAACCCGGGCTTTGATCATGGCATAGCGTTCCCAGTCTCGGCCCTGAGTCAAATAATATTCTTCCAGAGCTGCGAAGTTGAGTACCAGAGCGCCGCTCTGACCGTAGGGCCGCAGCCGCATATCGACACGAAATACAAAACCGTCGGCGGTCTGCCGATCTAGGGAAGCAATTAATTTCTGGCCCAGACGGGCAAAAAATTCTTGGTTGGATACCTTGCGGGGGCGACCCTGAGTCTCTCCGGATTCGGGATAGGCGAAAATAAGATCTATGTCTGAAGAAATATTAAGCTCATAAGCGCCCATTTTACCCATGGCGATAACCAGCAAATGTTGCTCTTCACCACTGGCATGGCCTATGGGGCTACCCAGCTCTGCCACGGTGATACCGTGCAAATACTCTATCGCCACGTTAATACAGGCTTCGGCCAGCAGCGTGGCGTCCCTTGTGGTGTCTAGCATCTCGGCCTGACGGGTGAAATCGCGCCAAATAATGCGCATCATCTCTCGGCGTCTAAACAGTCGTAGCTCTGCGCTCAGCTGTTCCTCAGAGATGTCTGTGGAATGTGCTTTCAACCTTGTTCGTAGAGCCTCTAAATAGTCTGTATCTCTGTAGAGCCGCCCGAGATCACCGCTGTCGACTAGCTGGTGAAAACCCTGAGGGTCTGCGGCAGCTTGCTCGGCAACATAGTCACTGCAACTCCAGACTAGCTCGAGCTGAGCGGCAAAATCTGGGTTCTCGAGCTGGTTCTGTAACCAAGGCAAATCAGAATCGGCTCTAGAAAAGTTTTCAAGATGACGCTGATAGGACTTTTTTAATAATTCTGGGGTTTCTGTCGTCATCATCTCAATATCGTTATTGATTTAGCGCTCCCATTCTGGCGTTACGCGCATTACCTCCTCTATTGAAGTAACACCCATAATCACTTTTTCGGCGCCCGCCAAGCGCAGCGGTTTCATGCCCATCTTAACAGCAGTCTCGCGCAGGGTCTGAATATCGCCGGTGGCACTAATATTACTCATTAGTTGCTTGGTCAGGGGCATTATTTCGTAGACACCTTGGCGACCTGCATAGCCGGTGTTGCGGCATTCTAAACAACCTCCAGGCTGATAAACTTGCTTTGGGGCGGCCAGTTTAAAGGGTTGCACTAATTCCTGCCATGCATGTGCGTCCGTAGCCACCTGTACTCGGCAGTTCATGCACAGAGTCCGCATCAGACGCTGGGCCATAATGCCGTTGAGGGTTGCCTTGAGTAAATGGACGGGCATACCTAGATCGAGCAGGCGACTAATGGCAGTGGGGGCATCGTTGGTATGTAGCGTCGAGATCACTAGATGGCCGGTCAATGCTGCCTGCACCGCCATTTCGGCTGTTTCCCGATCACGTATTTCGCCGACCATAATAATATCCGGGTCCTGTCGCATCAAAGTGCGAATACCAGCGGCAAAATCGAAATCTATAGCCGGCTGAATTTGGCTCTGATTAAAGGCATCCACGACCATTTCAATGGGGTCTTCGATAGTACTAACATTGACCGACTCTTCAGCCAGACTTTTTAATGTGGAATACAGAGTGGTTGTCTTGCCCGAGCCTGTGGGGCCCGTCACCAATACAATTCCGTGGGAGCGCAGGGTCATGGCTCGCCAGTGAATGTAGTCTTGGTCGACTAGGCCGAGCTGAGTAAAATTACGCAACAACACATCTGGGTCAAATATTCTCATGACCAGTTTCTCACCAAAGGCGGTGGGCATGGTAGACAGCCGCAGCTCAACCTCGTTGCCATTGGGGGTCACGGTTTTGATGCGGCCATCTTGGGGCCGACGCTTCTCGGCAACGTCCATGCGCCCGAGAATCTTTAGGCGACTAACCATGGCAGTCATTACATTGCCGGGGAGTTCGTAGACAAGATGTAAAATGCCATCAATACGAAAACGTACCTTGCTCTTGTCGCGGCGGGGCTCTAAGTGAATATCACTGGCCCGCTGTTCAAAAGCATACTGCAGCAACCAGTCAACGATATTGACGATATGTTGATCCTGGGCGTCCGGATCTTTTAGCTTACCCACCTCCAATAGCTGCTCAAAATTAGCGATTCCAGCATTTTCAGCGGCTGATCCAGCCCCAGCTCCAGCACCGAACACTGATTTGGCCAGGGAATAAAATTCCACGAGATATTTTTCAATATCCACTGGGTTTGCTACCACGGGGCGCACTGTTCTTTTTGACGTTTGCTCTAAACTCTCGATCCAGCCCAAATCAAAGGGCTCAGCAGTCGCTACCACCAGCTCCTCGGGGCTGACCTCTAAACAAAGAATGCCGTAGCGCTTGGCATAGGCAAAGGACATCTGCGCTGTGACCGCTGGAACATTTATTTTTAAAGGGTCGATAGACGCGAAGTCTAACTTTGCCCGATCAGCCAGCCACTGGCACAGCGTCTCTAGAGTGAGGGGTTTATGGGTTTTAGCATGGCAGCACTGGCGACTGGCAATAATGCGCAGTGGGTGCAACAGCGCCTCGTCTCGACTGCGCTGTTTGGCCGCGATGCTGTTGGCATCTGTCTGGGTTAGTGAGCCATCACTAACGAGTTCCTTGAGCAGCCAGCCAAGATTTAATGTGCTGCCGCGGGCTTTGACCTTATGCATTGTTCAACTCCTGTTGTATTGCTATCCCTTAACATTAGTATGAATCTGCACTATGCGCCCTGCAACCTTATCGCTGAGGCTTTTTTGCAGTAATGCTCATGCTATAATTTATGCATGTCTAAAACTGGTTACGTCGAGTTCTTTCGCCAGACCTCGCCTTACATACATGCCCATAGGGGCAAAACCTTTGTTGTCGCCCTGGGCGGTGATGCGGTTTTGCACGCCAACTTTCACAGCACGCTGTACGACATTGCGTTGCTACAAAGCCTCGGCATCAGAGTGGTATTGGTGCATGGGGCGCGTCCACAAACTGACAAACGCATTGCGCTGTCAGACTTGAAAGCCGATTTTAACAACGGCCTGCGTATTACCGATGGCGACGCCATGCTCTGTATCAAAGAGGCGGTTGGCGCGACCAGATTGCAGATCGAGGCAGAGCTCTCGATGGGGCTGCCTAATTCACCCATGCATGGCGCAGGAATACGCGTTATTGGCGGTAATTTTATTACGGCCAAACCTGTGGGTGTGCGAGATGGTATCGATTTTCAGCGCACCGGTGAGGTTCGCCGTATTGATGCCAGAGCAATCCAGGATCAGCTTGTTAATGGCGCCCTAGTGTTGATGTCTCCTGTCGGCTTTTCACCTACAGGGGAGTCTTTTAATCTTAATTATCAAGACGTAGCCGCTCAGGTAGCCATAGCCCTAGATGCAGAAAAACTTATTTTAATTTCCGAGAGCCCAGAGGTTCTCGACGATGGCCATCTAGTACGCGCGCTATCACTGCCAACGGTGAATGCTCTTTTGGCAAAATCAACGGATAGCGATGAGCAACAGCGTCTCTCGGCGGCTTATCAAGCCTGCCGCAATGGTGTGGATCGCGTGCATCTGGTCGGCTGCGTAGAAGACGGCGGACTGCTCACGGAACTGTTTACTCGCGACGGCAGCGGCACATTGGTAATGAAAGACCATTCTGAAGTAATCAGAGCGGCGACTATTGAAGATGTGGCGGGCATTATCAAACTAATTGGCCCATTGGAAGATCAACAAGTACTAGTCAAACGGTCTCGAGAGTTGCTCGAAAATGAGATCTCTCGATTTATGCTGGTGGTACATCCGGAGGGAGACCTGCTTGGCTGTGCAGCACTGTATCCAACCGCAGACAGCAGCGTGGGCGAGCTCGCCTGTGTCGCCACGCATCCAGAGTTCCATGGCCAGGGAATCGCCTCTAGGCTATTTGATGCTGTGGTGCAGGACGCTAAGCAAAATGGCATTAAGCAATTATTTGTACTGACTACACAGACTGCCCACTGGTTTTTGGAAAAAGGCTTTGTTGAGGCCGAACTTTCAGAGCTTCCTGCGCAAAAACAGTCTCTGTATAATTATCAGCGTAATTCTAGAATATTTAGCAGAATTCTTTAACTAGAGCCGCTTTCCCTAAGACTATCGTCAACAACCACATATTAATAAGAGAAAACCCATGCCCAAGTATCGCTCTCACACCACCACTCAAGGCCGTAATATGGCTGGCGCTCGCGCACTCTGGCGCGCCACGGGCATGAAAGATGACGACTTCGATAAGCCGATGATTGCCATCGCCAATTCTTACACCCAGTTCGTTCCCGGCCATGTGCACCTCAAAGATATGGGTGACCTAGTCGCCGCTGAAATTGCCAAGGTGGGTGGTATTGCCCGTGAGTTTCACACCATCGCGGTGGATGACGGTATTGCTATGGGTCATGACGGAATGCTCTATTCCCTGCCCTCGCGAGACATTATTGCTGACTCTGTGGAATATATGGTCAATGCCCACTGTGCCGATGCGCTAGTGTGTATTTCCAACTGCGACAAGATTACGCCGGGAATGCTCATGGCTGCTATGCGCCTCAATATCCCAGTGATTTTTGTATCCGGTGGGCCTATGGAAGCCGGCAAAACTAAGCTGTCAGAACATAAGCTCGATCTGGTTGATGCCATGGTTATCGCTGTGGACGACAGCGCCAGTGACGAGAAAGTTTTGGAATATGAGCGCTCTGCGTGCCCGACCTGCGGTTCTTGCTCTGGCATGTTTACCGCGAATTCCATGAACTGTTTAACCGAGGCCCTGGGTCTCTCTCTGCCAGGTAATGGCACAGTCCTAGCCACTCATTCTGACCGTCGCGAGCTATTTCAAGAAGCCGGACGCACTATCGTCAAACTGGCGCGTCAGCATTATGAGCAGGATGACTACAGTGTACTGCCGCGTTCGATCGCCAACTTTAAAGCCTTCGAAAATGCCATGACATTAGATATTTGCATGGGTGGTTCAACCAATACTATTTTGCACCTGCTGGCTGCTGTGCAGGAAGCGGGGATTGATTTTGATCTGGCGGATATTGATCGCCTAAGTCGAGTTGTACCTCAGCTATGTAAAGTCGCACCAAGCACCCCGGAATACCATGTTGAAGATGTTCACCGCGCTGGCGGTATTATGGGTATCTTGGCTGAACTAAACCGTGCGGGCCTGATTCACGGGGAATTGCCGACGGTGCATTCCAAGACCTTGCAAGAGGCTCTAGATAAGTGGGACATTGTTAGCGGCCATGTTAGTGAAGAAGTGAAAACATTTTATAAAGCGGGCCCTGCTGGTATTCCAACTCAGACCGCGTTTAGCCAGAGCACTCGTTGGCCTTCTCTGGACGCCGATCGCGAACAGGGCTGTATTCGCAATCTCGAAAACGCCTTTAGCCTTGAGGGTGGCCTGGCCATCTTGACCGGTAATCTTGCACCAGACGGCTGTGTGGTAAAAACCTCCGGCGTAGACGAGTCTATCCATGTCTTTGAAGGGCCGGCGTTTATCACTGAAAGTCAGGACGAAGCGGTGGCCAGTATTCTTGAGGATAAGGTTAAAGCCGGTGACGTGGTTATTGTGCGTTACGAGGGCCCAAGAGGCGGCCCCGGTATGCAAGAAATGCTTTACCCCACTAGCTATATTAAATCCAAAGATCTGGGCAAGGCTTGTGCACTGATTACCGACGGTAGATTCTCTGGCGGCACCTCTGGGCTTTCCATTGGCCATGTTTCGCCCGAAGCCGGTGCCGGTGGCAACATTGGTCTAGTGCGTCAAGGGGACACCATTCGTATCGATATCCCCAATCGCACTATTGATGTGTTGGTGTCTGATGCTGAGTTAGAAAAGCGTCGCAAAGAACAGGATAAGCTAGGCTGGAAACCTGTAGAAGAGCGACCAAGGAAGATTACCGACAGTCTAAGAGCCTATGCCAAGCTTACGACCAGCGCCGACAAAGGTGCTGTTAGGGACGTTAACCTGCTTTAGGTTTAGGTTATAGATTGTTACCACCCATAAAAAAACCCAGTATCTAGATACTGGGGTTTTTTTGTACTTACTAATCTACTAGCTTAAGCCTTACTACATCCAGGTACCTTAGCACCTACATCACGCAGCTTACCTAATCGAGTGCCCTCGGTATCCGCATAGCGAATCCATTGCTGAGGATACTTCTTGCTCTTCTTGTCTTTGGCTTCTTTTAGTGACTTCTGGAAAGCCTTAACCGCATCTTTGTAGCAGTGAAGATTGATCAGCGCATTACCCATTACTAGGTAATTTGCATCTGGACGCTTAACGCCGCCTTTCTTAGCTGCACGCTTTGACGCACGGTAAGCCTCTTTATCACGACCTAGATCGAGATAGATACCAGCCAAACGAGACTGCAGGTTACCTGTATCAGAGTACTTAGAGGCACTTTCTAACGCCTTAAGTGCGCGCTTCAAGTCTTTTGATTGATACCAAGCTGTACCCAAAACCTCAAGATTCTTGGCAGTGGTTTCAATGATCTTGTCATTAAGACCTTTCTCAATCACTCTAGCTGCACGGTACG
Source organism: gamma proteobacterium HTCC2207 (assembly GCA_905182265.1). GTDB lineage: Bacteria > Pseudomonadota > Gammaproteobacteria > Pseudomonadales > Porticoccaceae > HTCC2207. The sequence continues at coordinate 139,189 of CAJJAO010000006.1, read as the reverse complement.
GTACTTCAGCACCCAGATACATATAAGCCATGCTCATGACCTGGCTCTCTTTATCCAGCTGATCGTTCAAATAGACGATCTCGGTGGCAACTAAACGGTCAGTTTCACGCTCTAGCTCGCCGTACATACCGCCAATCTGCTTCCAGTACGTCCACTTCGGGTAATGAGTGACTAGCTTTTCAAGAATAGTAACGACACGTCTGTAGTCATTCTTTTCGTAGTAGAGAACGCGCTGCAAACCCCACCAGCCTTCTTTCGGTAAGATACCTTTAGATTCCACATCGGTAATAGCCGCATTAAGCATTTTTAGTGACTCAGTCTTACGTTCAAGCTGGTAGTAAATCTGTGCCAGTAAAACGCGAGCGTCAGCACCAACAATGGTTGCCTCACTCATCCAAGTCTCAAGCTCTTTTGCCGCCTTAGCATACTGCTCTTCTACGGTGTATAGCTGAGCCAATGTGTAGCGAGTGTCCAAACGCAACTCAGGAGGTGTTCCCACTCCGTTGATCACTTGCTTATATGAGCGGATCGCTCCATTAAAGTCATCTAATGAATAATAGATGTAACCTTTAAACTTCCAAATTTGAGTCTGCTCATAGTCCGTTTTACAGGTCTTAGCGCTGCCTTCAATATTGATCAGCATATTTAAAGATTCTGCCCATAGCTCTTCTTCAAGAACAACCTGAACCTTCTCTAGTGCCTTGGCGCATTTTCCGCCTACAGACTGCCGTTGACGAGTTTTAACGTCTTTGTATTTTGGCTCTTTCTTTTCTTCGGCTGCAACCGCGCTAGTACTGAGTACCGACTGCGGATTTGCCACTGCCACCAAAAGAGGCAGCAAAAAAGCGGCGCCAAATACGGCTAAGAATTTTGTGCTTTTATACATCTGATTCCCCTATTTGGCCATTTGGAAGGTGAATTTATACAGCACGCCCTTCACTTCTTGAGGCTGCCCATCAATCACTCTTGGGTTATATTTTAGCTTATTCGCTGCCTTGATCGCTGCGCGACCAAAACCCCAACCCTCGGGCCATTCTTCAATCATTACCGGATCACGAACACCACCAGTCGTTGTAATAATTACTTCAACAACTGCGTAACCCTCTTTGCCGCGAGTTTGCGCACGACGGGGATACTGAGGCTGTGGTACATAGACCGGAATATAATCCGAATCTCGTGCAAAGCCAGAATTACCAATACTAAGATTACCACCTGCTGAAGGCGCAGCCATGCTTACTGCATTTTCTGGCACTTCAAATTCCAAGTTCTCTTCTGGAATTTCTGGTGGAGGCGTCTCAGGATCTTCTGGTTTTTCAACTTCAGATGTCTTCGCGTTCTCGGTTAATTGTCTATCGACATGGAGAAAGTCTGGAATTTTAAAGGCTTCTTTTTCATCCAGATCTTTATTGCCTGAGTCGATCAGCTTGTACATCAAGATGATCAACGCAAAGGTAACAAAGAGTCCAAGTAAGGCAGAAACACCAACTCTGATTGCAGGCATACTATTAACTCAGTCGTTTTCTACAGAAATAGCTACCGGGTTAATACCAATATCGCGAGCGATATCAGCTACCTTAGCAACTGTTTCAATGTTGGATTCATTATCGGCCTGGATAACCATGCCGCCCTTTGGGTTTTCATTGAACAATCTTGTTAGATTGATTTTTAGCGAGGTAGTTTCAACACGCTTTTTATCGATCCAATATTCATTGTTCTCGCTAATGGCGACCAAAATACCTACTTTTTTGTAGGACGTTGGCGTGTTCGCGTCAACTTTGTTGACCTCAACACCAGGTAGCTTGATAAAAGATGCTGTCACAATGAAGAAGATCAGCATAATGAAAACCACGTCAAGCATAGGGGTCAGATCGATTGTCTCACCCTGCGGTTTTGCTCTATTTGTTCTGTTGCGCATAGTTCTCTCTCGTAGGATGCCTGCCTATTACAGGCAGGCTCCATTTAGTGATCCATGGTCAAATGGTCTTCCAAAAGATGCTTCTCTCGCTCTGCTGAACGCTCGACATAGGTCATGCCGAATACGCCTGAGAGAGCTGCAACCATTCCTGACATTGTCGGAACAGTTGCCTGAGAAACACCACCGGCCATTGCCTTAGCATCACCACCACCAGTAAATGCCATCACGTCAAATACAACGATCATTCCAGTCACGGTACCTAGCAAACCAAATAGCGGTGCCAGAGCAACCAGAGTTTTGATCATCATAAGGTTCTCGTCGATCTTGATGCTCACCTCGGAAATTAACTTCTCCCGAATTTGGTGAGCGTGCTTGGATTTTCGCTCTTTGCGATTTTCCCAAACATCAAGTGCGCCTTGAACATCGATGCTGACACTGGATCGGAGATACCACATGCGTTCGAAGATGAGAGTCCACATAACGAATAGCAGGATGACAATAGCCCAAAGGACCGTGCCACCTGAATCCATAAACTTCCCAACTTCCGCCATCGTATCAACGAAAAACATCTTATTTGCCCTCGATGGAACCAGCCACGATGCCTGCGCTCTGCTCTTCTAGAACGTGGAGGATACGCTGTGCCTTACCATTTACTAATGTGTGCATCAGTACAGTAGGGATAGCAACCACAAGACCAAGTACGGTCGTGATCAGTGCCTGAGAAATACCACCAGCCATTGCCTTAGGATCGCCAGCACCGAACAGAGTAATCATCTGGAAGGTAATAATCATACCGGTTACGGTACCCAGAAGACCCAGCAGTGGTGCAACCATCGCGATAATCTTCAGCAGGTCGAGACCTGATTCGATTTCCGGACGCTCTTTGAGCACAGCTTCGTGTAGCTTCAATTCTAATGACTCTGGATCGAGGCCTGGATTGTCCGCAGCCACTTTAAGTACGCGACCAAGAGGATTGTCACCAGTAGCAACACCAGACTTAAGCTGGCTAGTTACTTTGCCTGACATGCCGTTGAGAACAACGAAGCGCCAGATAGCAAGCATGATCGCAACAGCAAATACAGCTGTGATCACATAGCCTACGATACCACCGTAGTGCCAACGCTCAACTAGAGTCGGCGTGTTGATCAGTGCGCGCAGCAGTCCGCCACCCAGTGGGCCTGTTGGATCTAGGCCTACTTTGGTGAAGCCTGAAGTCGCTTCTTGAAGATCTTCTGCACTACCTTGGTGAGCCGAAGGCTGACGAGCCAGTTCAGACACCAGGCCATTCTCTGGACTGTACTCTAGGTACATTCCGTCGGCCATTAAGTTGTAAGTACCAACACGGATAACTTCCATCTCAGCCTGTTCGCCATTGGCTCTCAGTACTGAACGGTTGAACTTAACAATGCGAGAACTCTCAATCATTTCGCGCTGCTGCTCGTACCAAAGCTTCTCGATGTCTTCAATTGAAGGCAGGCGAGTGTCACTGCTCATCTTAGCAATCAGCTCGTCGAGGAATTCTGTACGACCAGGGATCTGGGCACTAACGATTGACTGATTCAAGTTGGCGCGAATATCACCAGCAGCACCAGTCAGGTGACCAAATAGCTCTTTAAGAGAACCTAAACGCTTGTCACGCTGCTCACGTAGTCCGGCAAGCACAACATCGTTATCACGAATGTTTTGCTCGAGACGGTCAGAGCGACGCTCTTCAGCTGTCTTAGTGTTCTGGGCTTGCTTGAGGAGCTGCGCCTGCTTGCGCTGGTCTTTCTTGAACGACGCTTCACGTTTGCGGTATTCAGCAGACTCAGAAATCGTCGCGCTCTCAATCATCTGCAGAAGCTCGTCGAGAGTCTTTGCATCCTGTGCCAGCGCTGGCATGCTAAAAGCAGCAGCGGCTACAAAAGCGGCACAAACTTTAACAAAATTATTCATTGTGCTGTCTCCGGTGCTGTAATTGGCATTTCCATAACATCCTGAGGCGATAGCTTCTTAGCTATGCGGATGCCCTGGTCAACAGGTCGACGGTACTCAGAACCCAAGGTTTCCCATGCACCGGCTTCTTTGTTCCAAGCGCCAGTCTGAGACTTGTCTTTAGTCTGATACATCAAAGCAACACGGCCGACGCGAAGCATTTCTACTTCAACTTCAGAACCGTCAGCGTTGATATCAACCATATCGCGGTAAGACTCTAGAGATAAGCTGTATTCAGATTCAATATCGTAAACTTCAAGAATCTGACGGAATTTTTCCGCGGCAGAGAACTTGGCGCTGTCCATATTGACATAGAGGTCATCGATAGCACCTTGACGCTGCTCTTTCTTGAACGGCGTGTCGAGGGCGATAAAGTCTTCGATGCCTTTCAGCATGCTCAACATCAATGGCGAGATACCGCGCTCAATGATAGTGGCATTTTCGATAGACTCTTTAAGCTCAGACATCATTTGCTTCTGGCTGTCGATCTGGCGCTCCAACTGCGAGTTATACACTCGTAGCGATTCGATCTGCTTATTGACCTGTTTAAATTCTTGCAAAAGACCATCGGTTTGATCAGCAATACGATCAACTTTAGTCTGCGCGGATTTGGCGGCCTGAACCTTGCTGGCTCCAGCTTTGAGTACGTCACTTACTTCTGAAGCCTGAACTGCACCTACAGTCAGACCACTGGCAAGAACGGCTACAAAGGCCAATGCTTTTAGTGGTTGCTTATTCATAGTTCCCTCAATTTGGGTCTACCGGTTTAATTATCTTTCACTGTCCAAAATCGAAAAATGTCACTATCAACTTCGAACATGCTTTGTTTCGGGGCACCTTTGTAACAGTCTATAGTTCAAGAATCAATTTGGCCGCGAGGAATTTAGCCTATAAAAGTGAGAACTTTGACTACTGTTACTTAACGTAACATTTGCGCCATAGATTTAAAATTTCTGCTAACTAGAGCCGATCGAACTGGAGAAACCGATAAGGGTGCGTATCGGTAACCTGTGGCAACTGCTCAGCGACCTGCTTCCACTCGCTAAAGTCGACGTCGGGAAAGAACGCATCCCCTTCAACGTCGGCATCTACCTGAGTAAGGTACAGGCGGTCTGCAGCAGGCAGGGTCATGCGGTAGATCTGCTCTCCCCCAATCACCATAATTTCATCAGCACCAGCCTTAACGCAGGCGTTGCGGCCCAGCTCCAGCGCGGCCTCTAGAGATTCCGCAACCTCGACACCCACCGCCTGCCACTTGGGATCTCTAGTGACCACTATATTAGTTCGACCCGGTAGTGGGCGGCCAATACTATCGTAGGTTTTGCGCCCCATCACCAGGGGCTTGCCCATGGTCACGGACTTAAAATACTTGAGGTCTTCGGGTAGGTGCCAAGGCAGCTTGTTATCAACACCAATAACCCCATTGCGGCTGACGGCGACTATTAAAGAAAGCTTCATCATTACACCGCCACTGGCGCAGAAATCGGCCCGTGGGATTGGTAGTTAAGCAACTCGAAGTCCTCGAAAACAAAATCAAACAGATTATCGACATCGGGATTGAGCGCCAAGGTCGGCAGGTCAAATGTTGACCGCGACAACAGCTCTTCAACCTGGTCCATATGATTGGTATAAAGGTGAGCATCGCCAAAGGTATGCACAAAGTCCCCGAGCTTGAGGCCCGTCACCTGCGCAATCATCATGGTCAATATGGCGTAGGAGGCAATATTAAAAGGCACCCCCAAAAATACGTCGGCACTGCGCTGGTAAAGCTGGCAAGACAGGCGCCCGTCAATTACATAAAACTGGAACAGGCTGTGACAGGGCGGCAGCCCTGATTTGACCATCACTGGAATATCTTTGGGATTCCAGGCCGAGACGATTAAACGCCTTGAGTCCGGATTAGTTTTTATATCCTCAACCAGCTGAGCAAGCTGGTCAACACCTTCAAAATTACGCCACTGGCGCCCGTAAACTGGGCCTAGGTCACCGTACTGCTCAGCAAAGTCAGTATCCGTTTTGACTCGCTCGATAAAGTCTTTCATCTTCGCCTTCCACTCTGGCGAATGCATAACATATTCACTGTCCTGACCCGTCTCTCGCAGCCAGCTCTGAAAAGGCCAGTCATTCCAAATACCCACGCCGTTTTCAACTAGATAGCGGATATTGGTATCGCCGCGGATAAACCACAGCAACTCATGGAGAATCGACTTTAGATGCACCTTTTTACTGGTCACCAAGGGGAAACCCTCGGCGAGATTAAAGCGCATCTGATAGCCAAAAACACTCAAGGTGCCTGTGCCTGTGCGGTCTTCTTTTTTAACACCCTGATCGCGGATGTGACGAACTAACTCTAAGTACTGCTTCATGACTGGGCTTCCAATTTCAATTTGTTGCAGGGCGTTCAGACAGCCGCTGCAGCGTTTTACGCATAAACCACAGCCCCAGCAGAACCATGGGCACGCAGAGGGTTTGGCCGCGGGTCATCCAACTCAATGACTCTATCATGCCCGTCTGGCCAGCGAACTGAGCATCCGGCTCGCGAACAAACTCGACGACAAAGCGGAAGCAGCCGTAGAGCACCAAAAATACACCAGTGACCTCACCGGCCAAGCGCGGCTTGCGTGCAAACCAATTGACAACAACAAAGAGTACCAAGCCCTCAAGAAAAGCTTCATAGAGCTGAGAGGGGTGGCGAGCAAGCTGGGTTGGGTCTGCCGGAAATAGCATTCCCCAAGGCATATCCGTGGCACGGCCATAGAGCTCCTGGCCAATAAAATTACCAATGCGCCCAAAAAACAGCCCCGCAGGAACCAGGGGTACCACAAAGTCTGCCAGGCTAAGAAACGAGAGTCGGTGCTTGCGGGTATAAATAAAGATAGCGATCGCAACCCCTATTAGGCCGCCGTGAAAAGACATGCCGCCCTCCCAGATTCGCAGCAACATTGCCGGGTCGGCGAGCCATTTGTCAGCATTATAAAAGAACATATAACCTAGGCGTCCGCCCAGAATCACACCCCATGCGCCATAGACAATAAGGTCTTCAACCTGAGTCTTGGCCACCGGCGACCAGGGCCGCTCGCTATTGCGCCCCGCAAGAAACCAAGCTGTGGCAAAAGCCAGCAAGTACATTATTCCGTACCAGTGAATCTGAACTGGACCCAAAGAAATTGCGACTGGATCTATGGCTGGATGATTGAGCATGGCCGTTGCTACCCCTGACTATTGAAGCGCAGATCATAGCTGTTTCTAAGCATATCCGCCAAGCGGGATGTCGTTGCGAGAGATAAATAGTTACACTGCGCCGCATGTGTCTACTCGCCTTTGCATTTAAAACCCAATCCAGCGCGCCGCTGATTGTCACCTCTAACCGTGACGAATTTTATCCGCGCCCCACTTTAGCTATGCACTGGTGGCCGGACGCACCTATTTTGGCCGGCAAAGACCTTGATGCTGGCGGCACCTGGCTGGGTCTATCGCGCAATGGTCGCTTTGCCGCGGTCACCAATTATCGCTACGTGAATGAACAGGGGGTCATGGAATCAAAGCCACTGTCGCGAGGTAATTTAGTGAGCGACTTTTTATGCTCAGAGCTGAGCGCCGAAGACTGGGCCAAAAATATAGGCCCCACAGCAGCCGAGTATGGTGGGTTTAACTTGCTGCTCTATGACGGCGACGAATTAGTTTATTTAAACAACTATGAGGCCAAGCCTCCCCAGCGATTGCAGCCTGGTGTCTATGCCCTAAGCAATAACTGCTTGGATAGCCCCTGGCCGAAAGTCGACCATGCCCGTGAGCAGCTTGAAGAGCTTGTGAACTTGAATAATAGTGTTATTGACATTAATGGCGCTATTGGTAACAACAGCGCGATTGACGACAACTATTTAGATGCGCTTATGGCAACTCTGTCGCTGCAGAAAACCTATGCCCCAGAGCTACTGCCCAACACTGGCGTGCCTGCAGTATGGGAAACCCTGCTGTCATCGCCCTTTATTGTCGCCGACGGTTACGGCACCAGAGCGTCCACCGCGATTGTGCTCTCCGCATCGGGGGATATCTCGGTGGCAGAACAAACCTATGAGGCGGGCGAAACTCTCGGCTCTCAGACTTTTCGCTTTATCGCTTCTGAGCGCTGAGCGGGCTTGGTGGGGCGGATCAATTTAGCCACTTCTGGCTGCTGCAATGAATCGGTAATAAACTGCGAAACAGAAGCGGCGTCGGATAGACGCAATGCTCGCTTAACCATTTCCCGAGCCTCTTTACGAGTGACATTGAGCAGCATAGATTTAACCCGCAGCAAGGTACTCGCGCTCATTGAAAAATTTTCGTAACCCAGCCCCAATAGAACCACAGCACTCATTGGATCGCCGGCCATCTCGCCACAGACACTCAGCTGGCAGTTAACCGACGACGCCTGTTCATAAATACTCTTAAGCGCCCGCAGAACCGCCGGGTGCAAGGTATGGTAGAGGTCAGCCACTCTTGGGTTGTTGCGGTCTACAGCCAACAAATACTGGGTTAAGTCATTGGTACCCACAGACAAAAAGTCGACTCGCCGACCGATTTCCTTAACCTGATAAACTGCCGCTGGCACCTCAATCATAGCGCCAATAGGCGGCCGCTCGATTTGATAACCCTCTTCTTGGGTAAGCTCTCGGTAGGCCCGATCAATCAGCTCTAGAGCACGATCTAACTCCGGCACATTGCTGATCATAGGCAACATAATACGTAGATTGTTAGTGCCCTGGCTGGCGCGCAACAGAGCGCGAATTTGCACCAAGAATATCTCCGGGTGATCGAGCGAAATGCGAATTCCGCGCCAACCCAAAAAGGGATTTTCCTCTTCGATCGGAAAATAAGGCAGATCCTTATCACCGCCAATATCCAGAGTTCTCATGGTTACCGGCCTTGGTGAAAATGCCACCAACTGCTCACGATAAATCGCAACCTGCTCGTCCTCAGTGGGAAAGCTAGAGCGCATTAAAAAAGGTATCTCTGTACGAAACAGACCTACAGCCTCGGCACCGCTCTTGAGAGACATCATGGTGTCTTGACGCAAACCCGTGTTCACCCAGAGGGAAAAACGGAAGCCATCTGGGGTAATACAGGGGATATCTCGCAGCTTTTCCAGATCTTTGGTGAGTATCTTTTCTTCGCGCTGACGCTGCAAATAGTTACGTCGCATGGTGCGGGTGGCACTGCTCACCACATCGCCGCTAAAACCATCGACGATTAATTCCTGGCCCTCTAATTCTGCCCAAGGCAGATCTATGGCACCCATCACGGTGGGAATACCAAGAGCCCGGCCCACAATGGCCATATGTGAATTACTGGATCCCTTAAGAGAAATAATACCGACCAATCGGTTGACCGGAATATCGGCCAGCGCCGTTGCAGAAAGGTCTTCACCCACTAGTACCACCCGACGGGGCATGGGTAGTGCTTTTTTATGACTCGTTTGTAAGTAGCCCAGCACACGCTTACCCAGATCATTAACATCCGCCGCGCGCTCGCGCAGATAGGGGTCGTCCATCTGCCTAAATGTGCGTACATGCTTGAGAATAACCGAGCTCCAGGCACTCTGGGCTGTCTGCCCAGCCGTGATGGTAGCGATCACTTCGCCGCCCAGGGAGCTGTCATCGAGCATGCGAATATAAACATCAAACAGCGCAAGCTCTTCTGAGCTCAACTTGCCGATCAAGCCATCGCCCAGATCACGCATATCTTTTTTCGCGGCTGTTAGGGCGAGGCGAAATATCTCTACCTCAGCGGCGGGAGTTTTGGTAAATCGTTCAGGTACCGAGGCCAATTCGGTATTGTTGCCCACTAGTACCACGCGGCCAATACCGACCCCTGGCGCACTTGGAATGCCACGGAAAACCGCCTCGCGACTTTTGCCGCGCCCCGCCGATGCCAGCTTGCGTAGAGCGCCAGTGGCCTCTGCATGGGCAATAGCACCAGACAGCTGTGCACACACAGTCACAACAAAGGCTTCTTCTTCGGAAGCAAAACGCCGCTGGGTCTGCTGCTGCAACACCAGTACACCTAATACCTTGCGGTGGTGGATAATCGGCACGCCGAGAAATGAGTGAAAAGGTGCTTCACCGGTCTCTTCAAAATAGGCAAAGTTGGGATGCTTATCGGCATCTTCAAGATTGAGTGGCTCTTCTTTGGCGGCCACTAGACCTACCAAACCTTCACGCATCGACAGGCGTACTTTACCAATCGACTCCTCACGCAACCCTTCGGTCGCCATGAGTACATAACGCTCATCTGTTTGGTCAAATAGATAAACCGAACAAACTCCAGCCTGCATAGCCGCACGCACCTCTTTAACAATAATCGACAGCACCTGCGGCAAATTGCGAGCGCTATTAACCTCTTGGACTATGGTTCTAAGGGAGCTAAGCATATCCATTAGCCGTCAGCTGCTGCGCTTTGCTTTTCGAAGCGTGCGTTGGCAGGGGCAAACTCCATGAGAGCATTGCGATAGACATTGCGCTTAAACGAGACGACAGAGTCGATGGGGTACCAGTAATTAACCCATTCCCATGCGTCAAACTCTGGGGTGCCGGTGGCATTGAACTTGACCTTAGCAGCATCTCCGGTGAGCTCTAGATAAAACCATTTCTGCTTTTGCCCAATGCACAGAGGAATTGAGTTTTTGCGCTGCATCTGCACTGGAATTTGGTAGCGCAGCCATTTTTTGGTGCGCTGGATGATTTTTACATCAGTTGATTCAAGGCCGACTTCTTCATACAGTTCTCGATACAGGGCCTGCTCTGCAGATTCCCCGTCATTAACACCGCCTTGAGGGAATTGCCAAGCTTGCTGGCCCAGCCTTTTGGCCCAAAATACCTTGCCACAACCATCGCTGATGACCATGGCGACGTTTGCGCGAAAACCGTCCTTATCAACCACGTTACATTTTCCTTATTCGATCTACTTTCAGCGGCCCATTGTTCCATAGTCTGGTAGGGCCAGCAATTTTCTCTTGAGACCATCTTACATCATCGCTATCCTGCACCTGCGTTTAATTAACCTTTCCGACCGACGAGACCTCCCTATGGCACTGGCTATCTTTGATTTAGACAACACATTGATTGCTGGCGATAGCGACCATGGCTGGGGTGAATTTTTGGTCGCCAAAAATAGAGTTGATGTCGAGCACTACCGCGCCATGAACGACCGCTTTTATGCAGACTATGAAGCGGGCTGCCTCGATATACATGCCTACTTGGCCTTTTCGCTCGCGCCCTTGGCCAGTATTCCCCCCACCGAACTGGCGCAGCTACACCAAGAATTTATGCAGACAGTAATTGCCCCCATGAACCTACCCAAGGCCAGAGATTTAATTCAGCGCCATCGAGAGGCTGGTGATCGCCTACTAGTATGCACCTCAACCAACCGTTTTATCGTCGAGCCTATTTGCCACTCTTTGGGGATTACAGAGTTATTGGCGACAGATCCAGAGATAATCGACGGCCGCTACACAGGCAACATTGTCGGCACCCCCACGTACCAAGAGGGTAAGGTCGAGCGATTTAATGATTGGCTAGCAGAGAATAATGAACAGTCTGACGGCAGCTATTTTTACTCAGACTCTATTAACGATCTGCCGCTACTTTTGCAGGTGACCCATCCTATTGCCGTAGACCCAGATGAGCCGCTGCGTAACGAAGCTCTAACTCGCGGCTGGGATATTATTTCTCTTAGGTAATAAAGAGAGAATCAAAAAAGCCCCGGCAATAACCGAGGCTTTATCTTGTAAGAAATAATGTTATGCGAGATATCGCTTAAATAACTCAGGACTCGTCGACTGACGCCTGGTAAACATCCGCATCCATCATATCTTCTAGCTCTTCAGTGCCCGACACCTTAACCCGAAACAACCAACCGTCCGCGTAGGGGCTGCTGTTTACTGTCTCTGGCTCATCTTCTAGCGCAGGGTTGATCTCAACCACTTCGCCAGTTACCGGCGAATAAATATCTGAGGCCGCTTTGACCGACTCTACAACTGCTACTTCAGCACCAGCATCTACCCCTGTGCCTACTTCGGGAAGCTCCACATAGACAACATCACCCAGAGCTTCTTGAGCATGGTCTGTAATACCCACAACTATAGTGCCGTCACTGTCGAGTCTTGCCCACTCATGACTGCTGGCATACTTCAATTCAGTTGGAAGTTCGCTCATAAATTTCTCCTTAACTCTCTCTGTTAAATGCTACGCGTAATCCTACTACAAAGTAGCTCATAATCTGTCGCCGTCATTCTACTGAGGAATAGATCAAAAGATAAAGTAATTTTCACCAACTAATGAACAATCGTTTCAAATCTGTAAAATACCGCCTCTACCTTCCAGCCATTTATCTTTTGAGGACATTATGCGATACGGATCATACGCGACCATTTTTCGAAATTTTTTCCCAACACTTTTTCTAGCCCTTTCCCTTACCTTGCCAACGACAGGCCTATCGGCCGATGAGCTGGTATTAACCAATGGCGATATTATCCAAGGCAGTCTTATTCAGCTGAAAGAAGGTGGGCAGAAAGGCGGGCAGAGTGCGGGGGAGAGTGCTGGCCAGAGTGCAGGGCACATAATCTGGGCCTCAGAAAACTTCGGTCAGCTGAGTATCGCTGTAGAAAAAGTAGCCACAGTCAACGGCACGGCTCTGGCATCAGCATCAGAGCCAGAGCCCACCCCCGTGTTTAGCTCTACATATAAAGGCACCGTAAGCGCCACTGGGGCCTATGCCAGCGGCAACGAGGAACGAGAGGACTGGGATATTGAGGGCTCAGTAGAATGGCGCGAAGACGACTTTCGTCATCACAGCGGCATCAATTACGAAAGCCACAGCCTGGACGGCAGCCCAGCCAATGAGGAGTACCACCTAGACTACGGTGTAGACTGGTTCTTTCAGGAACAATGGTTTTGGAATAACGGCATAGCCTGGGGCGCCAATGACAACCGGGCAATCGACCAATACTATGCGGTGGGTAGCGCCATAGGTCGACAGTTCTGGGAGACCGAAAAAGGTGCCCTGTCCGCCGAAACCGGTTTGCTATGGATCAGTGAAGATTACGAAGACGGCACCGCAGATGATCGCCTGACCTGGAGTTGGGCGGCGGACTATCGACAGATGATTAACTCAAGTCTCGAGTTATTCCACACCCACAGCTTGAGGGTGTCATTGTCCGATTTTGCCGACTCAGAAATTCGCGCAGACCTAGGGTTAAAAGCTCCGCTGGTAAAAAACATTTTCACCGAGCTTAAGCTGGAATGGATTTACGACAACCAGCCCGTTCCAGGCACAGACCCCAGCGACAGTCAGCTCACAATAGGTGTGAGCTACAGCTGGTAAGCCCCTAGGGTCGCACTTGCAGCGGCGGTTCATTGAGAGCCGCCAACTGCTCGCGCAAGGTAAGAATATGCTCGCTCCAGTAACGGGGCGAGTCAAACCAAGAAAAGGCCCGAGGAAATGCTGGGTCCGACCAGCGCCGAGCAATCCATGCGCTGTGATGCATAATTCGCAATGTGCGCATCACCTCAATTAACTGCAGTTCGCGGTAGTCAAAATCATAAAACTCGTTGTAGCCTTCGATCAGCTCAGCCATCTGTGCTGTCTGCTCCTGGCGGTCCCCCGACAGCAACATCCAAAGGTCCTGCATCGCCGGTGCCATACGCGCGTCATCAAAATCAACAAAATGCGGGTAGTCGTCGCGCCACAAAATATTGCCTGAGTGGCAGTCTCCATGGACGCGGATATGATTGATGGGGCCATAGTCCTGCAAAATCTCATCAATTCTTTTTAAGATATCCAGCGCCAGCGAGTCATAGGCTGGGCTGAGTGCGCTAGGCATAAACTTAGTGCTAATAAGCTCATAGGAGCGGCGGCCAAAGGATTCTACATCCAGAACCGGGCGATATTTAAAAGGCCTGGTGGCGCCAATGGCATGAAAGCGCCCCAGCAGGCGGCCAAGAATAAAAAGGTTATCGAGATTGTCTAACTCTGGGGCATGGCCACCTTTGCGCGGGTAGAGCGCAAAGCTAAAATTAGCATAATGATTGATTGTCTTACCCTCGGGGTTTGCCCAGGGGCAGACCACCGGAAGCTCTTGTTCCTGTAGGTCAAAACAAAAATCATGCTCTTCTTGAATCTGCTCATCAGTCCAGCGATCCGGACGATAAAATTTAGCAATCATCGGCGTCTCTTCTTCGATGCCGATTTGATAGACCCGATTCTCGTAGCTATTTAAAACAATAAACCTGCCATCAGAAACAAAACCCTGAGCCTCTACTGCGTCTATTAGTAGATCTGGGGTTAATATTTCAAAAGGGTGATTGCTGGTTTCAGTCATTAGGTGGCCTGTTAAAACACCTAATCAAGATTAGGCGTAGAGCGCATGGTTTTCTTTTTACCATGCTGGGTTTTTTTATCCATACGCCGCAACTGTGATCCGCGCGTGGGCTTGGTCGCTCTGCGCACCTTTGGGTTGTGCGTTACCGACTGCAGTAAATCCTGTAAGCGCTGCAACGCCTCCGCTCGATTTTTATCCTGGCTGCGATAACGCTGGGCCTTAATAACCACCACGCCCTCTTTGGTAATACGGTGGTCACTCAACTTCAGCAGCCGCTCTTGGTAAATCTCTGGCATTGAAGAGGCGCGAACATCAAAGCGCAAATGAATCGCCGACGACACCTTATTAACATTCTGCCCCCCCGGACCTTGAGAGCGCACGGCGGTAAAATCTATCTCAGTATCAGCAATCGAAATATTGCTGGTAATAAAAAGCATTAGGCACCCGACCCAACGGACTCAACAAACTCAAACCTTAGAATCTGCTCGCCATTCACTTCGACAGTTTCGGTAAACATACTGAGGGGCCGAACCCACATGCTGTAATCACCGTAGAGGGTCTTGTAAACCACATGACTCTCCTCGGTCTCACTGTGCCGAGCAACCCCAAGCACCTCGTACAAATTACCTTTGTAATGTTTATAAATTCCATTTTCGAGACTCATGCTCTCTCCTTAATCCCTGCGAATAATCTGTGCCTGACAACTAACAAGGTCAGACAGAGATACTGTTAAGTTATCGCCAACTGCAAGTGGCCCCACGCCCGCAGGGGTTCCAGTCAACACAATATCACCGGGCAATAATGTAAAAAATTGGCTTATGTAAACAAGCAGCGTTAAAACCGGTGTCAGCATGTCGGCGCTATTACCGTCCTGACGCAATAGGTCATTTTGGTAAAGCTGAATCTGCTGATCCTGTAAATCACTAATCTTGGCGACTGCAACAAACCCCGAGACAGGGCAGGCACCATCAAATGCTTTGGCCTTTTCCCAGGGTAGGCTTTTGTCTTTTAGCTGTTGCTGCAAATCTCGCAGCGTAAGGTCCAGCGCGATGCCGACCCCCGCAATAGCGGCCTGAGCCTGCTCTTCATTGCAGTTTGCACTAAGTTCGGTGCCTATCAAAATACTCATCTCAGCTTCAAAATGGCATTCGCCTAGATGAGCTGGAATCAATACCGACTCTGCAAGACTGGCCAATGAAGTATTAGGTTTGATAAAGAGTACTGGCTCGCTGGGAACAGGATTATTCAGCTCCTTTGCATGGGCGGCATAGTTTCTGCCCACACAGACTACCTTACCGATCGGCAGGTTAGCCTCAGTGCCATCAATAATATGACGGTAATTCAATACTCCCACTCCTTACACTGCAGCTGTCGTTTTTGCTCTGTTACTTTTAAATAAGCAAAGATCTAAAATGCCGAGACGTTAAAAAATAATCGGCTTTCTATCATTTAGATATAGCAGACCCTTAATGATTCGATAGACAACCCAGATTGTCACCAGCCCCCACATAAACCAGCCAAGAAAGACAATCCAAAAGAGGGTGCCAACTATTAACCACAGCAAGCCATACCAGAAAGTATTGAGCTGCCAGCGGAAATGGCTTTCCACCCAGGTATCACGTACCTCAGATCTTTTTAGATAGTTGACCACCATTGCGGCGATCCAAGTCAGGCCACCTGTAAAAACGCCAAAACCCTGCAGTACATAAACTAACAGGGCCAAATTTCTATGTTGGGCATCTGCATCGTTAATCGACGACCCATTACCCTCAGCAATATTTCCACTCATAACAGTTTCCTACCCATCATTTCTCTATTGGATACCCAACTAGTCAAACAGTTTCCCTGGGTTAAGGATAGCATTAGGATCGAAGGCCTTCTTAACTTGTCTCATCAGATCTAATTCGAGCGGCGATCTGCTGTAATGCAAATAGTCTTTTTTCAGCAACCCCACGCCATGCTCTGCGCTCACACTGCCTTCATATTTGGCCAGCAGCTGACCGATTTCACTACTTACCGGAACACAGCGAGCCACAAAGTCCTCCCCAGACATACCTTCTGGCTTAAGAATATTGAGGTGTAAATTACCGTCGCCAATATGGCCATACCACACCACCTCAAAGTCTGGGTAGCGAGTCGCCACTAAGTCGTCGACCTCACCTAAGAAGTCGGGCATGCGTGAAACACGCACAGAGATATCGTTTTTGTAGGGCTGCCATTGCCACAATGTCTCAGAGATATCTTCTCGTAATTTCCACAGGGACTCGGCTTGAGACAGGCTTTGGCTCAACACACCGTCCATCACCCAACCCTGCTCAACCGTCTCTTCAAACAGTGCCATGGCTTTATCCATCACAGCATCGGTGCTGCTCTCAAACTCTAATAGTGCATAAAACGGCGTCTCGGTCGCAAAGGGTTTAGCGTGGCCCATATGATGGGTCACCTTATCTAGCGCGGCCTGACTAAAAAATTCAAAGGCATTGAGATCGATCTGCGTACTAAAAGTGCGCAGCACATCGAGAATAGCGGGAAAGTCGTTCACCCCCAGTACCAGTACTGTGGGGTCGACCGGCGGACGAGTTAGCTGAATCGTCGCTTCACAGATCAAACCAAGGGTACCCTCGGAACCAATAAATAGGTGGCGAAAATCATAGCCTGTATTGTTTTTAACTAGACCTTTGTTCAGGTCAAGAATATCACCAGCACCATTTACCACCTTTAAACCCATCACCCAGTTGCGGGTCATGCCGTAGCGAATCACATTTATGCCGCCCGCATTGGTAGCAATGTTGCCACCGATTTGGCTAGAGCCCGTAGAGGCAAAATCCACCGGGTAAAAAAGACCCTGCTCCGCAGCAAAATTCTGTAGATTAGCCGTAATCACACCAGCACCCAGCGTCACGGTGCGATCAAGCGGATTAAAATCTAGCACCTGGTTCAGGCGGTCCATAGCAACTACGATCTCGCCGTTTTTCGCCACCGCACCCCCACTGAGGCCAGTTCTGCCACCGGAGGGGACAATCGCGAGGTTGAATTCATTGGCTAGGCGCACAACGCCCTGCACCTCTTCAATAGAACCGGGCAAAACCACCGCGCAGGGATTAGGCTGCCAAATGGTGGTGCGATCAACGCCAAAGCGCTGAAGATCGTCGCTGTCTAGTAGCAATCTTTCAGCGCCAACAATATTACTTAATCGCTCAATTATCTGTTCCGATAACATTCGGAAATCCTCGTCATACGGGTGGAGTATAGGGTGGTTAAGAACCCTTTCATGTTACCATACAGGCCTAAAATTGGTTGCTCAACAGGCGTACTTATTCAATGCTAAATTTCTCTCTCGGCAAACAAAAAATAAAAATTCTTCTTCTCGAGGGAGTTCATCCCTCTGCTGTCGAAGTATTTAAGGCCGCCGGTTATGAAAATATCGACTATCAGCCCGCCGCTTTGCCAGAAGAGCAGCTGCTCGAAAAAATTGCCGGCGCGCACTTTGTTGGTATTCGCTCGCGTACTCAGCTAAACGCCAAAGTGTTTGCGGCGGCCAAAAAATTAATGAGCGTTGGTTGCTTTTGCATCGGCACCAACCAAGTCGATTTGCAGGCAGCTACCGAGCACGGCGTGATTGTATTCAACGCGCCCTACTCTAATACGCGCAGTGTCGCCGAACTGGTCATCGCTGAAGCCATTATGTTAATGCGCGGAATCCCAGACAAAAGCGCAAAAGCCCATCGTGGTGAATGGCTAAAATCTGCCAGCAATTCCTATGAGGTGCGTGGCAAAACATTGGGTATTGTGGGTTACGGAAATATTGGCAGCCAAATCAGCGTCATGGCCGAATCCATGGGCATGAAAGTGCGCTTCTATGACACCTCAACCAAATTACCTCTCGGCAATGCCGCGCAGGTGCGCAAACTTCATGACCTGCTGGGGCAGAGCGACGTCATATCTCTGCACGTACCAGACAATGCGACTACTCGCGGACTAATGGGGCCAAAAGAATTGGCGGCAATGAAACCCGGCGCTATGTTGATCAATGCCGCTCGAGGCCAAATTGTCGACATCGACAGCCTCTGCGAACATCTGGCCAGTAAGCATATTGGCGGCGCAGCGATAGATGTATTCCCGGTGGAGCCAAAATCGAATCAAGAAGAGTTTATTTCACCGCTGCGGGAGTTTGATAACGTCATTCTGACGCCCCATATCGGCGGATCAACTCAGGAAGCCCAAGAAAACATTGGTATAGAAGTCGCCGAGAAAATTGTCATGTACAGCGACAATGGCACCAGCACCAGTGCGGTCAACTTCCCTCAGGTGGCATTACCCTCCCACGCCGACACCCACAGACTGCTCCATGTGCATCGCAACATTCCAGGCATGATGACCGCAATCAACCAGATATTCTCCCAATACAACATCAATGTGGCCGCGCAATATTTGCAGACAAACGACAAAGTTGGTTACGTTGTAGTGGACATTGAAGCCGAATATGGCGACGACGCTATAGCTGCATTAAAGGCAATTGAGGGCACAATTCGCTGTCGAGTTCTATTCTAAACTAGCTGAAAACAGCCTAAAACGGGCTGAAAGGGGTTTATTTTGATTTAAAGTAGCCCAAAATTAGCTTAATTGGTAAAAAACTAATACACTCCCCTGTGCTAACGCTAGCAAACTTTATTTTTTAATGTTTTTAGTGGTAGCGATGCCCTTAGTTAACATCTTGTTTTTTGACTTAGGGGCAATTAGCTAGCCCCGTTTCGAGGCTGGATATTTTAAACGCCTTAAACGGTATACAATATTTATAAGTGAGGTTAGTTATGTCGGAGAGAGTTTCTGGCACTGTAAAGTGGTTCAACGACAGCAAAGGTTTTGGTTTTATTGAGCAGGAAGGCGGCGGTGACGTATTTGTTCACCACAGCGCAATCCAAGCTGATGGCTTTAAGTCTTTGAAAGAAGGCCAAAAAGTAACTATGGAAGTTACTGCTGGCGCTAAAGGCGATCAAGCTGAAGCTGTAGTCGCTGAATAATTTCTGTCGCTGTCACTAGATAGCAGTACTAAAATTATTAGAAGACCCCGATAAGGAATTGTCGGGGTTTTTTTTGTCTGGCTTTTTGTGTGCGCTTACTCACTATCCGTCTATATGCGCTTTCTCTCAACTGTTCTTATGCCAGCTTTCTAGCTTCGGTTTTTAGCAGGCGAAAAAAATCCCGCCGTTAGGCAGGATTCTTTCACGCTACTTATTAGTGGTGCTTACTAGCAGTACCTTCTAGCCGTACTTTCTAGCAGCACTTACTAACAGTAAGTATCTAAGAGAAGCTAGATTACTTAATCTTGGCTTCTTTGTAGATCACATGCTGACGAATAGTGGGATCATACTTCTTGATCTCCATTTTTTCGGGCATGTTGCGCTTATTCTTATCAGTCGTATAAAAATGTCCTGTACCTGCACTAGACACTAAACGAATTTTTTCTCTCGCTGACTTAGCCATCGTTATTCTCCTTAGACTCTCTGGCCATTGGCACGTAGGCCTGACAAGACTGTTTCAATACCATTTTTGTCGATGATGCGCATACCTTTAGTAGATACTCGCAACTTCACAAAACGCTTCTCTCCCTCAACCCAAAAACGGTGAGTGTGGAGATTTGGCTCAAAGCGACGACGTGTTCTGTTCTTCGCGTGAGATACATTATTTCCAGCCATTGGGCGTTTGCCTGTGACCTGACATACTCTGGACATCGATGCTGCCTCTGATTCCGGTTTTTGCCTTCAGGAAAGTCCTAAAAAACAAAACGATTCTATGATTTATCAATCCAATAACGGGACCGTCCCGCAAGGAGGCGCGTTTTATACCAGAAAGCCAATGTTGAATCAAACGAAAACCACAGAATAGCTACAAATTGACCTAGATTAGCCCTATAACTGCCCTCGGTCGGCCAATGAGGTCACCTGACCCCTCCCCACAATAAAATGGTCCAGTAACCTTATCTCCATCAAATCCAGAGCAGCCTTTAACCGTCGCGTGATAATAATATCTGACTTACTCGGCTCCGCATTACCCGACGGATGATTATGGGCCACAATGACCGCTGCCGCATTTTTTTGCAACGCCAGCTTCACAACCTCTCTGGGGTGCACGTTAGCCGCATCAATGGTGCCCTGAAACAGCTCTCGATATTCGATTAGCTGGTGGCGGGTATCCAGCAGCAAAACCACAAAAACCTCGCGCTGATAGTCACGCATCTGCACCGCCAAGTAATCTCTTACATGAGTAGGCTTGGTAAAGATGGGATTGTTGTGTAACTGCTCCCGCAGATATCTGGTGGTCAGCTCCAGAGTGGCCTGAACCTGACAAAATTTTGCCGGCCCCAGCCCTTTGGCACTGCAGAACGCCCGCTGCTCGGCACTGAGCAAGGGCCCTAGGCCGCCAAAATGCTTGAGTAAATCTCGGGCCAAATCGATGGCGGTAACACCAGGCAGCCCAGTGCGTAAAAATATAGCCAGTAATTCAGCATCGGACAGAACAGCTGCCCCTTTCGCTAAAAGCTTCTCCCTGGGTCGCTCTTCCAGCGGCCAGTGGCTTATAGCCATAGTGAGTCCTCATTTATTGCTACAGAGTTGGATAACAAAATGTTATCTTAACGCCCTTACTATGGCCTGTCTGGACGATTAATGAGCAGCCTGTCAAACAAAAGAATAATTCTTGGTGTCACCGGTGGCATCGCCGCCTATAAAAGTGCCGAGGTTGTTCGTCGCCTGCAAGATCAGGGTGCCGAAGTGCGAGTTGTCATGACTCCTGCGGCGGGAGAGTTTATTCGCCCCCTAACCATGCAGGCTCTCTCTGGCAATCCAGTTCATACAGAGCTTCTAGATTCAGACGCCGAAGCAGGTATGGGCCATATCGAATTAGCTCGCTGGGCAGACCTTCTACTTATCGCCCCTGCCAGTGCAGACTTTATGGCCAATATGGTGCATGGGCGAGCCGACAGCCTATTAAGTGCAATACATTTAGCTACACCAGCCATAGTTGCCGTTGCGCCAGCCATGAATCAGGCCATGTGGGCACATCCAGCTAGCCTCGCCAACACCGCCACATTGCAGGAACGCGGCGTGCACATTATTGGTCCAGACGCAGGCATTCAAGCCTGCGGTGATGTGGGCCCAGGCAGAATGCAGCAACCTGATAGCATCGTAGAAGCTGTTGGCAAACTCTTTAAAAATGGCCAGCTAGCCGGTAAAACAGTGGTTATTACTGCCGGCCCCACTCGCGAAGCATTGGATCCCGTTCGCTACATCAGCAATCACAGTTCAGGAAAAATGGGCTATGCCCTTGCCCAGGCAGCCATTGAAGCCGGCGCCAAGGTCAGACTTATCTCTGGGCCAGTCGATATAGCAGCACCAGAACGCTGCCAGCTCACCAGAGTAGTATCGGCAGAAGATATGTTGAGCGCCTCGCTAGAGGCCGCTGCCGGAGCCGATGTGTTTATTGCCGCCGCTGCCGTTGCAGACTACAGAGCCAGCACCATCGAACCGCAAAAAATCAAAAAACAGGGTGACCAGATGACGGTCAGCCTGGAAAAGAATCCTGACATTGTCGCCACAGTGGCCGCTGCCAACCCGGCACTTTTTGTGGTGGGCTTTGCCGCGGAAACACAAGACATTGAGACCTATGCCAGAGACAAACTGGTACGCAAAAAGTTGAGCGCCATTATTGCCAACGACGTTTCACGGAGTGACGTAGGCTTTAATGCAGACGAAAACGAAGTCAGTTGGATAGACGCTGACTCGTCCAAAGTATTTAGCAAAAGGAGCAAAGCACAGTTAGCGAGGGATATTATTGAGCATATGGTGAGCCAACATAAGCTTTAATATTGACCCCTAGCACTGAGCTAGACATTACAGTGAGTATCAAACACACCCTCTCCACCCTACGTGCAGACCCGGTCATTATCGGTGGATTTTCTCTTGGGGTTATCAGTCTCGCAATTGCCGCTGGTGTTATGTGGCAACAGCTCGTCGTGGAGCCCCGCCTTCACGCAGCCAACGTTCATTACGGCCTCAGCGTTAAAGTCACGGTAGAGCGCGTAAATGGCTATATTGATGATCTTTCTCAGACCCTGAATAGCATCGCTAGCCAGCCGCAAATAGCAGAGCTTTTTGTGGCCGACGACCAGCAGGGCCTCGATCAGCTAGAAATAACCGCAGCCCAAGACATCGAAAACGCTGAGTCCATTTACTTTATTGATAGGCAGCAACAGCGCCATATAGAGAGCCTAGGTTACGCTGCAAAACAAATGGTGCGCCAGTCCTTAAACGGTAGTAGCTTACTACCGAGAGCAGCACCGAGAGCAGCACCGACAGCTTCGCCTAGAGCAGTAAAAATAGACCAGCAATGGCAGCTATTAATAAGCCAAGCTGTGCCGAGCCAGCCATCCGCGGACGGTGTCACTGGGGTGATTCTTTTACGCCTCTCAATAGAGGGCCTCACCGACGTTCTTAACAACGCCGACACCACCAATGGCACGCTGGAATTTCAACAGCTGGTGCCCAACCGAAATGCTGTTGCTCTCATATCCATTGGAGAAAGCTCCGCACCCCTAGGCGATCAAGACGCCAATTCAGGCCCGCAAATATTCGACACCAATAACCCTCGATGGAAAATAGCATTCACGCCATCCCAGACTCTGCTTCAAACCATCAATAGAGAGCTACCCCCTTTCTGGTTGTTTTTTACTCTCGCCGTAATAGCTGTTGTGTCATCGCTATTGGGCCTAGTGAACATTCGTAGCAAATTCAACGCCAAACAAACCGCTATTTTTGTAGAAAAAGACAGCGCCGAAGACGCACTATTTGCCCCAGAAATAGAACCTGCTAATGAATCTGCTTTAGCACAGCCTGTTTTAGATACCGTTGCCGATCAGCCTCTTCAATCGGATGAGTCTCAATATTCAAGTAACGTAAAAGGTATAAAGGATGTACAGGAACATCCAGCGCCTATTGCAGCAACCCCTAGTATCCAGCCTGCAGCCCCATCACAAGATCACAGTATTCCGTTTGTGGCATCAGATGTGGTTTTCCGCGACTACGATATCCGCGGTATTGCCGACACAGAAATAACCCCCGAATTTGCAACCAGACTGGGCAAAACACTGGGCAGTATTATTATCAAAAATGGCCACAAAGCTATTTATGTAGGCCGCGACGGCAGACTAAGTTCGCGCCAGCTAGGGGTCGCCCTGAGGGCTGGTTTAAAGTCCACCGGGTGCAAGGTGATCGACCTCGGCGAGGTCACCACCCCCGTGCTTAACTTTGCAGTGCATCATGACGGCCAGTCGACCTGCGGTATTATGATCACCGCCAGCCATAACCCCGCTCACTACAATGGCTTCAAAATTATTATTCAGGGGCAGGTCATTGCAGGCCAAACCTTGCAGCTATTAAAGCCAATGCTTCAGGCCCGTCAATTTATGGCCAGCGACCAGGGGCAAGTGGTTGGCCACAATATTGTTCCCCACTATATTCGTGAGATTGTCGCGCAAACTTCTATCGACCGTTCATTTCGAATTGTTATCGACGCTGGCAATGCAGTGGCAGGCCCCGTTGCTTTGCAGCTTTTCGACAGCCTAGGCTGTTTGGCATTTCCCATATACTGCGAGGTCGATGGTTCTTTTCCCAATCATGACCCAAATCCGGCGGACGAGAAAAATCTGCAGGGTCTTATCGCCAAAGTTAAAGAAGTGAATGCCGACCTTGGGTTTGCCTTTGATGGTGACGGCGATCGTCTGGTTGTGATTTCTGGCAACGGCGACATTATTTGGCCCGACCAGCTGATGATGATCTTTGCTCGCGATATTCTTTCCCGCAACCCGGGCGCAGATATTGTCTTTGATGTTAAAAGCAGCAAACGACTCGCCGAAGTGATACGCCAATATTCCGGGCGCCCGGTCATGTGTAAAACCGGCCACTCCCATGTGCGCAAAGCAGTACAGCAAAATAGCGCACCTTTAGGTGGCGAATTTAGCGGCCATATTTTCTTTAACGATCGCTGGAAGGGTTTTGACGACGGCCCCTACGCCGCTGTTCGACTCTTAGAAATACTCTGTGCAGATCCAGATAACAAAACCCTCGACGCCATGATCGCCGAGTTAGACAAAAGCAGCTACACACCAGAAATATTAATTCCCATCGACGAGGCCGACAAATTTAGCCTCATGGCCACAGTCGCTGCTGGCTGCCAATTTAACGGCGCAGAAATTATTACTCTCGACGGCTTAAGGGTAGAATACGCCCATGGCTGGGGACTAATACGAGCATCCAACACCTCGGCCAGTTTGACCCTGCGCTTTGAAGCAGACGATGACCAGGCACTTGAAGATATTAAACAGCGGTTCCGCCAAGAACTATCGCCTTTTATTAATAATATGGAAGACTACTTTTAGCTATGTCACTGAGTCGTAAAGAAGCCGAAAATACAGCGGAGGTTATCTCCCGCGCCCTACCCTATATCCAGCGCTTTGCCGGTAAAACTGTCGTGGTTAAATATGGTGGTAATGCCATGGTCGACGACCGCTTAAAAGAAAGCTTTGCTCGGGATATCGTGCTCATGAAAGCCGTGGGTATTAACCCAGTGGTTGTCCATGGTGGTGGCCCACAAATTGGCAACCTGCTCGAGAAACTATCCATCGAATCTAAATTTGTCGATGGCATGCGAGTGACCGACAGCAAAACCATGGACGTCGTTGAAATGGTACTAGGCGCCACCATCAACAAAGAAATCGTCAACCTAATCAATAGTGCAGGCGGCAGATCTTTTGGTGTCACCGGCAAAGACGGGCAACTTATCCGCGCCAAAAAACTGCGGGTGTCCCACAAAACCCCTGAGATGTCAGTGCCAGAGATTATCGATATTGGCCAAGTCGGCGAAGTTGAGTCCATTAATAAATCTGTTATCGACATGCTGGTGCAAGGCGGTTTTATTCCCGTGATTGCCCCTATTGGCGTGGGTGCCGACGGCGCCTCTTATAACATTAACGCCGACCTTGTCGCAGGCAAAGTCGCCGAAGTACTGCAAGCAGAGAAACTTATTCTGCTCACTAACGTGGCTGGTCTTGAAGACAAGCAGGGCAAAATATTGACCGGCCTCAGTGTTGAGCGAGTTGATGAGCTTATAAAAGACGGCACCATTTATGGTGGCATGTTGCCAAAAATTGGCTGTGCTCTAGACGCCGTAAAGTCTGGTGTACCCTGCGCTCACATTATTGATGGCCGGGTCGAGCACGCTGTTATGCTAGAGATATTTACCGACGAAGGCGTCGGTACCTTGATCACTAATCAAGAGATTACCAGTCAAGAGATCACCAACCAAGACGATAACGGAGCACTGTAATGGCGGGCAAAAAAGGTCAAAGGGCACAGGAAATACTGCAAGCCCTAGCGCGCATGCTGGAAGTATCACGAGGTGGGCGCATAACAACTGCAGCTCTCGCCGCAGAAATCGGCGTATCAGAAGCCGCGCTGTATCGTCATTTCCCCAGTAAAACCCGAATGTACGAGGGGCTGATCGATTTTATCGAAGAGACCATCTTTGCTCGGGTCCGCACCATTGTGAGTGACGAGCCGGACGCCGTGACCCAGTGCTACCGAATTCTCAGCCTAGTTTTGGCCTTTAGTGAAAAGAACCCCGGCATCACCAGAATACTAAACGGCGATGCGCTCACTGGCGAAACTGAAAGACTCCACGATCGAGTAGCCCAGCTTTTTGATCGTCTAGAGTCCCAGCTAAAGCAAACCCTGCGGGAAGCTGAGATAAGAGATGGCTTAAAATTAAGTGTGCCGGTCAGCGTTGCCGCCAATCTAATGCTGGTTAGTGCAGAGGGTAAGATCAGTCAGTATGTGCGCAGTGGCTTTACCAAGTTGCCCACCGAACATTGGTCAGAACATTGGCCTTTAATTACCGCACAGATGTTTGATTAAGGTGCTTGATTAAGGTGCTTTAACTAGTTTGAGCTGCCGAAAGCGCAGCTCATAATTACTGTAAAGTGCTGCAATAGCGCCTTGATCATGCTGGCGATCCGCCAGTACCTGTTGCATCTCGGCCCGGTCTATCTGGGCCTTATCAATCTGCTGAACAAGCGTCAAAGAAACAGGCTCACCGGCCATTTCACTATTGGCGGCCTGATTAGTCAGTGCCGTTTCCCGAGCCACCAGACCATTTAAATTATTTTGTAAGTTTTGGATATCTCTGGTTAGCAGAGCGAGCTTGCGAACTTTACGTTGGGTTATTTCGTCGACACCACTAAAACTGGCCAACAAATATTGGTCTCGCTTACTCTGGTCTGAATCTTTATTAATGGGTTGCTGCGCCCTGATCACCCGAAGGACCAGGCCCTGCTCATTGACGATTTGGTAGCCATCGGCGGCAGCCAGTGGCGAGATGGTATCAGCGGTAACAAGAGTGCCAGCACTGTCGTGATAACGGTAAAGCTCCTTCGCTGCTGCCCCATTGGCCAGCAGTAAAATTCCAAGCAATACCGTTTTAATCATACGCCGTACTCGTCCCGATACTCTTTAATTTCCTCAACTAATGAGGCCATATCTGGCTTAGTTT
Organism: gamma proteobacterium HTCC2207; assembly: GCA_905182265.1. Lineage (GTDB taxonomy): Bacteria > Pseudomonadota > Gammaproteobacteria > Pseudomonadales > Porticoccaceae > HTCC2207. The sequence goes on along the minus strand of CAJJAO010000006.1, from coordinate 112,343 downwards.
CAAGGTAGGTCAAAATATCATCAATATCAATAATGCTGACCACCGGAATCTTAAACTGCTCCTCGACTTCTTGTATCGCTGAAGACTTGCCATTACCTCGTTCTTTCCGGTCAACGCCAATCACAACACCAGCGGCTTTAGCGCCAGCCTCATTTACCATAGCCATGACTTCTCGAATCGCCGTGCCTGCAGTAATTACATCGTCAATAATCAGCACTCTGCCCTCAAGTGGCGCGCCGACCATAGTGCCGCCCTCGCCATGAGACTTTGCCTCTTTTCTATTAAAACAGTATGGCACATCAAGATCATGATGCTCGGCCAGAGCAATCGACGTTGCCGCGGCCAGCGTAATCCCTTTGTAGGCCGGGCCAAACAACACATCAAACTCAACGCCGGAGTCAACAATAGCCGCCGCGTAGCATTTGCCCAGCGCCGCCAACGCCTTACCCTGATAAAACTCACCGGCATTAAAGAAATGGGGGGAGAGACGACCAGACTTAAGCCTAAACTGACCAAACTTTAGGGCGCCGCTATCAAGGGCATTATCGATAAACTGTGTTTTATAGTTATTCATAGTTATCTTCTGTTATTTAAAGCTATCTTCTATTGTTTATTATTGAGCCAACGCCATTTGCTGAACACGCACCAAGTCAGTAATACCCTGCTTAGCCAAATCTAACATAGCCGTTAGTTCTTCTGCGCTAAAGGGCGCCGCTTCAGCAGTCCCCTGAACTTCGATAAACCCGCCATCGCTATTCATCACAACATTCATATCGGTCTCAGCATTAGAGTCTTCTGCGTAATCCAAATCCAGCACAGGTACACCTTTGTAAACACCCACAGAAACCGAAGCAATCATGCTCACCAGTGGGTCACCAGTAATAGACTTCTTACGTTGTAGGTGACGAATCGCGTCAACCAGCGCCACCATGGCACCCGTAATAGAGGCAGTTCTTGTGCCGCCGTCAGCCTGAATAACATCGCAGTCAATATTGATGGTGAACTCACCTAGCTGCTTAAGATCAACCGCGGCACGCAGTGAGCGGCCAATCAAGCGTTGAATTTCTTGGGTGCGGCCACTCTGCTTGCCGCGGGCAGCTTCACGGCCCATGCGGCTATTAGTCGAACGGGGCAGCATGCCATATTCAGCCGTTACCCAACCCTGCCCTGTGCCACGCAAAAATCTCGGCACGCCGCTTTCAACGCTGGCCGTACAGATGACCTTAGTATTGCCAAACTCAATGAGCACAGAGCCCTCGGCATGACAGGTAAATTCTCGGGTGATTTTTACCTGGCGAAGTTGTTCTGGGCGTCGGCCACTGGGTCTGTTCATAATCGGTTCCTAAAAATGGAGAATGTGGTTAAAGAGCACTTTAAAAATTTGCCGGAATTGTAGCAAATCTACCACCCCATTGACCGCCTTTGTTACCATGGGCGCCATAAATTATTCAATTGGAGAATATATGCCCCGCAGCATGACGGCGTTTGCCAGACACACCATCGATTTTAGCTGGGGGTCATTGACCTGTGAACTTCGCTCGGTCAACCATCGCTTTTTAGAAACCGGTTTTCGCCTGCCAGAAACCATGCGGGAAATAGAAATGCCCCTGCGGGAAATAGCGCGCAAAAAACTGACCCGCGGCAAAGTCGACTGCTCAGTGCAGGTTAACTTTAACAGCGGTGATAGCAGTGGAGATGACGCAGTGAGTGCCGACCTAGAGCTGGCCAAGCGTTATATAGATCTCGCCGAGAAAGTCGCCGCCCAACTGCAAAACCCGGCGCCCATCTCGCCCCTAGAAATTTTGCGCTGGCCGGGCGTTCTTAAAGATCAGCAGATCGATGCCGAAGACCTGCATAAAGCAGCCATAAAGACCTTCAAAGAAACCGTAGAGCAACTTCTTGAAAGTCGTCACCGTGAAGGGGACAAACTGGGCGTTATGATCGAACAGCGGCTCACTGGCATAGAGTCACAGCTCGTGCTAGTGCGCGGCGAACTCCCAAGTATTCTCGAGCATCAGCGACAGCGGCTTCATGACAAAATGGCCGACATAAAGTCCCAGCTCGACGAAGACCGACTAGAGCAAGAGATGGTTATTATCTCTAACCGTGCCGATGTCGACGAAGAGCTCGATCGCCTAGAAGCCCATATCAGCGAAATTCGTCTGGCCCTCAAAAGCAATGACGCCATTGGTCGCCGCCTCGACTTTTTAATGCAGGAACTGAATCGCGAAGCTAATACCCTGGGGTCAAAGTCCATCGCCGGGGTGACCACCCAAGCCTCTGTAGAGTTAAAAGTATTAATAGAGCAGATGCGCGAGCAGATTCAGAATATCGAATGACGCGCCCTTCGCTGTTTGGCCCAATCATCGCCTGCCTAGTCATGTTTAGCAGTGCCGCACTGCCCTTTGGGGCAGACGGGCACCGCATTATCGCCAAGATCGCCGAAAATCACCTGAGCGACAAAACCGCTCAGGCTGTCGACGAGATAACCGCCAGCGAAGATTTGGGCAAAATATCCCTATGGCCAGACCGTATTCGCCACCTGTCCGGTTGGAAGCAATCTAAATACTGGCACTACATTAATATTGACGACAACGAACAGCTCTCCAACTTCCCTCGGGACGAAGACGGCGACGTCATCTCTGCTCTCGAGCACTTTTATACCGAGCTACAAAACCCACAACTTAATAGCAAACAACGTCGAGAGGCCCTGGCCTTTTTTAGCCACTTTGTCGGCGATATTCATCAGCCACTCCATGTGGGACGACGGGATGATCGTGGCGGTAACAATATCTCCGTCAAATGGCTGGATAGCTCAAAGTCCGCCAACTTGCATCAAGTCTGGGACCGGTTGATGACTGACACTGAAAATAAAAGCCCCGCGCAATATAGTCGGAGCTTGGACAGCCTGAGTCCAAACAGCTTAAGCCCAAGCAGCCTGAGCCTAAACGGTGAGAACCAAACACAACTAAACCAATGGCAGCACTGTGACTTCTGGGCCTGGGCCCAAGAATCTAAAGCGCTGCGCAGCCAAGTATATGATCTGGGGACCAAGACCCCAAACAAGCGCTTACCCATTAATAACGCATATGTACAACGCAATAAGCCAGTGATTGAGCAACGGCTGCTTATGGCAGGTGTTCGTCTCGCCGGCTGCTTAAACGATATTTTTGACCCGCAAAAAAAGTCGCTAAAAACGTCGCTAAAAAAGTGACGATAGAGAGATAGTAGAGACAGCAGCGAAAGTTTTTATTACAGCGCCTGCATAATCTGGAATAATTACGCCTGATTTAGCAGTCCAAAAACACATAGGTAAACGAGCATTATGGGCAAAGGCACATTATTTATAGTTTCCGCTCCGTCTGGCGCAGGCAAAACCAGCCTAGTGGCCGAAATATTGGCGCAGATGGACAATATTCAAGCCTCAATCTCGCACACCACCAGACTGTCTCGCCCCGGCGAAGAGGACGGTGTTAATTACCACTTTGTCAGTCAAGAGCAGTTCATCAATATGGTTAATGATGCTGCCTTTCTTGAACATGCAGAAGTCTTTGGCAATTTCTACGGCACCTCAGAAGAATGGGTGCAATCTACTTTAAGCCAGGGCATCGATGTTATTTTGGAAATCGATTGGCAGGGTGCCAAACAGGTGCGCAATAAATTTGTTGGCAGCCAGAGTATTTTTATCTTGCCCCCCAGCAAACAGGCCCTTCGCCAACGCCTAATTGGGCGCGGCCAAGACGACGCAACCGTGATCGAACAGCGCATTTCAGCTGCCACAGAAGAGATGAGCCATTATGTTGAGGCCGACTATTTAGTGGTCAATGATGACTTTGCTGTCGCCCAGCAAGAATTAAAAGCGATTATTGCCGCCCAGCGCTGCAAAATACCCGTGCAGCACCATGAAAAATTACTGTTAGATTTATTGTCGTAACCCCCCGCAACAGGTAAACTGGCCGACCCGTGCCCCTCAAGGGTGCACAACCTAATGAAATTTCATTAAATTACTACGCTTGGCGGAAAAAAGATGGCTCGCATTACTGTAGAAGATTGTTTAGAAAACGTAGATAACCGTTTTGAACTAGTCATGGTTGGCTCTAAACGCGCTCGTCAAATAGCAACCGGCGGCAAGCCAGCATTGGTTGACGAAGAAAATGATAAGCCAACAGTTATTGCACTGCGTGAGATTGCAGCTGGTCTTGTCACAGCAGACATTCTGACTGAAGTTGTGCAGGACTACGAAATTGTCGATGCTGAAGACGTTGTTGCTGATGACGCACCTGCGGCACCAGAAGCACCCGCCATCTAAAAAACCCTCGTCATAACGAGGTCATACCAAAGAGGAGGGCGGCGCTAAAGTGCTCACAGTACTCACCGACAAGCTCTCCTCTTATCTCGACGCCAAAGAAGTTAAAAAGGTCGAGCGTGCCTACAAATTCTCCGAGCAATGCCATTCAGGCCAGATGCGCCAAACCGGCGATGCCTACATTACGCACCCCCTCGCCGTCGCCAATATACTGGCCGACATGCACATGGACCACGAGAGTCTTATTGCAGCATTGCTCCACGATGTTATTGAAGATACTGGCGTCACCAAAGGCCAGATTAGTCGACGCTTTGGGCGCACCGTTGCCGACCTAGTCGACGGGGTCAGCAAGCTCACCGAAATTGAATTTGAATCCAAAGCCCAGCAGCAAGCAGAAAGTTTTCAAAAAATGACCCTGGCCATGTCCCGGGACATTCGCGTAGTGCTAGTCAAACTAGCCGACCGCCTGCATAACATGCGAACCCTCGCAGGCTTGGCGCCCGAAAAACGTCGCCGCATCGCCCGCGAGACTCTCGATATTTATGCCCCGATTGCCCAGCGCCTGGGCATTAATGATATTCGTGTGGAATTCGAAGACCTCGGCTTTGCCGCTATGTACCCCCTGCGTCACCGGCGCCTGCGCGAAGCCATGAAAGCCGCGCGCAAAAACCGCAACGAGATCGTCACCGAAATTCATCAGTCCATTGAGCTGCGCTTAGAGAACGAATCATTCTCTGCCATCGTCAAAGGTCGCGAAAAGCATCTTTGGAGCATTTACCGCAAGATGCGCGAAAAGAAAAAATCCTTTCGCGACATCATGGACGTATTTGCCTTTCGGCTAGTGGTCGACGATGTTGACGAGTGCTATCGCACCCTCGGCATCATGCACAATATTTTTAAACCTGTGCCCGGTGAATTCAAAGACTATATCGCCATACCCAAGGCTAATGGTTACCAATCACTGCACACTGCCTTAGTGGGCATGCACGGCGTGGTGATCGAAGTACAGATTCGCACTAAAGAAATGGAGCGCATGGCCAACTACGGCATTGCCGCCCACTGGGAATACAAGTCAGGTAACCAGGCTATTAATGGCCAGCAGCGCCGAGCAACTCGCTGGGTTCAGGGCTTGCTCGAAATGCAAAAGCAGGCGGGAGACTCATTAGAGTTTCTCGAGCATGTAAAAGCCGATCTGTTTCCCGACGAAGTTTATGTGTTCACCCCCAAGGGTACGATTGTCGAATTGCCCTCTGGCGCGACGCCAATTGATTTTGCCTACTCGGTACACACAGGCCTAGGCGATCGCTGTATTGCCTGCCGCATTAATGGCCAGCTCATGCCCCTGTCCGAGCAACTAGAGAGCGGCCAAAAAATTGAAATTATTAGTACCGCTGGTGGGCAGCCTAATCCCAACTGGCTCAACTTTGTGGTCACGGCCAAAGCGCGTAGCGCCATTCGTCACTTTTTGAAAAATCAGCAACATGACGAATCCGTTGACCTAGGTAAGCGCATGCTCGACCAGGCCCTGTCTAATTTGGGTACTAGATACAAAGAGCTCAAAAAGTCGCAGATTAAAAGCCTACTTAAAGAAACAGGCGCTCCGACCTTTGAGCACAGCTTGCAACAGATCGGCCTCGGCAATAGCGTGCCCTTTGCCGTCGCTAATCTTTTAGTACCGCCGGCGAAACGTAAAATAGCCGACGGTAAAAGAAACTCCACATTGCCCGTGGTGATAGACGCCTCGGAAGGGTTACTGCTGCAATATGCGCGCTGCTGTCACCCTATTCCGGGCGACCCAATCTTGGGCCATTTAACACCAGGTAAAGGGCTAGTGATTCACCTCGAGTCCTGTCGCAACCTCAAAGAAATACGCAACAGCCCAGAAAAGTGTATGTCCCTAAGCTGGTCACCGGCTGTGAAAGGGGAATTCCCCGTAGAGATAAAAGTAGAGCTGACACCAGAGCGTGGCTTTATTGCCGCCCTAGCCTCAAGAATGACCGAGGAAGATGCCACCATTGAGCATATCAGCGTCACCGAAAAAGACGCCTTTACCAGTATCGTCGACATAGTACTTATCGTCAGAGACCGAATTCACCTCGCCGATATCTTGCGCCGCGTTCGCAGCCTGAAGCCCGTTCGCCGCGTCTATCGCGTGAAAAACAAGTAAGCATTACCGCAAAAGGACAACCCAATGACCAACAAAGCTATCATCCACACAGACAATGCACCCGCCGCCATAGGAACCTATGTGCAGGCCGTCAAGGTTAACAACACCGTCTATTTGTCAGGCCAGATTCCCCTAGACCCAGAGACCATGACATTGGTCGATGGCGATATCAGCGCACAGATTAATCAGGTCTTCAAAAACCTACTAGCGGTCTGTGAAGCGTCTGGTGGCGACCTGAGCAATATCGTTAAATTGAATATTTTTCTCACCGACCTCAGCCACTTCCCCGTGGTCAATGAAATAATGGGTCAGCACTTTCAAGAACCCTACCCCGCACGCGCCGCGATTGGCGTTAGCGAATTACCCAAAGGCTCTCAGGTAGAGATGGACGGCATTTTAGTAATCTAGTCCGCCATCAACGCCAAATAGCCCTCTTTATATGTAGGGTAAATAAAGTCATAACCACTGTCTAAAAGGCGCTGATTACTGCAGCGTCTCACAGACTTTTGCTCAACAATCTCGTCTGTCAGTGCCACCTGCATTTCCCCAGCCATCCAAGTGCGCAGGTCATGCTGAGTCACCGGTGCAGAATCGGTGGCCACATAGAGGCTTTCAACCGATTCACCAGCGGCAAAACGGCTAATAAGATGCACCAATACGCCACCACAATCATCGCTGTGAATACGATTGCTCCATTGCTGGGGTTCGGCCGGTCGGCCTTTTCCTGCTCTTACTTGGCCTAGCATTCTAGTGCGGCCCGGTCCGTAGATCCCGGAAAAGCGAACAATGCTGTGCTGGCATGGCAGTGCCGCAATAACCTGCTCGGCTTCCAATAACAGCTTGCCAGAAAATGATTGGGGGTTCGTGGCAGTGTCTTCATCTACCCAGTCGCCACTGTTATGGCCGTAGACGCTAGTGCTCGATACCCAGATCACCAGCTTGGGCTTATGCTCGATGATAGGGTTTGTCTGAGACAGCGCCTGAGAGAGCGCATGAGCCCCAGCAAGATAAGAATCCCGGTAAGCCTGTTCGGTAAAGGTACCGGGAGTCAGCGTGACTACCACCACATCAAAACCCTGCTGCAAGGCGGCCGCCAAAGCATCAGCATCGGTCATATCAGCAGCAATTGGCACAATGCTGTCAGGCCTTCCCTGGATTGCTTCAGAGTTGCGTCTCAGACCAAAGCTCTGGTGCTGAGTGCGGGCAGCGGCACGCTGGGCAATATCACCAAAGCCGCAGAATAATATTTTTAATTGATCTTTCATGTTTGATTAATATTAGCTATTATTGAAATTATGGGCTCAAGAGTACATTACCCGTTTTAGTAATCCCTTTTTATTAGGAAGCACCCTCCAGATGACACTGACAGAACTGCGCTACATCACCACTCTCGCCCAGGCTCAGCATTTTGGCCGCGCCGCCGAGCGCTGCAATGTCAGCCAGCCGACACTGAGTATAGCGGTTAAAAAACTAGAGGGTGAGTTGGGCGTTGATCTTTTTGAGCGCTCAAAAAGCAGCGTGCGTCCAACCCCTATCGGCAATCAGATTGTCGCTCAGGCTCAGCGCGTGCTCGAAGAAGCCGCAGCCATTAAAGACATGGCCACCGCCGGTAAAGACCAGCTCAATAGCCCGCTGCAAGTGGGTGCTATTTTTACCATTGGCCCCTATCTGTTCCCGCATTTTATTCCGCCCCTCCAGCAGCAGGCGCCACAAATGCCCCTAGTTATTGAAGAGGGTTACACCAGCAGCTTACGCAAGCGACTGCGCAGTGGCGACGTCGATGTAATTATTGTCGCCCTACCTTTTACCGAGCCCGATGTGGTGGTGCAGCCTCTCTACGAAGAGCCCTTTGTCGTACTGATTCCCAAAACACACGCACTTGCCGCCAAAAAAGCAATCGAACACAGCGACCTCGACGGCGAAAATGTTTTAATGATGGGCGAGGGGCACTGTTTTCGAGACCAGGTTATTGAAGCCCTGCCCAACATTAACCAACACCCTAGCGAGACAGCCCCTATCCGCACCATGACTGAAGGCAGCTCCCTCGAAACACTCTGCTACATGGTGGCATCTGGGTTGGGCATCACCATTTTGCCCCAGTCGGCGACCATGGGCGCCACCTATCGCAGCGACGCTCTAGTAACCCGCCCTTTCGCTGGCACAGCACCATCTCGAACCACGGCGATGGCTTGGCGAGCGAGTTTTCCTCGCCATAAAGCTATCGATGCCCTGCGCAACGCTATTAATGAGCGCAATCTACCCGGGCCCGATATGGTAAAAAGCTCCGGTTTGAGAAATCTCTAATGCCCGGCAGCTCTCTAAATTCGCAAGATAAATTAGACCAGCTAAGTGTCGTGACACTTAGTGGTGTAGGGCCAGCTCTCGCAACCAAGCTTCAGAAGCTCGGGCTCTACAACCTGCAAGACTTACTGTTTCACCTGCCCCTGCGCTATATAGACCGCACCCAGATTACCCCCATCGGCGGTATTCAGCCCATGACCGAGGTTGTGATTGAGGGAGAGGTACGGGCCAGCGATGTTGTGTTTGGGCGTCGCCGCAGTCTGGTGTGTCGCATCCAAGATCATAGCGGCGTTATCACATTGCGGTTTTTTCACTTTAATCGAGCCCAGCAAGAGCGCCTTAAGCCCGGCACCAAGCTGCGCTGTTTTGGTGAGGTGCGTCGCGGCAAGTCTGGCCTCGAGATGTATCACCCGGAATATCAGTATCTGGACAGCACCAACCCCGCAGAGCTGGAAGAGACATTAACGCCCATTTATCCCGCCACCGAAGGCATTACCCAAAGCCGTATACGCGACCTCTGTGGCAAGGCCCTAGAGAAGCTCAACCATATGCAGATTGCCGAGCTACTGCCCGCCGACCTACAAACGGGTTTAGAGCGCCAGCTGTCCTACTCCCTAGTCGATGCACTGCGGCTTTTACACAACCCGCCCCCAGGCACAGCACTGCATCTGTTAGCCGAAGGTGAACACCCAGCCCAACAGCGATTGGCGGCAGAAGAATTAATTGCCCACAACCTTAGTTTGCTGCGGCTACGCCAAAAAGTGCAACAGCAACAGGCGCCCCTGCTCACCGAAGATAAAACCGCTCGCGACAGTTTTCTTGCCCAGTTACCCTTTGACCTTACTGGCGCCCAGCAAAAGGTCGCCGCCGAAATAGATGCCGACATCAGCACCGCAATACCCATGCTACGTCTGGTTCAGGGCGATGTGGGCTCAGGCAAAACCGTGGTAGCAGCCCTCGCCGCCGTGCAGGCCATTGCCAACGGCAAGCAGGCCGCACTCATGGCCCCCACCGAAATTTTAGCCGATCAGCATCGCGTCAACTTTGAGCAATGGCTGCGCCCTTTGGGTATTCGCGTGGCTTTCTTGACCGGCAAGGTCAAGGGCAAGGCCCGAGAAATGCAGCTACTAGCCATAGCTGATGGCACAGCCCAGATGGTCATAGGCACCCATGCATTATTTCAAGATACCGTTGAATTTAACGATCTGGGGCTGAGTATTATTGACGAGCAACACCGCTTTGGCGTGCACCAGCGCCTCGCGCTGCGCAACAAAGGCTTTAGCGCAGAAGGCCCACAGCTTAATGGCCCAGCTCCCCATCAGCTTATTATGACCGCCACACCCATACCCAGAACATTGGCCATGAGCGCCTATGCCGACCTCGATTGCTCGGTAATTGATGAGCTACCCCCAGGTCGCACGCCAGTAGAAACCGTGGTTCTGGCCAACCTAAGACGCGGCGATATTATCGAGCGGGTGCGCCTAGCCTGTACCGAAGGCCGTCAGGCTTATTGGGTCTGTACTTTGATCGAGGAGTCCGATGTTCTCGAAGCTCAGGCTGCCGAAGTCACCGCTAGCGAGCTACAGCTCATATTGCCCGAACTTAATATTGGCCTTATTCATGGCCGGCTCAAGCCCCGAGAAAAGCTAGAAATGATGGCTGCCTTTAAGTCTGGCGACATCAACTTGCTAGTAGCCACCACTGTTATTGAAGTGGGTGTCGACGTGCCCAACGCCAGCCTAATGATTATTGAAAATGCCGAGCGCCTTGGCCTATCCCAGCTACACCAGCTGCGTGGCAGAGTCGGCCGTGGCTCGCAAAACAGTCACTGCGTGCTGCTTTATAGCCCACCTATTTCCGGCAACGGTAGTGCGCGGTTAAAGATTATGCGTGAAACCACCGATGGCTTTAAAATCGCCGAAAAAGACCTAGAGCTCAGGGGCCCCGGCGAAGTGCTAGGCACCCGCCAAACCGGCGATATGCAACTCCATATTGCCGACTTGCAGCGCGACGCCCACATGCTGCCTCAGGTTAAGCATCTGGCACAAACACTGCTGCTAAATTATCCGCAGAACGTAGACCCGCTGATCACTCGATGGCTGGGACATAGCGAACAATATGCCCAAGCCTGATCAATAAAAAAGCCTATAAAACCGTTGTAAATTGTTTCAATTTTATGACAACGCCCTATACTGCAAACTACTCAAGAGGATGGCAGTATGGCTTTTAGCAACCCCATTTCAAATCTGTTTGGCAAATCGCCAATCAAACCACTACAAGAGCATATGAAGCTCGTGGTTAGCTGTGCCTCACAGCTCGAGCCATTCTTTGACGCGGTCATTACCAACAAATGGGCCAAAGCCAGTAAGGTCTTTGACGAAATTGTAGAGAGCGAAAATAAAGCCGACGACCTCAAAAAAGTTTTTCGCCTAAACATGCCCAAAAGCCTGTTTATGCCTGTTTCGCGCGGGGATCTACTTAACATTCTCGCCCAGCAAGATGAAATCGCTAATATGTCTAAAGACGTTTGCGGTATTGTCTTGGGTCGTGAGATGGATATTCCCACTGCCCTACAGGCTGACATGATTGCGTTTGTAAAAAGCGCCATCGAAACCTGTGAAAAAGCCCACAAAGCCATTAACGAGTTAGATGAACTTCTCGAAACGGGTTTTACCGGCCAAGAAGTAAAGTTTGTACAAAAGTTAATTCGCGAATTGGATGCGCAAGAACAGAAGGTCGACAAAAAAGAACGCAAGTTGCGTCACCGCCTGTTCAAGCTGGAAGCAGACATGCCTCCAGTAGATGTTATGTTTCTGTACAGCACCATCGATAACATTGGTGCCATTGCAGATACTGCTGAGCGCGTAGGCAACAGCCTCGAGCTCCTACTCGCTAAATAACCTCTTTACGGATCTGTCGCGATGGAATTATTTACTGAATACGGCACCATACTTATTATTATGGCCGGTGCGTTCGGCTTTTTTATGGCCTGGGGTGTAGGGGCAAATGATGTTGCCAACGCCATGGGTACCTCGGTCGGCTCCAAAGCATTAACCATCAAGCAGGCGATATTAATCGCCATGGTCTTTGAATTTGCCGGCGCCTATTTAGCCGGTGGTGAAGTAACCTCCACCATTCGCAAGGGCATTGTCGACACCGATGTGTTTACCGACAAACCCGACTTACTTGTATTTGGTATGTTGTCGGCCCTATTGGCCGCTGGCACCTGGCTAGCCATCGCCAGCTTTAGGGGTTGGCCAGTATCTACCACCCACAGTATTGTTGGCGCCATCGTTGGCTTCGCCGCCGTTGGTGTTTCTAACGACGCGGTTAACTGGGACAAGGTCAGCACCATTGTCGCCAGCTGGGTGGTATCACCCATCATGGCCGGCACCATCTCTTTTGCCATCTTTAGAAGTGTTCAACGCCTGATTCTTATTCGCGACAACCCTTTTGACCGCGCCAAGCAATATGCCCCCATGTACATGTTTGCCGTAGGTTTCCTAATGGCCATGGTGACATTACTAAAAGGTTTAAAGCACGTCTTTAAAGACTTTGGTATCAAACTTAGCTTTGGTGAAAATGCTGTGGTCGCTATCGGCTTTGGTATTTTCGTGGCCATAATCGGCACCTATTTACTGAGTAAGGTAGAGCGCGACATTAGCAAAGAAGAAGACAACCGATTTTATAATGTCGAAAGAGTCTTTGCCGTACTCATGATCTTTACCGCCTGTAGCATGGCCTTTGCCCACGGTTCTAATGACGTAGCCAACGCAGTAGGCCCATTAGCTGCCGTAGTGAATGTGGTAAATGCCGGTGGCGATATTGCCGCCAAGAGTGCCATGCCCAGCTGGATACTATTACTGGGTGGCGCGGGTATCGTGGTGGGCCTGGCAACCTATGGCTTTAAAGTCATGGGAACCATTGGTCGCAAGATTACCGAACTCACACCAAGCCGTGGCTTTGCCGCCGAGCTAGGTGCTGCAGCCACCGTAGTATTAGCGTCCGGTACTGGACTGCCTATTTCTACCACCCACACATTAGTGGGGGCGGTATTAGGTGTTGGTATGGCGCGGGGTATTGGCGCGATCAACCTACGCATGGTTGGCTCTATCTTCCTGTCATGGGTTGTCACATTGCCCGCCGGTGCAGCACTGTCTATTCTGTTCTTCTTTTTCTTTAAGGGCGTATTTGGCTAGCTTGCCGATTAACTCTTGTAAACAGCACAAATTAAAAAGCCCGACGATTGCAAAATCAGTCGGGCTTTTTATTGGGTCTTTAATAAGAAAGGTCGTTATCAGGCGTTATGCAAATTACTCAACAAAGCCAACGCTTCTTGTGCCTGAACTGTTTGCACAAACAGATGGTCATGATAATAACCGGCAATCATATTGGCACTGATGTTATGTGCCGCTAACTGTCCCGACACCATCGCGGTTAACCCCACCGACTCAAGGCTCGAGTGCACCTGCAAACTAATGCAGCTAAACAGACCTTCATAGGCCAAACCATGGCTGTCTGCGCTGGCTTGGGTTAGCACCAATGTCAGCCCTTCATTCTCTAGAAAGCTCGCTATTGGGGCTGTCTCGGCATAGTCACCATACCTAGCGTTAGGGACAGTGCAAAACACGTAGGTCGGTTCAAGTAATAGCGGCGACAGGCTTTTTAGAATCGCTTTTAAATCGGTTTCGCCGGCCATGTTATTTGTCCTGGGATTGGGGTTTTAAACTAGAATTTTTGTTAGCTTTTGGCCTAGAGAAAAAAACAAAAGGCACCGCGAGCGGCCCTAAAAACACCCCCATCCAGCCCCAAAAACGCACATCGGCCCGCCGACCTTTGGCGACCTGATAACAGACCATAATGCAGAGAATATTAATAATCACTAAAGCGTAAGCCGTGGGCACTATTTTAACTCCTCAGAAAAATGGTAGCTGGCAATGGTAAAGCCCTGAGCAAAATAGAACTTATGAGCCTGGCCTCGATGAGTACCAGAGTCCAAATGAAAATGTGCGCAACCCGCTTCACGAGCCTGATCACGCAGCCATTTAATCAGCTGCTCACCGTAGCCTTTAGAGCGCTGCACTGTAGCAGTAACCAGATCATCCACATAGCAATGCTTGCCCATGTAGAGATTGGTATATATGCGGTAACCTGCGGCAGCAACTACATCATTGCCATCGGTTAAATACACCAGATTAAAACCATCGGCCTGCATCTCACGAATGGTCTGTACAAATGTTTCACGACACAGATGCGGGCGCAGTTCGGCAAGCACATCAAAACAGCGAGCTATGTCGATATCTGTAGTGGCTAATCTAGGCATGGTGCTTCTCCGATAGGGTTTTTAACTGCCACCCCATCTTATAAAGCCATCAATGCTCCTAGCAAGGCTTTTATTGGAGTGGCCGCCCAAGCATATTGGTTATAAAGCCTTTTTAGGGAGTCTATGGCAGTCACCCGGGAAGGCTCTTTTGCCAGAGCCTCCACACCTACCTTAAGGGCTAGATAGTTTTCCTTGGACACAGAGCGCTCGTGAGCCAGTAATTTAATCGACTGATAAAACAGATCTAGATCAGCGGCCTGCAGACGATTGGTCTGCTTTGTATCTAGCCGATTGTTATCCCCCTGGCTAACATTGCCGAGCACTGCCGAACCACCGGATACATTAATACTAATACCCGGCTTACTCACACCTACGTCACTCATGCCTTAGCACCACTTACCGCAGCGCCAATTTTATTCATGGCGCCCTGTACCACATTGCCCATGTTGACCTTACCGCCAGAAATATTGATATTCATGCTCTGCAACTTCTGCGCTTTTAGGTCACTGGTGTCTATGCCATTTTTGTCTAGAGCCACCACCATGGCATCGAACACTGTCTCACTGATGCAGCGCACCTGAGTAGACACGTCAACATTGTTATAGGCACTGGAGTAAACCGTTCTTACACGGCCCAATAAATTAGTTTCGCGCTTAAGGTAGGCCCCAATCCAAAACAAGAATGTAAACGGTGAGTAGGCGATTAATTTAAATTTGGCATCTTTGTCGACATAGCCGCCGACAATAACTCGCCATTCAAAGGATCGGACCGCACCAAAGCTACTCTGATTTAACAGCAGAGTTAAGGTGGTACCGCACTGGGTAGACTTAGCTTCGCCCTTTAAAAAATCGCGCTTTTCATAGGCGCGCAGATCTTTATCTTTATCGGTAATCGCAATGGGCTCAAGGCTGGCGATAGGCGTTCTGATTTTTAGTTCAGCTTCAATGGTGTCAAAAATATCGTTTTCGATTTTGATTGGGTGATAAAAGACGTGCTGAATATGGGTATACACAACGCCAAAATATTTAAACGGCAACGCCTTATTAAAGCTGTTAGCTGAGGACACTGCTTCATCAATATCATTACGTAGTAGCGCCGAAGTTATTACCCCAAAAATAGTTAGGGGAATAAGCCAAAAACCAAAAGTCATTAGACTCAAATACAGGTGTACAAAAATCGCTAGGGCAATGGTACGTTTTCTAATGCGGTTATTTACATTTTTTGAATCGAGTAAGTCCATTTTGTATTGCTCCTTTTATGTAGTGCACTTTATAAACTGTGTAGCGCAACCGAGAGCACCCCCATCCTCTCGCTGCGCTGCTCGCTTTTATCTTCTCTCTTGTTTCGTCTCTCTTGTTTCTTATGTCTTATCTCTTATCTCTTATCTCTTATCTCTTATCTCTTATTTTTGTATAGGATGAATTATTTTTTGTGCATTAATTTTTTATTAACTACCTTGGTCACTGGCGTAAAAGTGTCTTTGCCTTGGACGATTTGCGACGACGTTATAGAGCCATTTTGAACAAGATTCCAAAACGTGGTGATCTGGCCCTGATAATAATAGCCAGCCCAAGACGTAATAGAATTGCAAGACTCCGAAGCGCTCTCCCATTTAGTATCGAACGTAATCGCCGTGCCATAAACCCACCCAGTTACCGGGTAAGCAATGTTTTGGCAGTTATAACCGGCGGCATTGTTGACATAGGTGCCAGTGATTTTGCCGGCACTGTCGGTACTCGACAGAGTTAAAGTTGACCCCTCGGTATTAGCCCAGGAAGAGGGAATCGGAATGGTGTCGCTGCCTGCCCAGGCAGAAAAACTTAACAGCGTCGAAAAAAGCAGAGCGATAAGATTCTTAGGTTGCATAATTAAAGTCCTTTTTGGCTCCAACGAGGTACAAAAAGCCCCACGTCAGAGCTAAACCGCGGAGCTTAAAGCATAAATAATTAGGGAACCTGGGCCACAACGTAGAGAACGATCTCTGTAGCCATTAATTGGGGATTGATATAAACATAGACCAGATTTTAAGTGGCTGTCGCCTTAGGTCTTTTTTATGCGGCTATTTGCCCAGGGGTCGAACTTACCAGTGCGGGGTTTTGCTGATTTCGGTTTGGGTGCTGCTTTTGGCTTAGGAGCTGCTTTTGACTTAGGAGCTTGAGCCGGTTTCGGGTCAAGAGCTTCAGCGTTTCTTAAACTAGGAGCTTGGGCGGGTTTGGATTTAGGAGCCTCAGCGGATTCTAGATTAAGAGCCTCAGTCGCCTTTAAATTAGGAGCTTCAGCCGCATCTAGATGAAGAGCCTCAGCGGATTTTGAACTAAGAGCCTCAGCGGGTTTTGGATTAGGAGCCTCAGCGGCCTCTAAATGAAGAGCCTCAGCCGCCCTTAAGTTAATAGCCTCACCAAACGTATCCACAAACAAAGCCTCAACCTTCTCCCGTGCCCAGAGGGTTCTGCGCAAAAACTTTAGGCTCGACTTAACCGAGGGGTCACTTTTAAAACAGTTGATATTGACCCGCTCTGCCAGAGCGTCCCAGCCATAATGAGCCTGCAACTGAGTCACCACTTGCTCAAGTTTAATACCATGTAATGGGTTGTTAGGTTGCGGGTCGGACATAACAGTCGCCTGTATACAGAAGATCAATGCAGCGCATTATACGCGCTAAAGTCGCATTGCGCCCCAATCTCAGGGCCGCGCTGACAGGCCCTCTAGGCGCTCTGTTTGGCATTCCCCAGAGCCCATTTCGAACTCACGGCACACCCAGGGCCGAAGCTCATAGATGGTGCACATCTTGGTCTCTCGATCTAGGGCAGCGCACCAACCGTCGTCTAGGCGCGCCATCGTCTCGGCACCCCATTCGTCGATCTTGATATATTCCTCGGGAACGCCCGTGTCAGTGATCAATATGACCTCTAGCTTGCAGCAGCAGGCCTGGCAGCTGAAGCAGCTGATACTTGGGTCGATGACATTTTGGTATTCAATGGTCACAGGGTGCGGCTTATTTAGCGCCGTATGAACAGCAGTAGTTGGTGACCTGATGAACCTTGACCTTGAATGTCTCGCCAGCAGGCACTTCAAACGACATATTGTCGGTAATGGTGACCCAGCTAGTTGCCTGGGGTAACAATGCCTCAAGGTTACCCGTAGAGATTTCCATCAGCTCATGGACCTCGGTACCAAACTCGTATTCCCCCGGCAGCATCAGGCCCAGAGTTTTAACCGAGCCATCGGCAAGGGTAATAGCACGGCTAGTAACACCACCGTCAAAGTAGACATTTGCCTTGAGGCTGACGGATACATTAGAAATTTCGGATTTGATAGAGAGCGTAGACATAATAAAACCTTACCGGAAAAGCTGAAGCCAAATATGAGGGCGACAGCATAACCTGAAAGGCTTTTATCGTGAATTATTTATTAGTGAATTTATCCCGATTAACAGACGAACCAAGACTCAGCCAGCACTTAGCGAATGGTTAGCAAATAGTTAGCGAACACTTAGCCTAACGGCTCTGCTTTTCCTTTTTAGCCTTTTTAAACTCTGGTTTGGCGGCCGGCTTTGAAATTGGTTTGGACTTTGATTTAAAACCTGGCTGATTGCTTGGTTTAGCAGTAGGTCGATTACTAACGGCAGGCATTACACCATTTGGCTGGTTGTCTAGCACAGGTACCAGCGGCACTAACAGCCCAGACTTTTTGGCTTCCGAGTCTTGAGCCGACTCATTTACAGAGCCCTTAGCCGAGACAGAGCCCTTAGCCAAAATAGAGCCCTTAGCCAATACAGAGCCCGATACCGCAAAAAGGGTGCAAAGAATTAAAGTAGTCAGTAAACGTAGTTTAGATAACAGCATAGGTTTCTCCATTAGCAGTAACAGGGTGCAGGCGTAACATTCACAACCTGACCCGTGAACGTATTAATAGTCTCATCAAAACAACCCTGGTTAGGGTAAGACACCCGACGCACAAGCATCACATTGTTGATCCAGTTTTGGCACAGCACCACAGGCCCATAATGTTGGGCAAATATTTCACCATCAAGGGAATTGTTAGGCTGATCTACAGAGGTATGTGCCACTTCCGAGGCAACCGCACTACTAAACAGATTAATACCCGCTAGCCTGTCGGGAAACATGGCGTCCACAGACACCCATTCAAAAAACTGTTTTTGGTTTGGGGTAATCACACGAACTAATACATCGCCAGACTTACAGATAGTGGCATCAACAGCCACATTAAACTCGTTAATCAACGGGTCTAGCGGTGCCATGCCGCAGGTCATGTTTTTACGCCACATTTCGTTGCGCATCTCGGCGATTTTTGAGTCGCCAAACTCCACATCTTTAGACTGGGATTCGTAGAGTTCGGTAAAGGTAGGCACAGCACCAATGAGGGCGATAATAAACGTGGGGTACACCAGCATCCACTGCCACCATCTTTTAGGTGTTGGAGTTTGAGCGTCTGGCTTGTCATCTTCCATGATGAATCCTCTTAACTAGTTAAGCCGAAAGGAAAGGCTTTTGATAAACATAGACTATTTCTAGACTGCCATAGGGTCCTTTTAGCTGAGTCTGCTCGCCATTTTATGGAATCTGGCAGAAGCCTTGGGCAGGCACATCCAGCGCCGCGTTAAACTTGCTAGACAAATTTTGAAAGGCAATCAAACCCGTAAGCTCCACTACCCCGTCATCACCAAACAGAGTTTTTAAACGGCCTATTAACGCCGGGCTCACCTGCTGATCCGAATAGGTCATTGCTTCGGCATACTCGAGCGCCGCCAACTCGTGCTCATCAAATAGGTCACAGTCACGCCAGTGCTCAAGCTGCAACACCTTATCCATAGACCCAGCGCGAGTGGCCAGAGTCGCCGAATTAATATCCACACAAAACTCGCACCAATTAATCTGCGATACCCGCACCGTGACCAGAGAACGCAGCACCGGTGTTAAAGGCGAACTACGACGGTCGAGTACACCATAAAGAATCGCTACCGCCGCAAACAACTTAGGCACCCGCCCCCACAGCAAACCAGGGTCGAGTACCGCACCGTATTTACGGCGCTGGTTCCAATAAAAAGGCCGCAGCCAAAACGGGTATTGCTTTAGAGGTTTAACGGGAATATGCATGATGGTTGCTCGTAAATAATGCGCATGTAAAAAAAGCCACTAGCCGACAGCACTGGCCAACCAATATTACAGCGGCAGACGAGTGCCTTCGACAGCAACATTAAACCCAGCCGCACGCACCAGAGCAGCCTCTTCGCTGCTAGCGTCAAGCAGAGGGTTAGTATGATTCATATGAATAAACCACAGCTTATTGCGATGCTCCGCCGATAGGCCTGCCAATGCTTCCATGGTTTCAGTCACCAGCGGGTGTGGCACCTTAGACATGTCCCGGCCCGGCAATTCGCCGTCACCAAAGAACGTCGCATCAAGCAGCGCGTAGTCCACTGTTTGAATAATCTCGGCAATATCGGTTTCCCAAATCGACCACTTATTAATATCTGGAATAAACAACGCCGACTTGTTGGCCCCCGCAATCAAATAGCCCACAGTCTCCGAAAACTCGTCGCGGTGTGGTACCAGAAAGGGAGTTACAGTTACTTTTGATTTATTATCGTTAGACGTAATATTGTTAGGTGCTATTTTTCTAGGTGCTATGTTTCTAGACAGCGACACCGCGACATTATGCTGTAGCGGCCGCAAAACAATATTGTTATAAGCAACCAGCTGGCTCCAGGGGCCGTTGGTACTAAGGTAATCTTGCATACGCGGCATGGCATAAACAGGCATGCTGCGCGCACCCATAGCCTCGTGGCCCAAAAACATCAGCCCGCCATAATGGCCCATATGAGCATGAGTCAAAAAGATCCCCGCCAAGGGAGTTTCTGCAGACGGTGCCTGCACCTCAAGATCGTAGAGCTGTGCCGGTAGATTAGGTGTCGCCTCGAACAGATACTTGGCCTTAGCCGCCGGGTCAACCAATGCAATAGACGTAGCGCCGCGACGCAGCAATGGGTCTTGCCAACCAGGCATGCAATGGGGCTGGTAACAACCCGCCTGGGGGTAGCCCGCATCCTGGGCCACGCCCAATACATAAAGGTAGGCACCAGTAGGCTTTTTAGACTGAGTGGCCGTTGCAGTAGGTCCAGAAGCCCCAGATACCCCAGACGGCCCAGATGCTCCAGATGCAAAGCCAGGCATAGCCGCAACACTGAACAACACACTAGCCACTATCGCCAACACTTTTATATACATCGGTGAAAACCTCACAGCGTCTCAAGATAGGTCATTATTGAGTTTGCAGCATAGCGCCCATATTTTGGTGAATAATATTCACCGCCTTAAGTGGCCTAACCATGACCTTAAATTCAGTAATCAAACCAGACTCATCCCACTTGATCATGTCCACGCCATTCACCGCAATACCCTGAATCTCGACTTCAAATTCTAAAATAGCATTGCCCTCGCCATGGACCTCGCGCACATATTCAAAGCTGTCATTGAAAAACACATGCAGTGCCGCACTCAGGTATTTGCCCGTAATCGCCTTGCCAACCTGCGGCTTATGCACCACCGGCGAATGAAACACCGCGTCGTCGTGCAGCAAATTGTAAAGCGCTTCTATATCTCTATCTTTAGCCACTTGGTGCCAAGCCGCCATCGTGTCAATTGTCATAACCTACCCCACCAGAGAAATTAATTGAATCCACATTGCCAAAAGCGCCAACGTCGATAACACAAATACCGTAAAACGGTGAATCACATGGTTGTAAGTAACATGAATAATTGAATGTACAACCCGCAAGCCAACAAACAGCCAAGCGTGCTGCACTAACGCGCTATTGTTAATATCTAGCGCCATCACAAAAGCACCCAACACATAAAACAGCATGGGTACTTCTAAAAGATTCGCAAAGTTACGACTGAGCTTTTGCACATACTCCGGGGGAGCATCGCCGGTCATAAGCACAAAGTATTTGGGGTTGACCTGCCTGCGGCGCACACTAATAAAGCGCGACGAACCCACCGCAAACGCCATAACAAAGGTAAACATCACGAGGGTAAAAATGGGATACATAATATCCATGAGTAGTGTCTCTTATAATAATTATAGTAGGTGGGGTAACAAGCTGAGACCGAGTCTGCCAAGCAGGGGCAAGATTGTAAAGCACAAAAGGGGCTAGCTAGGCTGCTCTTGGCGGCAAAGGGCCACAGGAAGGAGCATAACATCCCCCCAGGGCCCTGCTACAGGTTCCTACTAGACAGGTTGTACTAGACAGGGGCTAGACGGCTACTGCTAGACAGACATCTGCATTAACTCAGAGACCTCCAACGACCCCCCAATCTCAAGAAACGGACAGCCCTTGGCCATATCCAAAGCCGCCTTTTAGACCAGGCCGGAAATATCGCTCTGGTTCTTCCCGAAGATAGGGTTGCTGGCCATGGCAGCACAGCCATTATGGCGGCTTTTACCCATATCGGTATCGAGAGCCGATTTACCCAAGGGCAATACGGGGTCTACTATGCCGGCCTATGTCTCGAAACAGCGATGGCAGAATCTAAAGCTAGCCGCGCCCGTTTGTTAAGTGCTACTAATGAGCCGTCCCAGGCACTCACTATGCGCTGTTACCATTGTTCGGTGGTTGGGGAAGTGGTGGATCTGCGCAATGACCCAAAAGTACATGACGCCGATGACTTTACTGACGCTCAAGCAATGGCAGCGAAGCTCCGCGACAATGGTGAAGCTGGCATTCTTTATAATTCAGTTCGTCACTCAGGTGGTGAGTGTATAGCTGCCCTAAAACCCAGCCTATTAAAGCCACCGGCCATTCAGGCAGGGCATTACCAGTTCCTATGGAATGGCAAAGAAATAACAAACGTGCTGCAAGTAAACCTAATAGAGTAGGCAATCACTATGTCTCCCGATCTTATTAATCAATTACTCTGGCCTTTTAAACAACTACCCACCCAATACTTGGTGATCGACACAGAAACCACGGGCCTATTTGATGCAGAAGGTGCCCCTGCATTAGTTAGTCTGGGCTTGGTGTTAATGCGCCAAGGGGATGTTCAGGACAGCAAAGAGTTTCTGATACGACCCCATCGGCAGATTACCACCGAAGCCTCAGGTATCAATGGCATAAGCCAAGAACAAGCCATGGGCCACCCCACGTTTAAGGAACAATGGGCCTTGATACATCCATGGATTGAAGGGCAGCTGGTGGTGATACATAACGCGTTTTTTGATTGGTCACTCATCACTGATCATATTCAACGATATGACGTCGGCATACCCAAAGTGGCCGGTGTGTTTTGCTCACAACGTGCCGCGCAACCATGGGCTCAGTCTGTGGGTATTGCTTGTTCAGAGCGCGGCCCTTCACTCGACGCGCTTACTAAGCATTTGAGGATAAAAAGCCTACGGTAAGCCAATAACAATTATCACGGCGCTTTGATTGACGCACAACAAACCGCTAACGTCGTCCGTCATCTACAAGCATTGTGAGACGGATAGCTGGGGCGACAAGTATCTACTCAAGCCCTCTAAAACTTCCCATTGTTGTTTTTCCATTGGGACTGCGCAGGAATAGCTTCTGTGGTGTCCCAGTGCTCAACCAGCTTTAGGTTGGACACATGAAATAGATCGTAGAAAGATGAATGCACACCATGCTTAACGCCCTCACTTACTGTCAGCACAAAATCCCCCTCGGCAAGTAATCGATGAACCTTATCATAACGAACAATAAAATCACCATTGGGGGTCATTGCAGATAGCCTGGTTCTTAGTGCAGATACGCCGTCTTCTGCCTCGGGGCTGTGATCGATAAACTTGTCGGTATCAAAATAGCCAGCCAAGGCTGTAGGTTTCGGTTGATTAATACCTCCTCAACAAAAACCTGCACAAGCTGCCTATTAACCTCTGTCTTATGCGGCTCCGATACTTCTGTAGGGCCAGACACCATGCTGTGGCCGCAACTGTTAGGGCCTAATCTAGGCTGAATATTGTCCCAGTGCTCTACCGTCTGCTCGCCCTCAAACCGAAACACTTCAAACCCAATTCTTCGGCTACTGAAATCGTATTCGGTGTGGGCAAAAACAAAATCGCCATCCGAGAAGATGCGAACAATATTTACTTTGGGGGATGTTTTCGACAGGCGCTTAAATAGGTCGGCCAGACCCTCACCGCCTTCAGATGTTTGCGGGTTGTGTTGGATATACTGATTGGGGTTAACCACGGCAGTGGCTGCTGCATCACCAGTTTCGATGCCTTTGAGCAGAGTGTGAATACTCTCTTTACGCTGATCAGTCTTAGTAAGCATATTTTTGGAATTCCATTTTGTTTGGCTGCCCCTAGTAGGCCAGAGTCCTTGCCATACTCCTTCTCTCTTCTCTCTTCTCTCTTCCCTCTTCCCTCTTCCCTCTTCCCTCTTCCCTCTTCTTCTCTTCTCTGCTCTCCACTTCTAAACCGGCTTGCTGTCAAAACTAGCAACTGCAAAGAGAGTCGGTGATACAATTTCTAACTGTTATCGCCAATATAGACCTTACAATAATGAAAGACTGTAACCAATGTGGAAAGTGCTGTATTAAATACGGCGACGGCGCTCTCTCTGCCACAGCTAACGAAATCGACATGTGGGAGCTGTTTCAGCCGCATATTTACCAATATGTAAAAGATAACGAAATATGGTTTTGCCCAGACACAGGCGTACAGCTAAACCGCTGCCCTTTTCTTGAGATTGAACCCAACCAGGGTAAAGCCAAATACACCTGTTCTATCTACCTAAGCCGGCCTGAAGACTGCCGGCACTATCCAAGCAATATTGCTGAAATGGTTCGCGATGAATGCGAGATGATTGAAGTTAAAGATTTAGACGACTTCAAAAAAGCGCAATCCAAGTTGGACGACCTAATGGAAGATAGTCGGCCAAGGCGGCAATAAGCCTCTTAGCTTCAATGGACTATGACTATTTAAAGCCTTTAGCTCTAGTCATTCTCATCCGCTTCAAACCACCGATAAACAGTCCCAGCCAAAATAGCCCCTACAATAGGAGCAAGCCAAAAGAGCCACAGCTGAGATACCGCCCAGCCGCCCTGAAAAAGAGCAACACCAGTGCTTCTAGCGGGATTAACAGAGGTATTAGTTATAGGGATACTAATGAGGTGAATAAGCGTTAGCGCCAAACCAATGGCAATAGGGGCAAAGCCCTGTGGTGCCCGTTTGTCTGTTGCGCCCAAAATAATGATTAGAAACATAAAGGTCATCACTATTTCAGTAACCAGTGCGGCTATCAAACTGTAGCCTCCCGGCGAATGTTCAGCATAACCATTCGAGGCGAACCCGGCTGTAACATCAAAGCCTGCTTGCCCTGTAGCGATAATATATAAAACTGCTGCTCCGGCTATACCGCCTGCAACCTGTGCCCCTATGTATGGGCCAACTTATGATGCTGAAAACCGGCCACCGGACCACAGCCCGATTGATACCGCCGGGTTGAGGTGGCAGCCAGAGATATGTCCAAAAGCGAAGGCCATTGTTAAAACTGTCAGTCCAAAAGCCAGAGACACCCCTAGTAAACCAATACCCACTTCAGGAAAAGCCGCAGCAAGCACTGCGCTACCACAACCACCTAGTACCAACCAAAATGTACCAATAAACTCAGCGCCTAGTTTTTTTGATAATGTCATTGCCGTCTCCTAGTGAAAGTAAAGGTTTCGTTCCAATAGATTAATAGACTATTAATACCGCCTTTGGGCTTATAGAGTCCCTTTACTCCGTTAAGGATTACAATCTGCGGTATCTCAATTGGCGCAGGAGCATTCGTTTATCTCTCGGCACCACCAATATGCTGGTTCAAAAATTTTTCAATGGCCTTAAACTTGGCTAGTTCATTCTTTTCATTGGTTCGGTAATGCTCCCCACCAGGGAGTTCAATATAGGTAGAATCTTTTTTAAGGCGCTTGAGCCTTTGGTGCATTTTTTTGGAATGTATGATCGGCACGACCGTGTCTTTTTCGCTACCTATAATTAACATAGGTGCCTCGATATTCTCAGATAGCCCGCTTGCGATGATTAGAAAATGAGATATCGGCGAGCATAAAAAAGGGCGCTTTCAGGCGCCCTTTTCACTATCACTTTACTAGTGACTCAATCGGTCACTTAAATGATTTTAGGATCTAACTCACCACTGTCATAACGCGCCGTCATGGCATCTAGGTTTAACGCTTTCATCTTGCTGGCGTTGCCGGCTGTGCCAAAGGCTTCGTAACGCGCCATGGCGATATCTTTCATGGCAGTGATGGTTTCTTTTAAGTATGAACGGGGGTCAAAGGCTGCTGGGTTTTCTGCCAGGTAACGACGTACTGCACCGGTTGATGCTAGGCGCAGGTCGGTGTCGATATTAATTTTGCGTACGCCGTGTTTGATGCCTTCGCAAATTTGCTCGACGGGCACGCCGTAGGTCTCTGGTATTTCGCCGCCGTATTTATTAATAATCGCTAACCATTCTTGGGGCACTGAACTTGAGCCGTGCATTACTAGGTGGGTACCTGGGATGCGCTGGTGAATGGCTTTGATGCGGTCGATGGCTAGTATGTCGCCGGTGGGTGGGCGACTAAATTTGTAGGCGCCGTGGCTGGTGCCGCAGGCAATAGCCAGTGCGTCGCAATGGGTTTTGGATACAAAGTCGGCGGCTTCTTCTGGGTCGGTGAGCATCTGGTCGTGGGTGAGGATGCCTTCTGCACCTACGCCGTCTTCTTCGCCCGCTTGCCCGGTTTCTAATGAACCTAGGCAACCGAGTTCACCTTCAACGGACACGCCACAGGCATGGGCCATTTCTACGGTGCGCTTGGTAACGTCGACGTTGTATTCGTAACTTGATGGGGTTTTGCCGTCTTCCATTAATGAGCCGTCCATCATCACCGAGGTAAAACCTAGCTGAATGGAGCGCTGGCAAATGGCGGGGCTGGTGCCGTGGTCTTGGTGCACGCACACGGGAATGTCTGGCCATTCTTCTACGGCGGCCTGTATTAGGTGGCGCAGGAACGGGGCGCCGGCATATTTGCGGGCACCGGCTGATGCTTGAACGATAACCGGGCTGTCGGTTTGTTCGGCAGCCAGCATGATGGCGCGCATCTGCTCTAGGTTGTTGACGTTAAACGCTGGCACGCCGTAGTTATATTCTGCGGCGTGGTCGAGCATCTGTCTGAGTGAGATTAGGGCCATTGTCTATTCCTTTTACTTAATTCAATTTAATACTTTGTTGGCTGAGTTCTAAATCTAGTTTAGCTGTTTGCCCGCTGTTCTAGCATGGCAACTGCCGGCAGTGTTTTGCCTTCGACATATTCTAAAAAGGCGCCACCCCCTGTTGAAATATAGGACACCTGGTCGGTGATGTCATATTTATCCACGGCGGCTAGAGTATCTCCCCCGCCGGCGATAGAGAAGCCGCTGCTCTTGGCAATGGCTAATGATATGGTTTTGGTGCCTTCGCCAAATTGGTCAAACTCGAATACACCAACGGGGCCGTTCCAAATAATAGTCCCCATAGAGGCGATGATACCAGCCAAATATTTGGCTGAGTCTGGGCCTATATCAAAGATCATGTCGTCTTCAGCGACGTCGTCTACAGACACTACTCGCGCTGCGGCGGTGGGCGAAAACTCTTTGCCCACGACTACGTCTGTGGGCAATGGAATATTGACCTTTTTCATGAGGGCTTGGGCGGCGGGAATAAGGTCTGGCTCGCACAGGGATTTACCGACGGGCTTGCCGGCGGCAGCGAGAAATGTGTTGGCAATACCACCCCCAACTATTAGCTGGTCAACTTTGTCGGCCAGGGTTTCGAGCACCATAAGTTTGGTAGAGACCTTGGAGCCACCGACTATGGCTGCGATAGGCGGTGTTGGTGCGGCTAGGGCGCGGCCTAGTGCGTCGAGTTCTTTTGCCAGTAACGGGCCTGCGCAGGCGACGGGGGCAAACTTGGCGACGCCATGAGTAGAGGCTTGGGCGCGGTGGGCTGTGCCGAAGGCGTCCATCACAAATACGTCACATAGTTTGGCGTAACCTTTGGCGAGGGTGTCGTCGTTCTTTTTTTCGCCGGGGTTAAAGCGTACGTTTTCTAGCATTACCAGTTCGCCGTCGGCTTGGTTTAGGCCGTTGGTCCAGCTCTGCTCTACAGGAATGGTTCGGCCCAGCAGGTCGCCGAGACGCTTGGCCACTGGGGCCATGCTGTAGTTTTGGTTATATTCGCCTTCGGTGGGTCGCCCTAAATGGGACATGACCATCACTTTTGCGCCGGCGGCTAGGGCGTGTCGAATAGTTGGCAGCGCGGCTCTTATTCTGGCGTCGCTGGTGACAACACCATCTTTAATGGGGACGTTCAGATCTTCGCGTATTAATACTCGCTTGCCTGCTAGATCTAGGTCGGTCATTAGCTTGACGGTCATTGTGTTCCTTTTATTTGGGTGTGGATGGTGGGTGCCGATTGTGAATGGTTAGGGTTTGTTCGCTTGCGGCAGCTGGTACCAGCTTAACAAGGTGTCGAGCATTCTATTGGCGTATCCCCATTCATTATCAAACCAAATTAACACTTTGACTAATTTCTGCTGGCTGACTTTGGTCTGGCTGGCGTCGACGATGCCGCTGCGGGGGTCGTGGTTAAAGTCGCAAGAGGCCAAAGGCTCTTCGGTATAACCTAGCACGCCGTCTAAATAACCGTCGGCAGCCTTTGCAAGTGCGGCGTTAACCATGGCGGTATCTACTGGGGTATTGAGCATTACCGATAGGTCTATCACCGAGACATTAACCGTGGGCACGCGCATGGCCTGGGCTTGAAAGCGCCCGGTTAGCTCTGGCAGCAGCCGGTCTATGCCGAGTGCCAAGCCTGTGTCTACGGGAATAATTGACTGCATGGCGGCGCGGGTTTTGCGCAAGTCAGTATGGTGGTAGGCGTCGATCACCGGCTGGTCGTTCATGGCCGAGTGAATGGTGGTGATTACCCCGCCCTCTACACCGAAGGTGTCGTGCAATACTTTGATCACTGGCACCACGCAATTGGTGGAGCAAGAGGCGGCAGACACTATGGTCTGCTGGTCGGTAAGCAGGTGCTGATTTATGCCATAAACAATGGTGGCGTCTACAGTAGGCTCGGCAGGCTGACTAAACAATACGCGCTTGGCGCCGCTGGCCAGATGCTGCTCGGCAGTCTCGCGGTCGCTAAACGACCCACTGCATTCCAGCACCACGTCGATAGCCAAATCTTGCCAAGGCAGCTGGTCTAAGTGCTTGCTGTGGAGTATTTGGATGTCGTCGCCATTAATTGTAAGTAAGTCATCACTTACGGTTACCGTTCCAGAAAACCTACCATGGGTTGAGTCATAGCGGGTTAAATGGGCAATGGTGACGCTGTCTGCAGGTTCGTTGATCGCTACAATCTGCACACGGTCGCGAGCCCCTGATTCGTACAGGGCCCGAAGTACTGAACGGCCGATACGGCCATAGCCATTAATGGCTACCCGTATCATTAGCCAAGAGTTTCCATAACATTGGAGACTACGTTTTCTACGGTGAAGCCAAACTCTTTCATTAACACGTCGCCCGGGGCTGATTCGCCAAAGGTGGTCATGCCAACAACGCGGCCGTCTAGGCCGACAAACTTAAACCAGTAGTCTGCGTGCAACGCTTCCACGGCAACTCGTGCGCGAATAGAAGGCGTTAATACTGAGTCGCGATAGGCGACGTCTTGGGCGCTGAATATCTCTGCACAAGGCATAGACACTACCCGTACATTAATGCCCTTAGTGGCTAGCTCGTCAGCGGCATTTACAGCCAACTCAACTTCAGAGCCTGTGGCAATCAATATAGCCTGGGGCGCATCGCAGTCTTGCAGTACGTAACCACCTCGAGCGATAGCGGCAACCTGATCGTTGGTGCGCGGCATTGGCTTGAGGCCTTGGCGACTAAATACTAAGGCGGCTGGGCCGTCACGACGTTCGATCGCACTTTTCCAGCTCACGGCAGACTCTACAGTGTCGCAGGGGCGCCAGGTATGTAGGTTTGGTGTGGCACGCAGTGCACTCAGCTGTTCTACGGGCTGGTGAGTCGGGCCGTCTTCACCCAGACCTATGGAGTCGTGGGTGTAAACAAAGATGCTCTGCTGCTTCATGAGTGCGGCCATGCGCACGGCGTTGCGGGCGTATTCCATAAACATCAGGAAGGTGGCGCCATAGTTAATAAAGCCGCCGTGCAATGCGATGCCGTTCATCATGGCGCTCATACCAAATTCGCGTACACCGTAATAGATGTAGTTGCCGTTGGCATCGTCAGCGCTAATACCTTTGGAACCCGACCAGATGGTGAGGTTAGAACCGGCCAAGTCGGCTGAGCCGCCGAGCAGTTCTGGCAACATGGGGCCGAAGGCGTTAAGACAGTTCTGAGACGCTTTGCGTGACGCGACTTTTTCCATCTTGTCTTGGCATTCTTGAATGTAGGCGTCAGCGTCGGCACTGAAGTTAGCCGGTAGATCACCACTGGCGCGGCGCTCAAATTCTGCGGCCAACTCTGGGTGCGCTGTACGGTAGGCTGCTAGCTGCTCGTTCCAAGCGGCTTGGGCGGCGGTACCTTTTGCTACGCCGTTCCAGCCAGCGTAATGATCGGCAGGTATTTCAAAGGGACCGTGCTCCCAACCCAACTGCTTGCGGGTTAGGGCGACTTCGTCAACACCGAGTGCGGCGCCATGACAGTCTTCTTTGCCCTGCTTGTTAGGTGAGCCAAAACCAATAATGGTTTTGCAGCAAATTAATGTTGGCTTGCTGGTCTCTGCACGGGCAGCTTCGATAGCCGCTTTAATAGCATCGCTGTCGTGGCCGTCTACGTTAGCAATGACGTGCCAGCCGTAGGCTTTAAATCGTGCGGGGGTATCGTCGCTAAACCAGCCTTCTACTTCGCCGTCGATCGAGATGCCGTTGTCGTCATAAAAAGCCGTTAACTTGCCCAGCTTTAAGGTGCCAGCCAATGAACAGACTTCGTGGGAGATGCCTTCCATCAGGCAGCCATCGCCTAAAAAGGTGTAGGTGTTGTGGTCGACTATGTCGTGACCGGGGCGATTAAACTGACCGGCTAATACTTTTTCGGCCAACGCCATACCCACGGCATTACTAATGCCCTGCCCCAATGGGCCTGTGGTGGTTTCAACGCCCGGCGCATAACCGTACTCGGGGTGACCCGGGGTTTTTGAATGCAGCTGGCGGAAGTTTTTGATCTCTTCAATGGGCAATGCATAGCCACTGAGGTGTAATAAGGAGTAAAGCAACATTGACCCATGGCCATTGGACAGCACAAAGCGATCGCGGTTGGTCCAAGTGGGGTCTGCTGGGTTGTGGCTTAGATAGTCGTTCCAGAGGACTTCGGCAATGTCTGCCATACCCATGGGCGCACCTGGATGACCACTGTTAGCCTGTTGTACAGCATCCATACTGAGGGCGCGAATAGCGTTAGCAAGGTCTCGACGAGAGGCCATGGATTATCACTCCTGAAACGGGAAATTTGGAAGCCGCCATTGTCACCTAGACGGCGGTTTCAGTAAACCGATATTCGCTATTTACCGGTGCCTTTTAGGTGCACTGATCGGCTCAAGGACAGTCTTACAAAACTGGTCTCAGCCTGTGCGGGTTAATTTGGTATATAAAAATATTTTGATATAAGAAAATCACTGTGCTAAAGTCCCGCCCATGACTAGCTCAAGCTCTATTTCACCCATTGCCGACGATGTTGCAACGCCCGACATCAGTGCCATTACTGCACTGAGTAAAGCGGCGGGCGACCCTTTGCGTATGCAGGTGTTACAGGTGCTACAGCAAAATGCCTATGGCGTTTTAGAGCTGTGCCAAATTTTTGACATTCGCCAGCCAGCCATGAGCCACCATTTAAAGATTTTGGCCAACGCTGGTTTAGTGGCAACCCGGCGAGAAGGTACAACAATTTTTTATCGTCGCAATCTACGCAACAACAATATAGACCTGCAGCCTTTGCAGCAGGCATTGTTTGCCAGCATAGACCGGGCGGGGCTTAGCGCAGGTTTAGCTGATCACCAAAAACAGATTAATCAGGAGCGCGCTGGGGCGTCGGTTGAGTTTTTTAATCGCAATTTTTCGCGCTTTGAAGAGAACCAAGACCTTATCGCCAGCTGGGCAGACTACGGCGACAGTGTTGAGAGTTTTCTCGAAAGTAGTATTGCGGCTAGCGGCACAGCCATTGAAGTGGGCCCGGGCTATGGCCAGTTTTTGGGCAAGCTGTCGCAAACCTTTAAACAGGTAGTGGCGCTGGACAATAGCCCCGAGATGCTTGAGCAATGTCAGGCCCGAGCGACTCAGCAAGGCCTGCAAAATATTGAGTTTGTACTGGGCGATACCAGCCTAGCCAACCAGCGCGGCATTAAAGCCGACTGTTTGTCGTTGAATATGGTGTTGCACCACAACCCTGCCCCAGCAGAAATTATTGCTGACTGTGCCAAGTTGTTGGCGACGGGTGGTGTGCTGTTGATTACTGATCTCTGTGCCCATGATCAGGAATGGGTTAAGCAAAGTTGTGGGGATTTTTGGCTAGGTTTTGAGCCGGAAGAATTATCCCATTGGGCAAGTCTAGCTGGGTTGGTTGAGGGCAATAGCCTGTACCTAACTCAGCGCAATGGTTTTCGCATTCAGTTGCGACAGTTTAGCGCCGGAAGCGCTGCTACTTAAAATCTCTTACTTAAAGGTTAAAGCCTCTTATTTTAAAAAGCTTTCTTATGTATAGACAACCTTAGATAAAAAGGAAACAAAATGTCTAGCTACAATGTATTTACCTCTGAGTCTGTGTCGGAAGGCCACCCAGATAAAATGGCCGATCAGATTTCTGATGCGGTTTTGGACGCCATTCTAAAAGACGACCCCTATGCACGAGTTGCGGTTGAGACCTTGGTAAAAACAGGCATGGCCATTATTGCCGGCGAAGTGCGCACCGATACCTATGTCGACTTAGAAGACATTGTGCGTGATGTGATTAAAGGCATTGGCTATGACCATTCTGATATTGGCTTTGACGGCAATTCATGTGCGGTACTGAATGCCATTGGCAAGCAGTCGAGCCATATTGCTCAGGGTGTTGATGCGGCAGACGATAAAGAGTTGGGCGCTGGCGATCAGGGCCTAATGTTTGGTTACGCCAACAATGAGACCTCGGTGT
The DNA here is from genome assembly GCA_905182265.1 of gamma proteobacterium HTCC2207. GTDB lineage: Bacteria > Pseudomonadota > Gammaproteobacteria > Pseudomonadales > Porticoccaceae > HTCC2207. The sequence continues at coordinate 80,033 of CAJJAO010000006.1, read as the reverse complement.
TGATGCCCGCTCCTATCTTTTATGCACACCGCTTGATGGAACGTCAGGCCGAGCTGCGTAAATCTGGGGCGCTGCCATGGTTGCGTCCAGACGCTAAGAGTCAGGTGACTTTGCGTTATGACCAAGGTAAGCCTGTTGCTATAGACGCGGTAGTTCTGTCGACTCAGCACTCGCCCAGTATTGCGTTGGGTGATTTGCAAGAAGCGGTGCTCGAAGAAATTATTCGCCCCGTGCTACCAGAAGAATGGCTGCACGCTGGCACTCAGTATCATATTAACCCGACCGGTAAGTTCGAGATTGGCGGGCCCATGGGTGACTGTGGTCTGACTGGGCGCAAAATTATTGTCGACACCTACGGCGGCATGGCCCACCACGGTGGCGGTGCGTTTTCTGGCAAGGACCCCACCAAGGTGGATCGTTCGGCTGCCTATGCGGGTCGTTATGTAGCTAAAAATATTGTCGCGGCTGGCATTGCTGATCGCTGCGAGATTCAGGTGTCCTATGCCATTGGTGTTTCTGAGCCTACCTCTATTGCCGTGAATACTTTTGGTACTGGCAAATTGTCTGACGAAGAAATCGTTGCTTTGATTCGCAACAACTTTGATCTACGCCCTCGGGGCCTGATCGAGATGCTGGATCTGCGTCGACCTATTTACCAGTCAACAGCGGCTTACGGCCACTTTGGTCGCGAAGAAGACGACTTCACCTGGGAAAAAACCGATAAAGCCGCAGAGCTTCGTAAAGCTCTGTAGCAAAACTTTTTTTAACTTTGTATTTTAAATTTTAACTTTTTACTGAATTATTAAGGCGAATTAACATGACAGCAACTGTTCAATCAATCGACAAAAATAAAGGCTTACGTGACAATAAAGCCTTTGACGACTACAAAGTAGCCGATATGAGCTTGGCAGATTGGGGCAAAAAAGAAATCTCTATTGCCGAATCTGAAATGCCTGCGCTGATGGCCCTGCGTTCAAAGTATGACGCCGAACAGCCACTGGCTGGCGCTCGTATTTTGGGCTGCATTCACATGACCATTCAAACTGCTGTATTGATCGAGACATTAGAAGCCCTAGGCGCAGAAGTGCGCTGGACTTCGTGCAACATTTTTTCGACTCAGGATCACGCTGCCGCAGCAATTGCTGCTAACGGCACGCCAGTTTTTGCTTGGAAAGGCGAGACCGAAGAGGAATACGAATGGTGCCTTGAGCAGCAGGTACTGAAAAATGGCGTGCCTTGGAATGCCAACATGATTCTTGATGACGGCGGCGACTTAACTGCTCTGTTGCACCAGAAATACCCACAGGTGTTAGAGGCTGTTCACGGTATTACTGAAGAGACTACTACGGGCGTTCATCGTCTTTATGAAATGCTGGAGTCTGGTGAATTAAAAGTACCTGCTATTAACGTTAATGACTCTGTGACTAAGTCTAAGTGCGATAACAAGTATGGTTGTCGTCACAGCTTAAACGACGCGATTAAGCGTGCCACTGACCATTTGTTGTCAGGTAAAAAAGCAGTTGTTATTGGTTACGGCGATGTGGGTAAAGGTTCTGCTCAGTCACTGCGTCAAGAAGGCATGATTGTTAAGGTCACTGAATGCGACCCAATATGCGCGATGCAGGCTTGTCTCGATGGTTTTGAAGTTGTGTCTACTTACATTGATGGCGACGCGAGCAAAGGCGTTAATGCCGACCTGCTAGCCAACACCGACATGCTTGTGACTAGCACGGGTAACTACAATGTCTGTGGCGCTGATATTTTGGCGGCTCTTAAAAGCGGCTGTGTGGTTTGTAATATTGGTCACTTCGATAACGAAATCGATACTGCTTATATGCGCACTACATGGGAATGGGACGAGATTAAGCCACAGGTACACAAGGTTTATCGCGACCGCGCTAACAACGATCACCTGCTTCTATTAGCAGAGGGTCGTCTGGTTAATCTGGGTAATGCAACAGGTCACCCAAGCCGCATTATGGATGGCTCGTTTGCCAACCAGGTACTGGCACAGATCGAACTTTATACCCAGAAATTTGCTGAGCAAGATGACGCAACTAAGGCACAGCAACTGCGTGTTGAAGTATTGCCCAAGCATCTCGACGAAGAAGTGGCACGACATATGGTTGGCGGTTTTGGTGGCGTGATTACTAAGCTTACTCAGGCTCAGGCAGACTATATTAAGGTGCCAGTCGAAGGTCCATTTAAAGGCGATAGCTACAAGTATTAATTGTAAACTGGTATGCCGAATGGGCCTTGGCTTCATTCGGCATGCCGCACTATAGGAAGTTAGTTTCATGATGAACAGCCCCCATATTAGCTTTGAGTTCTTTGCTGCTAAAACAGCCGAAGGGCGCCAGAAGCTAAACAACACCTGTCGAGAGCTCGATAAGTTCAGCCCAGAATTTTATTCGGTAACCTACGGTGCCGGCGGTTCTACTAGGGACACAACCAAAGATATTATTCTCGACATAAAGGCTAACGGCTACGAGGCCGCGCCCCACCTAAGTGTGGGCGGCGATAGCACAGAAGATGTTATTGCCTTGGTGCAAGCTTATAAAGATGCGGGCATTAATAAGTTGGTGGCTCTGCGTGGTGACCTACCCTCTGGTATTGGTGGCACTAAGCAGCTGGTCCATGCCAATGAATTGGTGGCGATGATTCGTGAACATACTGGCGACCATTTTGAAATTAATGTGGCGGCCTACCCAGAGATTCACCCAGAAGCGCAAAGCTACAGCAAAGATATTTTTTGGCTCGGTGAAAAATTCAAGGCTGGTGCCGATAGAGCCATTACCCAGTATTTTTATAACCCAGATGCCTATTTTAGATTTATTGAACAGTGCGCTAAAGCGGGTATTGATCAGCCTATTATTCCCGGCATTATGCCCCTGACCAATTACCATAACTTGGTGCGGTTCTCTGACAACTGCGGTGCAGATATTCCTCGTTGGTTGCGCTGGCAATTAAAAGAGCGCAGTGACAACCCGGAAGACCTAGTGAAGTACGGGTTAGATGTGGTGACTAAGCTCTGCGAAGACCTACTCGCGGGTGGAGCACCTGGTCTGCATTTTTATACCATGAACCAATGGCAGATTTCTGATACCTTGTGTCGCAACTTGGGTTTGGCTATTAAGACTTAGCTATAGGGGCCCTTATCTATAGAGCCTTAGCTATACAGTTAGTAAGAAAGGCCCATTGAAGTAAAGAGCTATAAGAGAGCAGTCAGCAGAATGCGCATTCCACGAATTTACACAACACAGGCCTTAGTGGTCGGCAGTAGTATTGATCTCGATGAAGGTGCTGCTCGGCATCTGACTTCTGTGTTGCGCATGACTGTGGGCCAAGAGCTTATTTTGTTTAATGGGTTGGGCGGCGAATATTCAGCGCAGCTTACCCTAGCTAAAAAAGGTAAGGCCTCGGCTACAGTAACGGGCTTTACCGATAGTAATCGTGAATCACCGTTACAGTTGCATCTGGCCATTGGTATTTCTCGTGGTGAGCGCATGGATTGGATTGTGCAAAAAGCCACTGAACTAGGTGTTAACCAAATCACTCCCCTATTTACCTCTCGCTGTGAAGTGAAGCTTAGCGGCGAGCGCCTGGAAAAAAGAATCAGCCATTGGCAGCAGGTGGCGATTAGTGCCTGTGAACAGTCCCAGCGCAATACAGTGCCAACTATTAATCCGGCAATGACCGTTGATGATTGGTTGCCTGTTTGTGAGTCTGGCTTAAAGTTGGTACTGCACCATCGTACAGAACGCCGACTGGCTGACATGACTAATGCTGACAATAGCATTGCCTTGCTAGTTGGCCCCGAAGGCGGGCTTGCCGATAGAGAAATTGAACAGGCCATTAGCGCAGGCTTCGAACCTCTGGCCATTGGCCCTAGAGTTCTGCGCACTGAAACGGCACCCTTGGCTGCGATGAGTATTATTCAGTCTGTCTGGGGCGATATGGGTTAGGCCCATTACTCCAACCATGTCTTACCCACACCTTTTTAAAAAATCTCTCTGTGTTGCTTTTATGTCTGGCGCTGTGAGTTGCCATGGGGCAATCTTTGGCGATGGCGATCAGGCCAACGGAATTGAAGACGGTCGTGTCATGGCCCCCGCTCATTTGTTAAATGCGGTGGGGACTATTTTTTGTGATGGACGCTTGCGGGGTACTGGTACGCATATTGATGTGGCCGATGCTGTAGATAAATATCTGCCTTCTAATAAAAAGCTGCCTTTGAATAAGACACCGCGTTCAAAACAAAGAGAGCCTTCGAATAAAACACCGCGTTCAAAACAAAAAGCTCCTTCAATTATTGTCACCGCCGCCCATGTGCTTTTTAACCGCACGACCGGCCTGCCTTTTACGGACTGTAGTTATAGACCAGGTAATAAACGCCTGAGTGCCATCCCGTTTGATCAGGTCTCAAGCCATGCCTACCAGCCCTTGGCCAAAGACAAAATGCGCCAGTCTGAAACTGACATTGTGTTTGTCTCGCTACAACATAAGATCTACCGCAAAGGCCTGCCATTGGCGTTGCAGGTGAACCCACATGGCCTGCAGTTATTGGCCTATAACCCGGGTGCTGGGCGCATTGATACCAGTGGTGACTGCAAAAGTTATGAATCTGCTAATTTTGGAAGTAAGGACTTACTACTGCATAATTGCGATGCAGAGAGTGGGGCCTCTGGTGGGCCACTGCTGGAAATGATCAACAATAAGCCCTTGGCGGTCGCTTTGGGCTCTGTGGTTGCCATTCATGGTGGGACTTTTAGCGAGGCCGTCGAGAGTACTGACGGCGCTCCCAGTTCCTATTTTGATATGGCTTCAGGTGCAAAAGCCCAACCAGAGAAATGGATTAATCAGGCACGCAGAGTGGATCGGGAGCTGCTTCAGCGACTGCAAGATTTTGTTGCATATCTGGGTAAGGGTTCTGCAAATTGAATTCAACTGCACGCTGAAACCCTGGGATATGAAGCCCCTGTTCTGAGATGCTAAGGCCAGCATCGTCTATTAAAGACTCACCAAATTTATAGATCACATCTAGCTCGGCACTGTCTGCTCGACCTTCGTATGCATTGGCATTGGCTCGCGTTTGTTTACGGCGGGCAACATAGTCTGAATAGTCATTGGGATAACGAGCGGCCAACATGGACTCGACTTTATTGGGTGACAAAACAACTGCCGTGGCATTGTTGCCACCAAAACCTTTGGAATTAATAAAGGCGACCTGCATGGGTGCGTCACTAACGTCTATGTCTTCTAGAGGAAATTTCGCACGCAGCTGGTGTACGTCTGGTGCGATTTCGGTAATAGTCTTGATGCCAGGAATCACGTTGTACTTAAAGGTGCCCAAGGCAGAGGCTAGCTGATCACCGCTGGCTGTGGACAGGGAATGACCTACAAATGATTTAGCGGCGGTGACGGGCCAGTCTTTAATATCAAAGGCAGCGGCCACGCGATCGATCAACTCGGATTCTGTGGTGCGATTGGCGGGTGTACTAGAGCCATGAGCATGGACAAAGCTATGCTGCTGGACTGTTTGCTTGCCTACAATACTCACAGCAGCGGCAACCGCTTTGGCAAAGGAAATATAGTTGCCTACACCTGGAGCAGAAATTGATTTTTTGATGCCGTCGGCATTGATAAATACTTCTGGCACAGCGCCATGAATATCAGCGCCCAGCTCGATGGCTAAGGCGTCGTCCATAAGCACAATATATTGAGTGGCTTCAGATAAGGTGAAACCACAGTTGGGGCCAAAGGGTCGACTGGCGCGCCGCCAATCTGGCTTGTCGGTGCCATCTAGCTTGCATAGGTTTTCGTCACTGGCTAAGGCGCTCATATTGGAGAAGCCTTCCATGATCTCTGGCGTGACACCAGCTTCGGCATTGCCAACAATGGCGACGCGACGGCGGCCGCTGCGAATGTCTCGCACTGCTGCTTGCAGTACATAAAGAAAGCTGGCGCAGGCGCCGGTAATAGCTTCGGTGTGACCCACACTACCCAGCACGTAAGCATTGATAAAGTCGGCGGGCATAGAGTTGAGCCCTAGAGGCAACTGCTTGGCGGTGGTACGCACGCCTTTTAAGCGCCCCTGTAACAGGCCAGCCATGCCTTCTTCGGTCATCTGGCTAAGTACGCTAGAAGAGTACACGCCGACTTGATCGGGATTAACATGGTCGGCAATGGTTTCCCACGGTAGACCGATAGAATGGACTGCGTCGCTGGCACCCAGTAGCGCCATCTGCAGGCCCCGAGGGTGAAAGCGCGCATTGTAATGCTCGTCTGGTTTAAACCCACTTGGCAATTGGCCAGCTGCTTTGGCGACCAGTTCATAATGGGATTCAATCAGGTAATCACTCAGGGCAGATGCTGTAACTTGCACCTGACCGTCCTCAAGGTCGGTAACCTGCCAATCTTCTGGATACTGACTCGGAAGGTCGCGTTTTTGCATGGTAAACACAATCTGCTTACCCTGCTGATCATCAAAGGTGATTTTTTTGTTGCCCGGCACTGCTGCTGGATCGAAGCTTTCAATTTTGCGTATTAGGGTGCCGTCTAATACCTGCACGCGAAATTGGTTGTCTACGTCTGCGGCACTCAGCAAGGTGCCCTGCTGGTTGCTGTATTGATCTCCCTGCTTTTTTACATGACCCATTAAACAGGCTAGGCCGACGATGGTTTTACGCTGCTCTTCTGCGGGTAAGGACTCGAGAACCATACGGCGAAAAGCCTGATGGGAGCTACTGCGCCCGGCTGCGTTGTATCCACCAAAGCCAACAATCACTGGCAGGGAATGAGACATGGGATTTCCTTATAAGATTAAACAAACTTGTGGCTTTAGTGTAGGCGCTGGTGAACGGCTATGATTATGTAATTCAGCCATTTGTATTAGCTATATAGCCATTATTTGTGATATTTTCACTAACATGACCTTTAACCTAACCCTTTTACTCTGTGACAATATGCTGGTTTCGAGCAGCACTTTGGCCGCAGAGCTATTTAATTTTGCTCAGGCAATGGCGAGAGCTAGCAAGCATCCCATGCGTGATGTGGTGATTCGCCGCATCACCCCCGATGGATTGCCCGTGCAAACGTCTGCCGGTTTTGAACTTCACTCTACTCACTCGTTAGGCGACGATTTTGAAAGCGATCTGATTCATATACCTGCTCTGTGGCGTAACCCCCGCCCTGCCGTCAATAAGTACCGTGCTTATATTCCTTGGCTGCAGGCACAGCACCAGAAAAATATTTCCATGACGGCGGTGGGTACGGGGGTCTGCTTTCTCGCTGAAGCTGGCTTGCTTGATAACAAACCTGCTACAACCCATTGGCATTACTTTGATCAACTACAGCTGCATTACCCGCAGATACAGTTAGAGCGACAACATTTTACGACTCAGGCGGGCAATATTTATTGTGCGGCGAGTGTGAATGCTATGGCTGAGTTAATTGTTCACCAGATTGAGCGTATTTTTGGCCGGGTGATTGCGCGCCAAGCTCAGCGCAATTTCTTTCATGAGATTCGTAATATTGCGGAGCCTGCGGGTGTGAGTAATCAAACTCGTAAGCACGCTGATGAGGCTGTTGCTCAGGCTCAGATTTGGATTCAAGATAATTTAAGCAAGCCTCTGTCGATTGGGGATATCGCAACGCAGTTTGGTATGACCCAGCGTACGTTTCATCGACGTTTTAAAAATGCTGTCGGCACCAGGCCGAGTGATTATTTGACTGAGGTAAGAATGACTTTTGCCTGTGATCTTTTGAAGAATACGGATTTGTCTATTTTGGAGATTGGCAATTACAGCGGCTACCCGGAGGCAAGTTGGTTTTCGTCACGCTTTAAACAGTGGTCAGGCAATAGCCCAAAGGCTTATCGCGATACGGTTAGGGCGAAGTTGTTTCACTAAGAAATTTGGGTATAGGATTTGTTTGGTGTTTTGTGTTTGGAGGTTAATAGTGCCTAGGCCTACCCTTGCGATCGGTCCCATGGGTGCAATCCTTTTCAGCGTTCGCTCAACTCGCTGCGCTCAGACAGTGAGCTCTCTCAAACTGAAAAGGATCACACCCATAAACGGGCCCTGACTGATCGCCAGGATAGCCCTAGGCACTATTCAAATTCCCGCAGTACATCTAGGCAAAAAAAAGCAAACGAACACTCTCTAGAACCTCGCTCCAATGTTGAGGCTTACCTGCCCCTGTCCTCTTTCAAAACCATAGCCAGCATGGATGCTGGCTCCGAGACTGCATGGACGATATACATGGACTCATGAGTGTCGCGTTAGGCAGGACGCCGGTAGCGACCGTATTCACGTCGTGTTTTGAAAGAGGACAGGGGCAGGTAAGCCGGATCAGGGCACCTGATCACAAGGTCTACCGCTATGTTTGAGGTAGCAGGGAAATGCGGTACCAGAATACTGGAACGGCGGAACGCAGAAAAGAAAATGGAGAATGAAGAAAAGGGCCACAGACGCGGCCCCTGAATCAGTTAGATAACTCGAACTCGAACAACGCCTTCAACAGCGGCAATCGCCGCTTCAATGGTTGAATCAAGATCGCCCTCAAGATCAATAATATTGTAAGCAATATCGCCGCGACTCTTGTTTACCATATCGACAACATTGAGTTCAGCATCGGCTAATACTGCCAACACGCTACCCAACACCTTAGGGACATTGTTGTTAGTGAACGTGATGCGACTACCGCCATTGCGAGTCATTTTGGTGGGTGGGTAATTAACCGAATTACGAATATTGCCGTTCTCTAAAAAATCCATTAGCTGGTCTGCAGCCATGACCGCGCAATTCTCTTCCGCCTCTTCAGTGCTGGCACCAATGTGTGGCATAAGCAGAACGTCTTTGCGACCTAACAAAGCGGGCGCGGGAAAGTCGCTGATGTAACCGGCGATAACACCATTGTCTAACGCTGTCACCATGTCATCGGTGCTGACAATTTCTTCGCGAGCAAAGTTTAAGATTTTGGCGGTGCTTTTCATGAGTGCCAAAGTGTCTTTATTGATGAGGTGCTTGGTGGCCGCGATGGCGGGCACATGCAGGGTAATAAAGTCGGCACGGGCTAGTAGAGATTCTATGCTGTCCATACGTTCGACTTGGCTGGATAGCTGCCATGCCGCTTCGACGGAAATCGCTGGGTCGTAGCCGATTACGTTCATGCCTAGGTCTAGGGCGAGGTTGGCAATAATAGAACCAATGGCGCCTAGGCCTACTACGCCTAATGTTTTACCGGTGATTTCTGACCCGGCAAAACGCTTCTTTTCTTTTTCTAGTAACTTGCCCATTTCACCAGAGTCATCCATATGACCCAGCTCTTGAACATAGGTCATGCCGCCATAAATATCGCGCGAGCCTAATAGCAAACCGGCGACGATAAGTTCTTTTACGGCGTTGGCGTTGGCGCCTGGAGTATTAAAAACTACGATGCCCTGCTCGGTATAATTTTCAGTGGGAATATTGTTGGTGCCGGCGCCTGCTCTTGCGACTGCAATCACTGATTCGGGGAGCACTTCTGACTGCAATTTTTGGCTGCGCAATAATACGCCTTCAGGTAAAGCGGCTTCAGGGGATACCGCGTATTTGTCGGCGGGGAAACGGCTTAGGCCTTTTTCAGAAATGGCGTTGTAGGTCCGGATGTTATACATAGTATTTCTCTGTTGGCTCTTATGGGCGTACTTTGACTATTGGCTTATTTTGACTGTTGGCTTACTTCTGTGTGGGCCCAATCGAGCCACGGCAGTAGCGCTGTAACATCGGCTTGTTCTACGGTAGCGCCACACCAGATTCGCAGGCCTGCGGGCGCGTCTCTGTAGGCACCTATGTCGTAGGCAACGCCTTCACTGTCCAGTAACTTGACGATTTGTTTTACCTGGTCGGGTTCTAAGTCGAGGGTTAGACAGACGCTAGTGTTGGAAAGCTGGTTTTCGTCTTGGGCCAAAAAATGCGCCCATGAGCGTGTGGCGACGAATCCTTTTAAGACATCTAGGTTGGCTTCGGACTTGGCGATTGCGGCGGGTAGTCCACCAATCGAGCGTACCCAGTCTAGGGCATCTAAGTAGTCGGCGACGCAGAGCATTGAAGGGGTATTAATTGTTTCGCCACGGAAGATACCTTCGATCAATTTGCCGCCTTTGGTCATGCGGAAGATCTTGGGTAGGGGCCATGGTGGCTGATAGTTTTCTAAACGTTCGACGGCACGAGGGCTCAAAATTAACATGCCGTGGGCACCTTCACCACCCAGTACTTTCTGCCAGCTGTAGGTCACTACGTCGAGTTTTTCCCAGGGCATTTCCATGGCAAAAACAGCGGAGGTAGCATCACAAATAGTTAGGCCGGTGCGGTCGTCGCTTATCCAATCGGCGTTGGGGACTTTGACGCCAGCGGTGGTACCGTTCCATGTGAAGATACAGTCATGGTCTGGGTTGGCTTGAGACATATCAGGCAGCAAGCCGTAGTCTGCGGTGTAACTGTTTAGCTCGTCTAGCTTGAGCTGTTTGGTGGCGTCGGTGAGCCAGCCACTACCAAAGGATTCCCATGCGAAAATATCGACTGGGCGTCCGCCCAACACTGACCACATAATCATCTCAACTGCACCGGTGTCTGATGCGGGTACTACACCAACACGATAACCCTCGGGCAAGCCGAGAATTTCTGCGGTGTCTGTACAGGCACGACCCAGAGCTTTTTTGCCGACAGAAGAGCGGTGTGAACGGCCCAATGTGGCGATGTCTAGGTTGGCGACATCGTAGCCCGGTCGCTTGGAACAGGGACCAGATGAAAAATTTGGGTTATTCGGTTTTACAATTGGTTTCATGGTTGGCACTGATCTGAATGGGTGGGAAATGGGGGTTATATAGTACCTAGTGGTCGCTTATAGATAAAGCCATTTCCCTTTATAACCAATATGCCCTTGGGGAAAATAAGCAGACAAAAAAATACGCTGTAATGACAGCGTATTTTTTGATGTTGAATCTGCTTTTTTATGTTCTATTTTAGTCTTCTATTTGAAAGTTCTATTTTGCAGCGGCGGCGCGCTCTTTTTCAATCAGAAATTCTGCGACCTTCAACATGCCTTCAAAGCCACCGGCATTGCGACTGCTGATACGATACTTACCGTTGACGATTACCTCTGGGGTACCCTGAACTCGGTAACCACGAACACGGGCCTTGGCTTGGGTGACCATGCTGGTCATACCGAAAGAATTGTAAGCCTTGGTAAACTTCGCAAGGTCGACGCCTTGGGCTTCAAAGATGGTAGCAAAGTCTTGCTCGGTACGAACGGACTCGCGCTTAACATGGATGGCCTCAAAAATCGGCACATGTACTTTATCCAAGACCTTCAACATAGAGGCGCTGTAATAGGCGCGGGCATAAGGCTCTAGGGCTGGCTGCCACACTGCTGGTGTACGCTGAAAATCAACGTCAGCAGCTAGCTTCTCTGACCATGGGTGCAAGACTTCTTCAAAGTTGAAGCAATGGCCGCAGGTGTAAGAAAACACTTCATTGACTTCAATCTTATTTGGATTCGCTGTTCTGATGACCTGTGGCAATACTTCGTAATGCATGCCAGCTTGGTACTCGTCGGTCTGGGCCTGGCACATTGCCATGGGCAGCACGAGAGCGATAAATGCGAGTCGTTTAATCCACTGAGTCATCTGTGTTTCCTCTGCTCTTTATTTAATTACTGAATATTTATTTACAGGTTATTTATTTAGGATTTGTTTACTTACGGTCTATTTATTTATAGCTTAGACAGTATAAGTTGAGAACCTTTGATGGTCGCAAAGCGACCTAGTTCAATCCAGAAATATAATTAGCAACTGCTTTGATTTCTTTATCGCTTAGGTTTGCTGCTACGCCTTGCATGATGGCAGCATTTCCGCCGCTAGCTCGCTCGCCACGTCGGTAAGCAAGAAGCTGCTTTTCAATGTAGTCGGCATACTGGCCGCCTAATGCTGGGTAACCTGCAGGGTTGTTGCCGTTGCCTGCGGGCGAGTGACAACCGGTACAGGCAGCGACGCCTGTTTTCATGTTGCCGCCACGGTAAACATTTTCGCCGTAGTCCAATGCTTCGTCTGGGTCACTGATACCGACCAGAGTAATATCTTGAGCACCGGTGATTTTACGGGTCTGGCTATCATAGTAAGCAGCCATATCTTGTAGGTCTTGGTCTGTGGAGGCGTTGAGAATACCTGTCATCTCAACAATCACTCGATCACCAGACTTGATAGTGCGCAGCTGCTGAGTCATGTACTTCTCGCCTATGCCAGCAAGGTTTGGGAACGAAGCAACCATGCTGTTACCGTCGCTGCCGTGGCAACCGGCGCACATGGCTACCTTTGATTCACCGGCAGATGCATCGCCTACGGCCAGTGCATGATTTGCTGAAAATGCTGTCAGCAAACAAATAATACTTAAAAAGCTTTTTTTCATGGTTATTCAACTCTCGCAATCCGCTAGAATAGTCGTCTACTTATACGTGCGACCATATGGCATTAGCCCTATTGGCTAAAGCGGCGCATTATATACCAATAAACCCAGTTTCTTACAGCCACTTGGCGTAGTCTTTTTATGGATTCATCTGCAATTAATTTTCAAATCGCTGAGTTTATGACCAGCGCGCCCTCAATCAGGCAGTGCCCAGAGGACGATGGCTGCGAAGTGGCCTTTGCCGGGCGTTCTAATGCCGGTAAATCGAGCGCCATTAATACACTCACTCGCATCGGTGGTTTGGCCCGTACTAGTAAGACTCCGGGCCGCACACAGCTGATTAATTTCTTTCAGCTGGGCGAGGGCCGACGGCTTGTGGACCTTCCTGGTTATGGTTATGCCAAGGTGCCCAAGGCCATGAAAGCTGAATGGGATCGGCACCTTGCGGAATATTTGCAGGAGCGCAAAAGTCTCGCCGGTTTAATTCTGCTGATGGATATTCGCCATCCATTACAGGAATATGACCAGCAGATGCTCAATTGGGCCGCTCAGGCCGGTCTGCCAGTGCATATTTTGCTAACTAAGTCGGACAAACTAAAGCGTGGCCCAGCCGAAGCCTCAAGACTAAAGGTCGAGAAACTGCTCAGAGACATGGACCCGGGCTGCACACTTCTATCGGTGCAGACATTTTCTTCCCTAAAAAAGCAGGGCCTACCTGCCTTAGAGCAGCAGCTTAGCCATTGGCTGAGCGCAGACTTCGAAGAAACTGAAAAAGCAGATACGGACGGCCCTGCCTCTGAATAGCTGGCGGTGCGCGCTGAAACGCTGATTAAGTAAAACATTGGTGTCTGGTTTGAGGTTTCAACGAGCTGGCCCTAAGAAAAGCAGGTAACAAAGCTAGTAACAAAAAGCCAGGCAAAAAAAGGCCCTGATCCAATCACTAGATCAGGGCCTGCTTTACTGCTTACGTCTTAACTTTTCACTTAACTGTCTACTTTACTATCTTTGAGGAGAGTCTAACTTTGCATAAGTCTAGTTGGGGGAGAGTTTTATGCATTTATTACTTACATATAGTTAGATACAGCTTTGTATACTAGTTCCGCTCTAATTCGTTATTTTTTACTTTTTTTTGTTTTAATTTCAAAAACCCGATATTTAGAGGGCTGCAGCCATGCAAGGAAGTTGCCTCTGTGGTGGTATTTACTATTAAAAGGCGCCGGTTTCACCCGGAAATTGCCAACTGCCATTGGGTGACCTGCCGGAAATTTCACGGCGCTGCTTTGCCACCTGCGTCAAGGTTCAGGCTGAAGGTCTAATTTGGCTAGCTGGGCAAGCGCAGCAGTGCTCTTTAACCCTTGGCAGTTTGCAACCCTGGCCACTTTTTAACCCTGGCTATTGGGTCGAAGAACCCGACCGGCCGGTGGATAACAGTATCTTTTGCGCCTCTAGACCAGATTGGTCGGCCAATAATCGTGATATCCGGGAGTACGATCGTTGGCCAAAAGCACGCAACTAAACAGAAATTAGTGGGCTTCGTCCCAGTTGTCACCAACACCTACATCAACAACTAGAGGCACCAGCAACTCTGCGGCGGCTTCCATTCTGTCTGCAAGGCCTTGGTTGACGACTTCCATCTCTGATTCCGGCACCTCAAGTACCAGTTCATCGTGAACCTGCATAATCATGCGGCTCTGTAAGTCGCTGTTCTCCAGCCAATCGTCGACATGGATCATGGCTAACTTAATAATATCTGCGGCGGTGCCCTGCATGGGCGCATTGATGGCTGTGCGCTCTGCGGCTTGGCGTCGCATGCCGTTGCGCGCATTAATTTCGGGCAGGTACAGACGACGGCCAAACACAGTTTCGACGTAACCTTGTTCGGCTGCGGTGTGACGAATGGTATCCATGTAGTTTTGCACACCGGGATAGCGTTCAAAATATAGCTCTATATATTCGGCGGCCTGTTTGCGACCGATATTAAGCTGGCGGGCTAGACCAAACGCAGACATGCCATAAATCAGACCAAAGTTAATTGCCTTGGCGCTGCGGCGCATATCGACTGTGACTTCTTCTGTTGCCACACCAAAAACTTCTGCGGCTGTGGCCCGATGAATATCCTGGCCTGCGGCAAAAGCGCTCACTAATGTGGGGTCTTCAGATAGATGGGCCATGATGCGCAATTCAATTTGCGAATAATCGGCCGCGACTATTTTACTACCCGGCGCGGCGATAAAGGCTTGTCGTACTCGGCGCCCCTCTGCCGTGCGTACGGGAATGTTTTGTAAATTGGGATCTGAGGAAGATAACCGCCCTGTGGCCGTACCCGCCTGATGGTAAGAGGTGTGAATACGCTTGGTGGTAGGGTTAATCATGGTTGGCAGCTTGTCGGTATAGGTCGACTTTAACTTGGCTAAACCGCGATGCTCCAATAAGACTTTGGGTAATGGGTAATCTAGCGCCAGCTCTTGAAGTACTTCTTCTTTGGTGGACGGCGCGCCCTTGGCAGTTTTCTTGAGTATGGGGATTTCTAACTTTTCAAAAAGGATTTCGCCGAGCTGCTTGGGTGAGGCGAGATTAAACTCTTGCCCTGCCATATCCCAGGCCTGAGCCTCTAACTCTGCCAAACGCACTGCTAACTCTGCACTCTGGTGAAATAATAGGGTGCCATCGACCAGTGCGCCGGTGCGCTCTATACGGGATAACACTGGTATTAAGGGTAGCTCGATGTCATTGAATACTTTGACCAAACTGTCTGCTGCGGAAACCTGGGGCCATAGGGCCTCGTGCAGACGCAATGTAATGTCGGCGTCTTCGGCGGCATAGGGCACTGCCTGCTCAAGAGCGACCTGGTTAAAGGTCAGCTGCCCTGCCCCTTTACCTGCCACCTCAGTAAAACTAATGGTGGTTTGGTCGAGATATTTCTGCGCCAAACTGTCCATATCATGACGGGTAGCAACACTGTCGAGGACATAGGATTCGAGCATAGTGTCGAAGGCGATGCCCTGCAAATGGATACCATGCTGGGCCAATACGCTCATATCATATTTAAGGTTTTGGCCGACCTTTTTGATATTGGCATCTTCTAGCAATGGTTTTAGCTGGGCCAGTACGCTGTCTTTATCTAGCTGATCTGGAACCCCCAAATAGTCGTGGCCAAATGGGATATAGGCTGCTTGGCCAGGCTCTACGGCGATGGACACGCCTACTATCTGCGCCTGCATGTAATCTAGGCTGGTGGTTTCGGTGTCTACGGCTACTAGAGAGCCCTTGGCTATTTTGTCTAACCAGGTATCTAGCTGGTCTTGGGTAAGCACCGCTTGGTAATCTGTTTCTATAACCGCTTTGACCACTGGTGCGCTAGCTTCTGTTGGCTCATCTGCTGCACCGCCAGAGCTCTTGCTAACCACTTTAGCTGGAGCCGCTGATTGACCGCCAGTCTCTAGCTCGCTAACCCAAGTCTTAAACTCCATATCTTTAAACAGCGCTAGTAATGCCCCTTCATCGGGAACACCGTTGTGTAACTCGCTGATTGATAGCTCCATCTCGACATCAGTTTTAATGGTCGCGAGTTTATAGGAAAGGTAGGCGAGCTCTTTGTGTTCTTCGAGCTTGGGAGCCATAGTTTTGGCGCCACGAAACTCTAGGCCTGCCACTTCGTCGAGGCGATCGTAGATTGCATCTAGGCCCCCTATTCCCTGTAACAATCCTAAGGCTGTTTTTTCGCCTACTCCTGGTACACCGGGAATGTTGTCGGACTTGTCGCCTAGCAGGGCTAGGTAATCAATAATAAGTTCTGGAGGAATGCCGAATTTTTCAATGACCCCTGCCCTGTCCAGTACTGTGTTGGTCATGGTGTTTTCCATGACGATATCTTCAGTGACCATCTGGGCGATATCTTTGTCACCGGTCGATATCACCACGGCCATTTCGGCTTCTGTTGCTTGCAAGGCTAAAGTACCAATCACGTCGTCGGCCTCGACACCTTCGATCACCAACATGGGCATACCCATGGCTTCAATTATTTTATGTATCGGCTGTATCTGTGAGCGCAGATCGTCAGGCATGGGGGGGCGATTGGCTTTGTAGTCGCTGTACATGTCGTCGCGAAAGGTTTTACCTTTGGCGTCGAACACCACCACATGGGTGCTCTCTGGGTAATCTTTTTGCAACCTCCGCATCATGTTGATCACCCCTTTGACCGCGCCAGTGGGGTTGCCTTTGCTATTGGTCAGCGGTGGCAATGCATGGAATGCTCGGTAAAGGTATGAGGAGCCATCGACAAGTATCAGCGGTGTTTTTGTGGACATAGGTTGCTTGCTTTTTTGATGGGAATTGAAGGTTTAAGGATACATCATTTACTGGAAACAGGCCTTAAATTGCACCACTAATGCGGCGATAAATTCTCTGTAGGCGTTACCATGTATTGGCTGGGACTGACCCTGGGGGTCAAGCGCAATAAGCGGCAGGCTAAATTCGGCGGCAATAATGACGGCATCTTTATTGTGGTACTGGGGCTCAACAAATACGCAGCTCACATTGGCCTGGAGGATATTTTTGCGCAGCTGGTATTGGCTTTTGGCGCCCTGGGCACCACCACTGGTATCTCTAATGGACAGTCCTAATGGCAAACCAAAGGCTTCAGCAAAATGGCCATAGGCGTCATGGTGAGTAAGGTAGGTTTTACCCTGGGCAGATGCCATTGTGGCCGTTAGAGTATCTCGTAACTGAGTCACTTCCTCGGCACTGATAATCTGCTTTATCGGCAGCCCCAAGCGAGACTGAATTTCTGCTGCTAGGCGGTTGCCGCTTTGGGGGTTAAGCCAAATATGCGGGTCGTTTTCCATGGAGTGCTGGTGAGGCTTGCCCTGTGCAATGGCATTGTGGCCCTCAGTCTCTAGGGCTGTGATGAGCTTGGAACTGGCCAATGCCGCCATGGTTTTTGCGCTTCTGGTTTCAAAGTCGGCTCCCACCCATATTACTAGGTCGGCTTGGGCGATTTTGTTCAGTGCGGATACCGGTAGTGAGAAATTATGAGGCGCTTGATTGGCTGGTAGTAAATAGGTCACATCGGCGGCATCGCCCACCGCAGACTTGGCGATAATCGCCAGCGGTTTAATGGTGGTGACTATAAGAGGCTTAGCTACAGTTAATATAAAAGTGCTGTTTTTGCTCTTAGTCTCAGCCTTTTCTTCGCCCGCGGCTTGGCTTACGGCAGGCACCATCAAGATGATAGCCAATAGCAGCAGCGCAGAAATGTTATATTGTATCTTTTTAGCCATAAAGCGATCAGTTTTCAACGGAAATTTTAGCAAGTAACCAAGAGAGTATCTGCTTGTTGTTTATTAATGTTATATTATAACGTATCATTTATTAAAACCCTAACCTATTAGGCTCGCTATGCTGACAAATTCGAGGCTTGTACACCAGCCCCATGACCATGGGCGCTGTATTAGTGCTGCCCTAACTCGTGCCAATGATCTGTGCACTGAGAAAAAGGCGCGCATGACCATCACTCGCGAGTCTGTGCTGCGCTTGCTGTGGCAGAGCCACCAACCCTTGGGCGCTTACCAGCTGCAGGATCAGCTATCTAAGCTTCTAGAAAAGCCCATCGCACCGCCCACGGTTTATCGAGCCATCGAATTTTTACTACAGCTGGGGTTAATTCACCGAATTCCTTCTTTAAATGCTTATATTGGCTGCCCTTTTCCCAATAGCGAGCATAGTAATCTGTTTATGATTTGTAGTCAGTGCGGGAGCGCCGCCGAAGTAGCCCACAACACAATTAATGGCCTGCTCCAGAGCGCCAGCGATAAGGCTAATTTTACCTTACAGAGCCAGACTCTCGAGCTTTTTGGGCTTTGCCCGCAATGTTCGAGTAATCCAGACGACTCCGAGGGCTCAAGCCATGACTAGCCCCCTGATGACTCTAGAGGGAGTCAATAAAAGCTTTTCTAGCAAGCATGTGCTGCAAAATATCAGTCTGCAGCTCAATCAGGGTGAGATTACGACGCTTATTGGCCCTAACGGTGCCGGGAAATCGACACTGGTACGTATTGTTTTGGGTTTGCTGGCCCCGGACTCGGGGACTGTGTGTCCGGCAGCCAATCTGAATGTGGGCTATATGCCCCAGAAGCTGCATATTGACCCTACATTACCTATCTCTACCTGCCGCTTTTTGCAGCTGGCCAATACTTCTCACAGTGCCTGTCACAGCGCCCTAGAGTCTGTGGGCATTGGGCACTTGGCAGCTACGCCGATTCAGAAACTGTCTGGAGGCGAGATGCAGCGGGCACTGTTGGCTCGGGCGATCTTACGCAAGCCTAATTTGCTGGTATTGGACGAGCCGGTGCAGGGGGTGGACGTAAATGGCCAAAATGCGCTGTATAAAATGATTGGCGAGCTGAGTGCTAGCCTTAACTGCGCTGTACTCATGGTGTCTCATGATCTGCATATTGTTATGTCGGCGACGGATCGTGTGATTTGCCTAAACCGGCATATTTGCTGCCATGGGCGGCCTGAGCAGGTGAGCCAGGACCCAGCCTATTTGGATATTTTCGGGCAACCTCCCATTTCGGGACAAACGGCCCTTTCTGGACAAACAGCTCTTTATGCCCACAATCATGACCACCAACACAGTGTTCACGGTGAGGTTTTGGATGCCAGTGGCACCCACCAACACGGGGAGGGCTGTGACCATGACTGATTTTCTGCTCTATGCATTGCTGGCCGGCATTGGTGTGGCCGTGGTGGCGGGGCCTCTGGGCTGTTTTGTGGTGTGGCGACGCATGGCCTATTTTGGCGATACCTTGGCGCACAGTGCGCTATTAGGGGTTGCTCTGGGCGTGCTGTTGGAAGTTAATCTGAGTATTACCGTAACGGCGGTACCTCTATTGATGGCTCTGGGACTAGTAGTCTTAGAACAGCGGGGCTTTTTATCTCTAGATACTTTGTTGGGTATTCTGTCCCATTCAGCATTGGCAGCCGGATTGGTGGTGATTTCGTTACTGCCAGATGTGCGGGTTGATCTTATGTCACTGTTATTTGGGGATTTACTGTCGGTGACCGTTGAGGACCTCTGGATAATCTATGGCGTGGCTGCTCTGGTGCTGGTTTTACTGGGCGTTCTGTGGAAACAGCTGATCAATATTACAGTGGACCCGGAATTAGCGGCAGTGGAGGGCACCAATGTGGTGATGGTGCGCACGGCGTTGATGCTAATAACGGCCCTGGTGATTGCGATTGCTATGAAAATTGTCGGTGTACTGTTAATTACGGCGCTGTTGATTATTCCTGCTGCAACCGCCCGCAGAGTGAGCCAAACGCCGGAACAGATGGCGATAGCTGCTAGTGGTATTGCGATGGTGACGGTAGTAATGGGGTTGGCGATGTCTTGGTATACCGACGCCCCTGCTGGGCCGTCGGTGGTGCTCTGTGCCGCGCTGCTGTTTACCCTGTCACTCGGGTTCAAGCAGCGGG
This sequence comes from gamma proteobacterium HTCC2207, assembly GCA_905182265.1. Taxonomy (GTDB): domain Bacteria; phylum Pseudomonadota; class Gammaproteobacteria; order Pseudomonadales; family Porticoccaceae; genus HTCC2207. The sequence goes on along the minus strand of CAJJAO010000006.1, from coordinate 60,114 downwards.
TTTAGTACTCAATTAACCAGTTAAAACGTCGCGTAAATTGAACGCCAGGTGCTGCGTAACATGGTTTCGCTATGAGGCGCTTTAAAGAAGCCGTGATAATGGCCTTTAGGGTTAATAAGTACTAGCTGAGTGCTGTGATCTATTGTGTAATCTTCGCCCTCTAATGGCACCTTGTTGTAGGCAACATTGATTTCTGCCGTGAGTCGGCGAATCAGGTGCTTGTTGCCCGTGACACCAATAAACTCTTCGTTGAAGTAGGGCACGTACTCAGCCAGCTTTTCCACAGTATCCCGCTCTGAGTCTAGAGAGATCATGACGATCTGTAGACGCTCCTTCTCACTGTCTTTGAGCTTGCTATAGGTGTCGTTGAGGGTCGCCAAGGTCGTAGGGCAAATATCTGGGCAGTTGGTAAAGCCGAAAAAGACGATAGTCCAGACGTCTTGCATGCGAGCAATATTAAACGTCTCGCCGCGGTGGTCTACCAGCTCGAAATCACTGAAAATTCTTGGGGTATTCAAAACGATAGCACCGTTAACACGCAGCTGTTCTTCGTTTAAAACCACTGGTTGGTTCATACGCCAGATAAAGCCGTAAATCACCAGCGCAATAAAGGCCAGTACGATGGCTATAGTTCGTCGAATTGCGGCTTTCTGTTCCATGGGGTCTGTCCTGTGAGTTGTGTCTAATAATCGCCAGAAAATCTAGGTTTCAGTAGCGGCGTTACGCTATATAGAGTGCGGTTTCGATCAGGTAGTGATCGACCAGCATCAGAGCGAACAGCACCATCAGATAAACAATCGAAAATCTAAAGGTCTTCATGCCGCTGTCTTTGTCGAACCACATAACGATTCCCCAGTAGAGAAAGCGCCCGCCGAGTAGCAACGAACCCGCCAGATACAACCAGCCAAACATACCGGTTAAGTAGGGCAGGGTGGTGACCACAATCAGCATCACGGTGTACAGCAAGATATTAATCTTGGTGTATCGCTCGCCGTGGGTCACAGGCAACATGGGGATATCTGCCTTGGCGTATTCTTCTTTACGGTGTATGGCCAGTGCCCAAAAGTGGGGCGGTGTCCAAGCAAAAATAATGAGCACTAAAAGCAAAGCATTGTGGTGTATCTCACCAGTGACGGCCACCCAGCCTAGTAGCGGGGGTGCTGCGCCGGCCAAACCACCAATGACAATATTCTGGGGTGTAGCGCGCTTGAGAAACATTGTGTAAACAAAGGCATAACCAACGGATGAAGCCAGCGTAAGCCAAGCAGTCAGAACGTTAGTAAAAACAATTAGGATAGCCATGCCCGCAAGACCGGTGACCATGGCAAAGATAACGGCTTGCTTAGGGTCTAGGCGGCCCTGGGCGATAGGGCGACTGGCGGTGCGGGCCATTTTGTCATCGACATTGCGATCGACAATATGATTGACCGCAGCGGCAGAGCCCGCGCAGAGCGCGATACCCAGATTACCAAAGATTAATATTTGCATTGGGATTGATGCGGTTGTCGACAGCAACATACCGATCACTGAGGTCAGTATCATTAGGGCGACTACATTAGGCTTACAAAGCTCTAAATAGTCGCGCCAAGTTACTGCGATGGTCGTTTCAACGTTCGACATGGTGTTTTATCCCAAATAGCTCAGTGCTGTTGTTATCGGTTTGGTGAGTATTTTAACAGATGTTTTAGGTCGTCTAGCAGACCGGCACCATCATGTTGCTGGGTGTAGTATAAAACGGCCTGATAGTCTGGGGTGACCACGAAATATCTGGTGTCGGCCATATCCCATTCTGCGGAGCTACCCTGTAACAATGCGCTCAAGTCGGCAGAGTCTACGGGGTTAATAATCAAATAGGGGTGAGCGGCCTGCAGCTCTTCAAGTTCAAGCAACTCTAGATTAGTTGAGTCGGGCAGGTAAACACGTTCAAGGCGCAGGCTGGATTTACCCAACAGCATATGAATCTGACGACTGTTGACCAAAACGTCCTGACAGCCTTGGTCACAGCCTTCACCCCCAGCAACGACTACTTTCCACTTAGCCGCTTCGTCTTGAGGGATTGAATCTAGTAATGAGCTCAGGTCGACCGTCGGGCTGACGATATCGCCCTGGTTAGTAGTGCCTAGGCGCTCCATCATGGCTAATCGCTGCTCTTCGGTTTTCGGTACCATTAAGAAGCCAGCTAGTATCACACCGAAAACAATAATCAGCATTAGCCAGATTTGATACTGGAAGCTTCGTTGCTTGGCGGTTATCTCTGTCGTTTCAGTCATTATTTGGTCCTATTGTTCAGGGTCTGAGCTAGTTTCTCGACGCTTTTTTGAGCTGCTTTTTGCTGGGCTTTTTTTAAGAGCGCCTTTTTGCTGAGCTTCTTTTTGAAAGCTCTGGTAAATTCGAGTTGGCAATCACTGTCATGATTAATAATACAAATGCCATGGCAAACCATTGCACCGCATAGCCTGTGTGTTTGGCTGGCATTACAGATACTGTAGCCCAGCCTGTTTGTAGTGCACCCACACTGTCTTGATCGAGGCGCAGCTGATAGGGGAAAAAGGTTTCACCAAATAACAGCTCTGCACGCTCGGCTGATACCCAGCCTACTCGGGCTGGCCATGCACTGACTCGGCCTATACCGTCGTCGAGGCGATAACCACCTAGTGTCTGGTAAAGGGATCCGCGCAGCTGAACCGAACCCATTACAGGCTCTATCTCAGGAAGCTCTCTGCGATCTAGTGAAGCCGGCACCCAACCTCGGTTGACCAACACCTTTTGCTCTAGCCCAATAACGGTGAGAGCTTGCAATATTTCGTAGCCAGGACGACCGTTTTTAACACGGTTGTCGAGGATGATCTCGCGGCTTGAGTCCAACTCGCCCACCAACCATGCGCTGCGATATTGTAAATTTTGAGCAATGCCCAAATTTGTGGCCCTGGACAGATCGATTACGGTCGCCGGTGCGGCCTGCTGGTTCGCATTGTACTGATTAACAATACGCTGCTTTTCGTCAGCCCGATCTAATTGCCAGAATCCCAAGGTGACCAAAAGCGGAAACAGGCAAAAGCTCAGCAACAATATTTTTTTATTGGGCTGCCAGGTAAATCCCTGCGTAGATAATTGGGGCTCAGTGGTCATCTGTGTTTAAATTCCAACCTTTCTCAAGAGCGGTTAATACCATGCTATTAAAGACTATTATTGTTGTACTGTTTATCGCCGTAGTGATCAGCCTATTTAGCGGCCTGCGCTTTCTGGTGAAAGACCTAGGCAACTCAAAACGCCGCTTGCTGTTCGCTCTAGGTCTGCGTATCACGCTTGCCGGCCTTCTAATCGGAACTGTTATCTTCGGCGCTTATACCGGGCAGCTTAGCAGTAAAGCACCCTGGGATCGTCAGCTACATCCAGAGGCCACAACACCTTATCCAATTCAGGCTCCGCCAAAGCAGTAATACTTTAAGCCAGAGATGAAAACGGCCAGGGAATACCTGGCCGCTTCGGTAACTCTGCTGTTACTTACGCAAGTACGTAAACAAACAGGAACAAGCCTACCCAAACCACGTCTACAAAGTGCCAGTACCAAGAAGCAGCTTCAAAACCAAACTGATCATCATGGGTAAAGTGGCCTTTTAGTCCGCGTATCCATTGAATCAACAGCATCACGGTACCCAGAGTAACGTGCATGCCGTGGAAACCGGTGAGCATAAAGAACGTAGTGCCATAGATTCCCGACTCAAGAGTCAGACCCATGTGCACGTAGGCTTCGATATATTCTTCGACCTGCAAGAACAGGAAGAAAATACCTAGGGCAACGGTAATACCTAACCAAATATTAAACTTTTTGCGGTTATCGTCTTTCAATGCCGTGTGCGCAATATGCACTGTGAAGCTTGAAGTAATTAGAACCAACGTGTTCCACAACGGTAACCAATGCAGAATACGGTCCCAACCTGGGAAGCTCATGTTCTGGTCTGGGCCCTTAAACTGAGCGGCGTCGCCATTAACAGCCTGATCTGGAGTGATCATTGGTGGCCATGCAGTCTCGTAGCCAGGCCATAGGTGCACAGCATTAGCAGCCGCTGCGTCTGTTGGGGTGTCATCGAACCAGCCGACAGCAGCTTCGCCGCCAATCCAGGAATTCACTAAGACGCGAACATAGAAGAGGGCGCCAAAGAAGCAGGCAAAGAACATCACTTCAGAGAAGATAAACCACAGCATACCCAAGACATAAGAATGCTTGAGCTGTGGGCTGGCGAGACCGCGCATATTTTCGTCAATGACGATGCTCCACCATTTGTACAAAACGCCAGCCATAAGCAGTGAGCCCAGCAGGAAGATGGTGGCAGTACCACCCTCTAGAACCCATGAGGCAGCACCATAAGCCATTACACCCATGCCAGTTGCCGCGATTATCGGCAGTTTGCTCTGGTCGGGTACGTAATAAGTACTTTCTGTTGACATCGTTTCTCTCCGTTTACTGTACTTGTGAGACCTGCACATTGGTGCGGTCTGTTATATCAAACATTGTGTAGGACAGGGTTACTGTATTCACACTGGCCGGTAGATCTGGATCTATAATAAACACCAACGCTAGCTCGGCTGTTTCGCCTGCCGCTAAGGGTTGGTTGTTAAAGCAAAAACATTCCGTTTTATGGAAGTAATCTGCAGCATTGTTAGGCAGCACATTGGGAATGGCTTGGCCCAGCATGTCTTGCCCTGTTCTGTTGTGAGCATAAAACGCCACTTCTCGAGACTCGCCCGGATGAACGATCACTCGCTCTTCGATGGGGTAAAAATCCCAGGGCATGGTGGCGTTATTGGTCGCAACAAACTGCACTTCAATATTTCTGGATGTATCTACTTCTACTGCAACTGCCGTGTAAGCGCCTTCTGTCTTGCCGCCAATCCCCGTGATCTCACAAAACAGATCATAGAGCGGCGGCAACACAAAGATTGCAAACATAAACATAGCGGCGGCTAACGCGGTCAACTTGACCAGTAGCGAGCGATTACTAGGATGCGCCGACATACTTATTGTGCCTCTTACTTTAACTTTGGTGGAGTAGCGAACGTGTGGTACGGCGCTGGTGTAGGCAATGTCCACTCCAGACCTTCTGCACCTTCCCAAACCTGCGGATCATTTGTGGGCTTGCCCCAGCCGATCGTGCGGATGACGTTATACAGGAACAAAATCTGCGCACCACCGTACATAAATGCACCGATGCTTGAGACCATGTTCCAGTCTGCAAACTGCAGACCGTAATCAGCGTAACGACGTGGCATACCTGCTAAACCGAGGAAATGCTGTGGCATAAACGTGATGTTGAAACCAATAAAGGCGATCCAAAACTGGAGCTTACCCATGGTTTCGTCATACATCTTGCCGCACCATTTTGGCAGCCAGTAATAAACTGCTGCGGTACCACTAAATACTGCACCGGCAACCATTACGTAATGGAAGTGGGCTACAACAAAGTAGGTATCGTGATACTGCATATCCGCCGCTGCAATCGACAACATCATTCCGGTGAAGCCACCAAAGGTAAACAGAATCACAAACGCGATGCTGAATAGCATTGGAGTTTCAAAGGTCAATGAGCCTCTGTACATGGTAGTGATCCAGTTAAAGACCTTCACACCTGTTGGCACTGCAATCAGCATAGTGGCGTACATAAAGTACAGCTCACCGGCGATTGGCATGCCTACAGTAAACATGTGGTGTGCCCAAACAACAAACGACAGGAAGGCGATCGCGGCAGTGGCGTAAACCATTGACGAATAACCAAACAGCGGTTTGCGGCTGAACGTAGGAATAATCTGAGAGACCACACCAAAGGCGGGCAGGATAATAATGTAAACCTCTGGGTGACCGAAGAACCAGAAAATATGCTGGAACAGTACCGGGTCACCGCCACCAGCTGCATCGAAGAAGCTAGTACCGAAGTTAATATCCATAAGCATCATAGTTACTGCGCCGGCCAATACTGGCATTACTGCCACTAGCAAAAAGGCTGTAATAACCCAGGTCCATACGAACATTGGCATTTTCATGTAGGTCATGCCAGGTGCGCGCATATTCATTACCGTAGCGATAATGTTAATGGAGCCCATAATTGAAGATGCACCCATGATATGCACACCAAAGATAAAGTAGTTCACTGTATCTGGTGCATAGGTGGTGGAGAGTGGTGCGTAGAATGTCCAACCAAAGTTAGGACCGCCGCCTTCCATAAACAATGTGGAAGTCAAAATCGCAAATGCGAACGGAAGAATCCAGAAGCTCAGGTTGTTCATGCGCGGCAATGCCATATCTGGCGCGCCGATCATCATCGGAATCATCCAGTTAGCTAGGCCAACAAAGGCCGGCATAATTGCACCAAACACCATGACTAAACCATGCATGGTAGTCATCTGATTGAAGAACTCAGGCTTGATTAACTGCATGCCTGGCTGGAAGAGCTCTGCGCGGATAACCATCGCAAAAGCACCGCCCATAATAAACATAGCGAAACTGAACCAGAGGTACAGTGTGCCAATGTCTTTATGGTTTGTAGTAAAGACCCAACGGCTAATATATTTTAACCAGCCGTCAGCGAGTGTTGCGGGACCATGTGCCATATCAAAAACTCCCCTATTGGCCTTGTTTGTAATTAAGAACATCAATTGGCTGTGTTAGATCGCCAACATTGTTGTCCCATGCGTTGCGCTCGTAATGCACGACCGCTGCAATATCAACTTCAGATAGCTGATCAGCAAATGACTGCATTGAAGTACCTGGTACGCCATTAATAAGAACGGCGATGTGGCCTTCTTTGGCCCCCAGTGCAATCGGGCTATCTTTTAGTGCTGGGAATACTCCAGCGATACCCTTACCGTCCGACTGGTGACAGCCGGCACAGGAGCGTTCGTAAACTTCTTCACCGCGAACCATTAGCTCGTCGAAAGTCCACTCTTTGCCGATAGTCGATGCGTAAACAGCGGCTTCTTCTTTCTTAGCAGCCAGCCATTCGTTGTATTCAGCTTCTGGTTTCACTTCGACAACAACTGGCATAAAGGCGTGGCCAATACCGCAAAGCTCGGTACATTCGCCGACGTAGGTGCCCGGGATGTCTGTTTTTGCCCAAGCGGCAGTAAACAGGCCTGGAACTGCATCGCGCTTAACGCCAAAGTCGGGAACCCACCAGCTGTGGATTACGTCGTTGCCGGTAATAAGGAAGCGAACTTTCTTGCCAGTCGGAATAACCAGAGGCTGTGTCACTTCGCGGAGGTAATGTTCACCCTTCGGAGCGCGGCCGTAGATTTCGTCCTGAGAAGTACGCAGCTCACTCATGAACTTAACGCCTTCACCTATATATTCGTATTGCCATTTCCACTGATAGCCCGTTACCTTGATATCAATGTCTGCGTTTTCGGTGTCGTACACCTTAAGCAGGGCGGTGGTCGCCGGAATAGCCATGACGATGAGAATGAGCGCTGGAACAATTGTCCAGATAAGCTCAACCACATGATGTTCATGGAAGTTTGCCGCCACTGCGCCGCGAGATTTGCGGTGCGCGTACATGACGTAAAACATAAAGCCAAATACGGCTACGCCGATTACAGTACAAATCCACATCATGATCATGTGAATATCGTAGGCCGCTTGACTGACTTCGGTCACTCCCTGAGGCATATTGAGCTGCCGCGTCGCGCTCTCCGCGCTAACGTTGCCAGCCGTTGCTAATGCAACAACTGGGCCCAGCAGTCCCAAGAAAAGTGCTTGCGCTCTTTTCAACATCGCTTGTTTCTCCGTGGTAAATTAGGAATTAAAGCTCTTCCTCTGTATGGACGCTCTAACAATTTAAATGAGCGCTATAAAATGCGCCGCGAGTGTAGCAAAAGACTGTACGTTTCTCCACCAAGAAAACGATCAAATTATCAATGTTTATGCGGTAATTAATAGATTCCCACTGGTATAAATCGTAAAGTTACTGGCACAGAGGCTAAAACCTGCTAGATTTAACTGTACAAGCCTTTGAGCGTAAGGCCCGTCGGCAATCAATATACTGCTGCGAATAGTTAACAGACCAGACAATATTGACGATACAACGATTGATGATATAACGAGTACAGAGAGCCCAATTATGCTGGCACTTTCGGCACAGACCAATGAGTTCCTAGTCGCTTATTTAAATGAGCGGGTAAAGCACCTGCACCATTCCATTAATCTCCGCGAAAATGACGGCACTGCCGCGCTGGCCTCTTTTATAGAGCGCTATGTGGAGCTGGTACCCGAATTTACTCAAGCTTTTGAAGATTTTTTGCGTAAGGCCAACATTAGCGGCGAAATCGAACGCCAAGTAACAACCGCCAAAGAGTTTCTCGATGTGCCCGTCACGGTAGTGTCGAGTGAAGAGACTTTAGAGGCTCATATGTATCAGGCCTATCTAGCCCATCGGCTGCTTGAAGAACTGAATGATGTGCTGAGCGCCAACTATAATTGCCCGGTGATACCGGTGGATATGACTCGTTCTAACTTAATTGTGCATCATATTATCGGCGAGCCTTTTGCCAATCAAATTGACGGTGCCATTCAGCTGCTCAACGATAAACTGCTCTTAGCGATAAAAAATGATGAACTGGTGCAGCAAAAACTAGAGGCTTATGCCAGCAAGCTGAGTAATGACCCCATCGCTCGCTTCCCTTGCTTGACCGACAGCTCCAATATTCGCCTACTCTTTAAGAGTCAAAATAGCCGAGTGCGTCTGCACTGAATTTACGCGAGCGAGGCTTTTGTTACAGGAGGGGCGCTGACGTTACGGGAGCGGCTCTGTTGGGGCTTTGGGTTGGGTGAGCGAGCTTTTGGGTTAACTAGGCTTTCAAGTCAACTAGCTTTGCGAATCAACTAGCCTTGCGGGTCGACTAGCCGAACGGTTTGCGTCTGATTGGCAATCTCTTCCTCGTCTGTATTGACCCTTGTCTCGAGCTCTCGCGGGGTGGATGACAGTCTCATCTCGTCTTTAAACCCACAGCTAACGCACTCTCTGTAATTGACGCCGTCCTCTGTAAAGGCCTGAATCTTATCCATCAGCGCGCACTTGGGGCAGGTAACACCTGCAATAAATTGTTTTTTAGTTGTAAAAGCCATGAATAGTTCACCACAATAGGATCCTTATTATATCGGACATCAATCTTTATGGATCACTCTATTCGCTCCCATCGCGGCATTTCGCCAAAACTAGGTCAACGAGTGTATGTTGATCCCGCCGCTACCGTGATTGGCGATGTCACCCTCGGTGATGATGCTTCGGTGTGGCCGGGTGCCGTTATTCGCGGCGACATGCATAGTATCGCGGTGGGCGCTCGCTCAAATGTTCAGGACAACGCGGTACTGCATATAACCCATGCCTCGGACTTCAATCCCAAGGGCTGGCCTCTAGTTATTGGCGATGATGTGGTGATCGGCCACCGCGCTGTGCTTCACGGCTGTACTCTAGGTAATCGGATTTTGGTGGGCAATGGCGCCATTGTTAATGATGGCGCAGTGGTGCATGACGAGGTGATTATTGGTGCCGGCTGCATGGTACCGCCCGGAAAGACCCTGGAAAGCGGCTTTGTTTATGTGGGCAACCCCTGCAAACAGATGCGGCCTCTAACCGACAGCGAAAAAACCTTTTTTACCTACTCGCCGGCCAATTACGTCAAGCTCAAAGACCAGTACTTATTAGAACAGCAAGAGGGCTAGAGCTTTTTAGAACAGCGAGAAGGCTAGAGCTTTGCTGTGGCTTGCGCCGCAAGATTAAGGCGCAGGGCATCGAGCACTTGGTTGGTCTGCGGGCGAATACCGCGCCATAGGTCAAAGGATTCCGCTGCCTGCTCAACCAACATGCCAAGGCCGTCTGAGGCTATGGCTCCACGCTGGCGCGCCCAACTCATAAAGGGCGTTGGCACCGCACCGTACATCATGTCGTAACAGGCAGTTTTAGCGGTATCGGAACTAGGTGCCAGCAAGCTGTCTGGCAGTGGTGGCATGCCACCCTGCAAGCTCGCGCTGGTACCATTAATAATAAGATCAAACTCCTGACCATCGAGCATATCCAGCCCGCAACCCAGAATATAGCCAAGCTCCGCAAAACCCTTAGAGAGCTGCAATGCTTTTTCGATAGTGCGGTTGGCGATCACTACATGCTGAGGCTGCTCTGCCAGCAGTGGCTCCAGAATCCCGCGCACGGCACCGCCTGCACCCAAAATAAGCACTCGCTTGGCGCGAATTTCCCAGCCTAAATTTTCTTTAATATCCCTGACTAAACCTGCACCGTCAGTGGTATCTCCCAGTATCGTGCCATCTTCTTGCAAGGCTAGAGTATTCACGGCACCGGCCCGGCGAGCTCTGGCACTGGTGCGCGAGCAATAGCTGTAGGCGTCCTGCTTAAAAGGTACGGTGATATTGAGCCCCTTGCCCCCCGCTTCAAAAAAACTGTCTGCGGCGGCGGCAAAGCCATCTGTGTCAACTAACTGCCTGCTGTAATCCATGGCCTGAACGGTTTGCACCGCAAAGGCGCGATGAATCTCTGGCGACTTACTGTGCTTAATCGGATTGCCAAATACGGCATATTTATCGGTCATTATTAAACCCAGTCTCGGTGAATCAGGTATTTTTCGTAGAGCTCGGCTTCAGGGCTGCCAGGCTCAGGGTTCCAGTCGTACTCCCAACGCACCAGCGGAGGTAGTGACATCAGTATAGACTCTGTACGGCCGCCAGTTTGCAGACCGAACAATGTGCCTCGGTCATAGACCAGATTAAACTCTACGTAGCGCCCGCGACGGTAGAGCTGAAAGTTACGCTCGCGCTCGCCATATTCCATAGCGCGACGGCGCTGCAAGATAGGCAGATAGGCCTTGGTAAAGCTATCGCCAATGCTGCGCATAAACGCAAAGCTCTGGTCAAAACCTAGTTCATTAAAGTCGTCAAAGAATAAACCACCTACACCTCGGGGTTCGTCGCGATGCTTGAGATAAAAGTAGTCGTCACACCAGCCCTTAAAACGCGGATGCAGCTCTTCAGAGAACGGGTCGCAAGCCTTTTTGGCGGTGCTGTGCCAATGAATACAGTCTTCTTCGTTGCCGTAATAGGGCGTCAGGTCGTAACCACCCCCAAACCACCAGACCGGGTCTGCTCCTTCTTTTTCGGCAATAAAAAAGCGCACATTGGCATGGGAGGTAGGCACGTAGGGATTATTGGGGTGAATTACTAGCGAGACACCCATGGCTTCAAAGCTGCGTCCCGCCAACTCTGGGCGGTTTTGGGTGGCAGAGGCGGGCATCTGATCGCCAAAGACATGGGAGAAGTTAACACCACCTTTTTCAATCAACGGCCCATCGACGACAACCCGGCTGCGCCCACCACCACCTTCGTCGCGGACCCAGCTGTCTTCTTTCCATTCGGCGCCATCTTCTGCCTGCAGTGCACGACAGATACTGTCCTGTAAACCAAGGAGGTAAGTCTTTACGAGATTTTTATCGATTGCTTGCATCTTATCCTGGGCGGACAACCTGTCCTGTAAGTAAGTGCCTGATTTCACTAGCGTTTTCATTGTCGCCAACAGCGCCTAAGGTCTGATAATCAATGGCATCGCCAAAGTAGCTGTCCACTTTAAGCGCTGTGGTCGCCGCAGGCAAACCCTGAGGGTTAGCGGAAGTCGACACGATGGGGCCAGCGAATGATTTGCACAGGGCAGCGGCTAACGGATGAACCGTTACACGCAGTGCAACGGTCTGATGTTCGCCAACAATCCAGAGAGGCGCTGCACCATTGTGTGGCACCAGCCAAGTGGTCGGCTTATGGTAACCAGATTCAAAGCGCTGCAGATGATCCTTATCAAGGCCCTGCAAGAAAGGCGCAAAGCGGTCAATATGATCGGCAATGAGAATAAGACCCCGGCTGACATCGCGGCCTTTAAGTTGCAAGATTTTATGTACCGCAGCTTCAGAGGCAGGGTCACAACCCAGGCCCCAGACAGCTTCGGTAGGGTAGGCAACCACCCCATTGCCCTGCATCGTCTCGACGGCAGAACAAATAGTGGGATGGTTATTCCAGTCGATCACAGGAATGATCAGCTGTTTTTCAGCTTTTCCTGCAGAGCCGCATCTTTGGCAATAATAGCTGCAGCATTGGCTGCTCGCTCAGCGACCAGTTTGCGATGCATTTCTGGATCTGAAACACCGATAATTTGAGCGGCAAGATAGGCAGCGTTTTTGGCGCCTGCTTTACCTATAGCAACTGTGGCTACCGGGATGCCACCAGGCATTTGAACGGTAGATAGCAGTGCATCCAAACCGTCTAGAGAGCCATTAATGGGCACGCCGATAACGGGCTTTAACGTGGTAGCAGAAACTGCTCCGGCCAAATGCGCCGCCATGCCTGCGGCACAGATAAAGGCTACGCAGCCGCGAGCATCAGCGTCAGTAACAAAGCTGTGAGTCGCTTCGGGGGTTCTGTGGGCCGATGTCACCTTTACTTCAAAGGGGATATCGAATTTTTTAAGAATTTCGAAGCTGGCTTCCATTACTGGTAAATCAGAGTCGGAGCCCATTAAAATTGCTACAAAGGGAGTGGTCATTTTTTAGTCACCTTTTCCAAGAATCGCGCAGGCTACCGGAACTTGGAGTTCGGTGCAACTTCAAGTAATGCTGCGGCTACAGGTTAGTGTTTCAGGCTCTCGTTTAAGCCCAGTATTTAGGCTAGGCGCTGGAACAGGCCATGGTCATTAGCAATTACGCCTTTGAGCTCAAGAGAGATTAATAATTGTGCCAATTTTTCTGCCTGGAAGTGTTGGCCGAGGCTGTCTCTGTCGGCGGGCTCGTAGCCCATTTTTTCCAGTAATAGGGCCTCGTCAGCGTCTATAGGCACGTCTACTCGTGGGTGCGGCAAAGACTGGGGCAGTTTTTGCGTGGGAAGTCCCTCGGACAGGCCTGCGAGAGGGCCGCGCAACTCATCAATAATGTCTGCAGTGGTTTCTACCAGCTTGGCACCCTGCTTAATGAGTAAATGGCAGCCTCTACTCTGGGGATTGTGAATGGACCCCGGAATAGCAAAGACCTCACGGTCCTGTTCCATGGCAAATCGAGCAGTAATTAATGAGCCACTTTTGAGAGCCGCCTCGACCACCAGTATTCCAAGACTCAGACCGCTAATAATCCGGTTGCGCTGTGGGAAGCAGGGGGGCAGGGGCTTACCGCCCGGAGCAAACTCTGTAATCAGCGCTCCCCCGGCCTGTAATATGTGATCAGCCAGTTTATTGTGGCGAAAGGGATAAATCCTGTCGATGCCCGTCGCCATGACTGCTACCGTCGTGCCTACACCAGGGCCATTAGTCGCTTGCAGTGCTCCGCAGTGGGCCGCGCCGTCCACCCCCAGTGCGAGGCCGCTGGTGACTGTAAACCCAGCCTCAGCCAAATTCTGACCCCATTGCAAGGCATTACGCTCACCACCCTGAGTCATTCGTCTACTGCCAACAATACCTATCTGAGGCAGCTGCAGGCAGTCCCTATTGCCACGGATATAAAGAATTGGGGGTGCTGAGACGATTTGACGCAGCTGAGCCGGATAATCTGGGCTGGTGATAGGGATGATGCCTGCACCCACTTGCTCGACAGTGCGCAATATTGATTCTAGCTGAGGCTCCCAATGGCGCTGCTGATATTGATAGCGAAGAGCCTCGACCTTATCTTGGATTGCATCCGAGATTAAACTAGAAGACATGTCAGCGGTAGTACAAAATATGGCCGTATAGCTGCCATACAGAGCTAGCAGCTCAGCCTGGACGTTGCAGGAAAAGCTGTCCAGTAGCTGTGACACCAAAGCAAAATGAGTTTCTTGGCTGGGGTCTAAATTAGAGCCCAGCTCTTTATTACTAGCGGGGCTAGTATCTTGATTAAGAGCGGGGCTATGATTTGGACTGGGATTTGGATTAAGAGCAGGCCCCATACCAACCTCTCCGCTTTTTTGCGCAGTTAATGGCGTATTTGACGACGCCGTTAATGGTCTATTAGCCTGGGCTTTTGCATTAGGTACTGAGTCTGGCATGGGCTTAAGCATCTACTTTTATGGGTTGCGAACGAGATCACCAATATCAAGCTGTCGATCTGCCTCCAAAATCAGCCCAAAACTCATTTTTTGGTAGGTATAAAAAACCATGAGTAGCCCAACGCGCTCGTCCGGCAGGCGAACACGTTTTTTAGTCACCGGATCTTTTACCTGTTCGCCGGCTTTGTATATTGCCAGAGTATCTCCGATCTGAAGCCCGTCACGATCACCACGATTTAACGCGACTACATCTAGGAGACCTGCATTGCGGACGCGGCCCTCGACGCTAAGAACAGAGCCATTGATTTGCCCCTCGGGAGCTCGCGGGTAAAAGGTGGGAGGTAATATTCGGTCTTCTCGAGGTAACAGCCTATCTCTAACCCTTATTTCTCCTTGGGCGTAAGTCGTACCTAGCGTGGCAATATCGTCTTTAACCACTTTTACCTGGGCGATACCCACGGATTTGGCGCGCATCCCCAATACCTCACCGCTAGAAGGATCTATGTAGGGATCACCTCGCCGATAGACACCATAGCTGAGCTTTTGCTGGCTGAAATCACCTCGGGCATAAAAATCGTCCCCCAAACCCACCAGCAATCGACGCTCATAGCCTCCCAGTACGTAGGGGGCCGAGTCTAATTCTTCATGGCTGGCAACCCGGTTACTCGACAAAAAGGCCTCGATGACCTCAAGGGGTAGGGCAGAAATGGGGGCTTTGTGATCCTCTGCCCTAATTTGTGGCGATCGCTTTTCGTCACGACTGCGCTTCACCACCAACTTAGGCTTACCATCTATATAAATTAGAGAAATAACATCCCCAGGGTAAATAAGGTGGGGGTTGGCGATCTGCTGATTGGCATGCCAAATTTCTGGCCACATCCAGGGGTCACGCAAGAAGAGGGCAGAGATATCCCAGAGGGTATCCCCTGTCACCACTTCATATTGATCTGGAACGGTTTCGTTGAGCAAGCTCTCTGAATCGTTTGTGGCGGCACTAACGGAAACTATAAGCGCTAAACTGCTAACCAATAGAATAAAGCTGAGTACTATTTTTTTCATGTGTTCGAGTCCTTTCCCTGCACAGTGTTAGTGTATAATCGCTCTCTGAGTCACACTCAACTGTGAAAACGGTTACGAGTTAACTTTATGTTAGCAGTGCTTTTAACTTATTTTTTAGAATTTCATCACATTCGCTATGGCTAGATTAGACATTCTTGAATATCCACATCCTCGGCTACGTATAAAAGCTGAGCCCGTTACTGTGTTTGACGAAAGCATTTCGCAGCTTATCGACGATATGTTTGAGACCATGGCCGAGGCCCAAGGCATTGGCTTGGCTGCCTCTCAGGTCGATGTGCACCAACGCGTGATCGTGATGGATATCTCCGATGAGCGAGACGAACCGCGGATATATATTAACCCCGAGATAGAAGTGCTGGAGCCCGGCACTCTGCCCTATGACGAAGGCTGCCTTTCAGTGCCTGGTTTTTATGAAACCGTGGAGCGCCCAGCCAACGTGATCATTAGAGCACTAGACCGAGATGGCAATGCTTTTGAAGAAGAAGCAGTCGGTCTTTTAGCGGTTTGTATTCAGCATGAAATTGATCATTTAGAAGGCCGGTTATTTGTGGACTATCTGTCGCCCCTAAAGCGCGACCGCATACGCAAGAAACTCAAAAAGCAGCGAGCATAGGAAGCGTATAGCTTGAAGATTATCTTCGCCGGTACCCCACACTTTGCCGCCACACACCTTCAAGCCCTTATCAATGATGTCCGCCATTCTGTCGTGGCTGTCTATACTCAGCCCGATCGCCCAGCGGGGCGCGGCAAAAAACTGACCTCCAGCGCCGTTAAACTGGTCGCTCTAGAACATGACCTACCTGTTTACCAACCCCAGTCTCTTAAAGCCCCAGAAGCTCAGGCAGTGCTAGCCGAGCTTGGTGCCGACATTATGGTGGTGGTGGCCTATGGTCTTATTCTTCCTCAAGCCGTGCTAGATACACCGCGTCGAGGATGCATTAATGTGCACGGCTCGATACTGCCGCGCTGGCGGGGCGCTGCCCCAATTCAGCGGGCGATTGAAGCCGGTGATGCCGAAACTGGTGTGACTATCATGCAGATGGATGCAGGCCTAGATACGGGCGCGATGCTCAGTGTTGCCCGCTGCCCAATCCTAGATACTGATACCAGCGGCGCTCTTTACGACAAACTGGCAGAGCTGGGCGCACCGGCTCTGTTACAGGATTTAGCTAAGTTAGAAAAAGGCACCGCCGTGGGTATTGCTCAAGATAACCAACAGAGCACCTATGCCAGTAAAATCGATAAAACTGAAGCCTTGATAGACTGGTCTCAGTCGGCGGTGATTCTTGATCGTCGTATACGCGCCCTGAACCCTTTTCCCGCTGCTTATAGCCTGGTCGACGGACAGCGCTTAAAAGTCTGGACGGCAACATTGGGGCCAACAGACCACGCCGACACACCTGGTAAGATTATTAGCGCTGACGCCAACAGCTTGGTAGTAGCCTGCGGGCAGGGCAGTTTGGTGCTAACAGAAATCCAGCTAGCCGGAAAATCAAGAATGCCGGTGTCTGAAATATTAAAATCCCGTGCCGATCTATTTGCTGTTGACCAACAGCTTGGAGCCTAACCGATGAATGTTCGCGCCGCCGCTGCAGAGGTCATCGCCAAGGTCCTGCGGGGACAATCCCTCTCGGCACTTCTACCCGAGTACAGCGACAAGGTAGACGAGAAAGAACGCCCTCTCTTAAAGGAGCTATGTTTTGGCACCATGCGCTGGTATCCCCAGATTGCTATTCTGCTTAAAGAGCTTATTGCAAAGCCACTGCGTGAAAAAGATTTAGAAATTCAGGGTCTGGTGGCCTGTGGCCTTTACCAGCTCATGTATATGCGCATTGCCGACCACGCTGTCATCAACGAAACCGTGTCGGCAACCGCCAAACTAAATCGTCGCTGGGCAAAAGGTCTCGTTAACGCGGTGTTGCGCAACTTTCAGCGCCAGGGACAAGAGCTCATTGATCAGCAAGCCGACAATCAGGTATTTCAAACGGCACATCCAAAGTGGCTGTTGGGTAAGATTCGTGACTCTTGGCCGACAGAGACCGCTGACAATATTATTGCGGCGAATAATGAACGCGCCCCTATGGTGCTGCGAGTCAATGAACTACGCACGTCGCGTCAGGATTATCTCGATCAGCTGGCAGCCGCCGACATTGCTGCCACCGAAGCCCTACACAGTCCTCAGGGAATTGTGCTGACGGCACCCATGGACGTTACCGCACTGCCAGATTTTGCCAATGGCTACGCCAGCGTGCAGGACGAGGCCGCACAGCTAGCAGCCCCGCTGCTCATGCTAGAGACGGGCCAAACTGTGCTGGATGCCTGCTGCGCCCCCGGGGGCAAGACCTGCCACATTCTCGAGAGTCAGCCAGACTTAGGCAGAGTAGTGGCTTTAGATCTGGAGCAGCGTCGCCTTGTTCGCGTCACTGAAAATTTGCAACGCCTGGGCCTTGAAGCAGAATTAGTCGCTGCGGATGCGGGTAATCTAGAACAATGGTGGGACCCAGCTCCGTTTAATCGCACACCTTTTGATCGAATTCTTGTTGATGCACCCTGTTCGGCAAGCGGCGTGATTCGACGTCACCCAGATATCAAAATACTGCGCAAACCTGCGGATATTGCTAAGCTAGCAGCCATACAGTTACAGCTGGTTAATCAGCTTTGGCAAACCCTGAATAAAGGTGGCATTCTGCTCTACGCAACATGCTCTGTTTTGCCAGACGAAAACGATCGGGTAATTGAACAGTTTTTGGCAGACAATGCCGATGCCTCACTGCTAACCATTGACGCAGACTGGGGAATCAAAACAGATTATGGGCGGCAGTTATTTCCCGCCATTAATGGCAACGATGGGTTCTATTATTGCCGCTTGCAAAAGGCCAGCTTAGAAAAGAAGGCTGATAACAACTCGGAATGACCATGAAAATAGTGATAGTCGGCGCCGGACAGGTAGGCGCTACATTGGCAGAGAATCTGGCCCGAGAGTACAACGACATTACCGTTGTCGATATCAATGACAACGCTCTGCGTGCACTACAAGATCGTCTCGATATTCGCACCGTAGTCGGCACCGGCTGTTATCCCGACGTGTTGGTGCAGGCAGGCATTGAAGATGCTGATATGTTGGTCGCTGTCACCAACAGCGATGAGATCAACATTATTGCCTGTCAGGTTGCCTACTCGCTATTTCACACCCCCACCAAAATTGCTCGGGTTCGTGCCCCCAACTACACCAATCCCAAATATAAAAAGCTGCTGTTTAACGACAAGCATATGCCGGTTGATGTGATGATTACCCCTGAGCAGGTGGTGACTGACTATATTCGTAAGCTAGTCGAGCAGCCTGGTGCACTTCAGGTGTTGGATTTTGCCGATGGCGCTCTGCAGTTAGTTGCATTGCGGGCGGTCGCCAATAGTCCTCTGGTTGGCCAAGAGCTGCGCACCCTAAAAGAACATATACCCAATGTTGATGCCCGAGTAGCGGCCATTTTCCGCAAAGATAGCGCCCTATTTCCCGTGGGTGACACGGTGATCGAAGACGGCGACGAAGTGTTCTTTATTGCCGCCAAGAAAAATATTCGCAAGGTAATGAGTGAACTGCGACGCCTCGAAAAACCCTATCGCCGACTGATGATCGCCGGTGGCGGCAATATTGGTTACCGCCTCACCAAAGCTCTCGAAGACGAATACAATATTAAGATTATTGAGTTCTCTGCCGACCGCGCAGCCTACCTCTCAGAGAAGCTCAATAAGGCCGTAGTGCTGCAAGGCTCGGCAACGGACCAAGAATTACTCCTCGATGAAAACATTGATAAAACAGATGTTTTCTTAGCGCTAACCAATGATGACGAAGTGAACATTATGGCGTCGCTACTGGCCAAAAGGCTGGGGGCGAGAAAGGTGATGACACTGATCTCTAACCCAGTTTACGCGGACCTAATGCAAGGCGGCGAAATTGATATCGCCATATCACCCCAGCAGGCGACCACCAGCTCACTGCTCACACATGTCCGTCGAGGCGATACAGTAAGTGTGCACTCGCTTCGACGCGGTGCCGCAGAAGCACTTGAAATAGTGGTTCATGGCGACCAAAAAAGTTCTAAGGTAATTGGCCGTGCCATCGGTGACATTAAGTCGCCCCCCGGATCTACCTTGGCGGCGCTGGTGCGCAATGGGGAGGTTATTATTGCCCACCATGACACCGTGATCCAAGCCGAAGACCATGTGATTGTGTTTGTGGTCGATAAAGAAAACACTAAAGCCGTCGAGAAGTTATTCGCGGTTAATTTCAGCTTTTTCTAGGGCATAGATCAATATGCATTTTGCCATTACAGCCCGAGTACTCGGTGTCTTGCTGATGATATTCAGCCTGACTATGTTGACGCCGATTATCGTGGCATCGATCTATAACGAAACTACCTCTCACACTTTTCTACTAGCCTTCGCCATCACCCTAATCGTCGGCTTGGCCTTTTGGTTACCCGCCAGAAAACGGGTTGGGGAGCTACGCACTCGAGATGGCTTTATTGTCACCGTGTTTTTCTGGTTAGTACTCAGTACTTTTGGCGCACTGCCGCTCATGCTGTCCGAAGCCCCCAACCTAAGTTTTATGGACGCCCTATTTGAATCGGTGTCAGGTCTAACCACTACGGGTGCAACGGTTATTTCCGGCCTAGATGACCTACCCAAATCGATCCTCTATTACCGTCAGCAGCTGCAGTGGTTGGGTGGTATTGGTATCGTCGTTATCGCAGTAGCCATCTTGCCGATGCTTGGGGTTGGAGGCATGCAGATTTATCGCGCCGAAACACCCGGAGCCATGAAAGACTCAAAGTTAACCCCGCGCATTACCGAAACGGCCAACGTGCTGTTTCGCATTTATCTTGGCTTAACGGTACTCTGCGCACTGGCCTATTGGGCTGCCGGCATGACAGGTTTCGACGCCATTGGACACAGTTTTTCAACAGTCGCCATCGGTGGTTTCTCAACCCATGATGCCAGCATCGGGTTTTTTGATAGCGGCATGATCATGACTATCTGCTCGTTTTTTATGGTGGTCTCTGGGCTTAACTTTGCATTGCACTATCAAGTGTTACACGGCCGCAAGCTTTCTTACTACTGGGCCGATCCTGAAGCGCGCATGTACTTTTACTTGCTGTTTATTGGCATGGTCATTACATGCCTCTATCTCTATTACAGCGGCACCTACGACTGGAACGAGAGCTTTAGTCAGGGCGCATTTCAGCTTATATCTATCATGACCACCACAGGCTTTGCCACGACCGAGTTCAATGCTTGGCCGACGTTCCTGCCTTTCTTTTTACTGTTCCTTTCATTTTTTGGCGCCTGTGCTGGATCTACCGGTGGCGGTATCAAAATTGGTCGCATGTTAATTTTGGCCCAGCAGGGCATCAGAGAAATTTATCGTTTAGTACACCCCAACGCATTACTGCCAATCAAGATTCGCAATCGCAAAATTCCCGACCGAGTGTTGGATGCCATATGGGCATTTGTCGGTGTCTATCTAGCGATATTTTATTTGATGGTGCTGTTGCTGCTGGCGTCCGGTCTAGACTATGTTACTGCTTGGTCGGCAACCGCTGCCGCACTAAATAACCTTGGCCCCGGTCTTGGTGCTGTAGCCACCAACTATGCCGATATCGGTAGCTTCGCTAAGTGGGTGCTGTGCTGGGGAATGTTACTGGGTCGTTTAGAAATCTTTACTCTGTTGGTATTGTTTACCCCTACGTTTTGGAAAAACTAATTGCTGTAAGCCACCCATAAAAAAGGCCGATTTTACTCGGCCTTTTTTATTAGCTATAGCTACTTGCTGTTAAAAAGCATTACTGCTTTCGCGCATCATAATAGGCTTCTTCTGAAATGGCATGATAAGCGGTTGCCTGTTCCTGAAACGCTTTAACCGACACAGCAATCCGATTGGCGATCTCTGAATCTGTTGCCAGCTCTTCCAGAACTTCCCCAGAAATTTTACGTAGCTCGCTCAACACCTCGTCCGGTAACTTGCGAACATCAACACCATGGGTTTCGACTAGCTCTACCAGCGCAGTGTTATTGCGCGCAGTGTACTCATCTAACATGTCCTGATTAACCGCTCGAGCGGCACCTTCAACAATTGCCTGAAGGTCTGCTGGTAGAGAAGCATAGGCATCTTTGTTGACGATTAATTCTAAAATAGAACCCGGCTCGTGCCAGCCTGGGTAGTAGTAATACTTTGCCACCTGATGAAAACCAAATGCTAGATCGTTATAGGGGCCAACCCACTCCGTTGCGTCAATCACGCCGGTTTGCATAGAAGTATAGAGTTCGCCGCCTGGAATGGTGACAGCGATACCGCCAGCGCGAGTAAACACGTCACCGCCCATACCGGGGATGCGCATTTTTAAACCTTTGATATCTTCCATTGAATTAATCTCACGATTAAACCAACCAGCCATTTGCACACCAGTACTGCCGCCAGCAAAGGGAACTAGGTTAAAGGGCTCGTAGAGTTCACGCCACAATTCTAGACCACCGCCATAATGCAGCCAGCCATTCATCTCTTGGGCATTTAGGCCGAAGGGTACTGAGGTAAAGAACCCTGTTGCCTTGGATTTACCTGTCCAGTAATAAGAAGCTCCATGGCCCACTTGCGCAGTACCTTGGCTCACCGCGTCAAAGACTTCGAAAGCCGGTACTAACTGGCCAGCACCATAGACTTTTATTTTCAGTCTTCCACCACTCATGGCATCGACTTTTTTAGCAAAATTTTCTGGCGCAGTGCCCAACCCGGGATAGTTTTTTGGCCAGGTGGTTACTAGCTTCCACTTAAAGGTTTGCTGTGTGTCGCTGCCAGCACTCGCTGCTTTTTTATCAGTGCTCGTCCCGGTACTTATATCGGTGGTATTTTCGCCGCAGCTCATGATGAATAAAGACAGTATTACAATTAGGCCAATACGCATGGTTCTATCCTTCGCTATAAATTAAATTTTATTGTTTTAGATACCCGTCAGATTTGCTGACGCTAAGATTAATATTTTTGTGCCTACTTCTTCAAAGCTAACATGCACTCTTGCCCTGGGCCCGTTACCTTCAAAGTTTAGGATCACGCCCTCACCATAAACATTGTGCATAATTTGCTGGCCCAGGCTAAAGCCCGTAGCCTCTCCTTGATCACTCTGTATCGATCCCGCTGCATAACTAGTAGGCCTGGCAATATTATTTTGCAAGCGTACTTCTTCAATGTAGTCCGTGGGGATGTCCCGCACAAAGCGCGACACCGAATTAAATGACTCGGTACCGTAAATAGAGCGACTCTCAGCAAAGGTTAAATAGAGCTTTTGCATGGCGCGAGTAATACCTACATAGGCAAGACGGCGCTCTTCTTCAAGCCGGCCAGGCTCGTCTAAAGACATTTTGTGGGGGAATAAATTTTCCTCCATGCCTGCAAGAAACACTAGAGGAAATTCCAAACCCTTGGCGCTGTGCAAGGTCATTAGTTGTACAGCATCCTGATCGGGATCAGCTTGGCGGTCACCAGAATCTAATGCGACCTGATCGAGAAATTGGGGCAGTACAGGAAGGTCGTTATCTTCCGCCTCAAAGTTACGGCAGGCACTAACAAGCTCTTCAAGGTTTTCCACTCGCGCCTGACCACGTTCGCCTTTTTCACGGCGGTACATGTCGACAAGACCGCTGTGTTGGATTGCATTTTCAGCCTGTTCCGAAAGAGGTAACTCGTCGAGCTGTCCGCTCATTTCGTTGACCAATTCGATGAACACCGAGATGGCATTACTAGCTCGGGCAGCGAGACGCTTTTCAGAGACGATAGTCGACGCTGCCGACCACATTGAACAGCCCTGCTCACGGGACAGTTCACGAATTAATTCTAAGGTGCGATCGCCAATGCCCCGCGCAGGAATATTGACCACTCTTTCAAATGCAACATCGTCATGGCAGTTAAGCATCATGCGTAAATAGGCGAGGGCGTTTTTAATTTCGAGCCGCTCATAGAAGCGCTGGCCGCCATAGATACGGTAGGGGATATCAGCTTGCAACAGTGCAGCTTCAAGTACCCGAGACTGAGCGTTAGAGCGATAAAGAATCGCTGCATCTTCGCGACGGTTACCTTCATGCACCCAGCTGTGTAAGCGGTCAGCG
Source organism: gamma proteobacterium HTCC2207 (assembly GCA_905182265.1). Lineage (GTDB taxonomy): Bacteria > Pseudomonadota > Gammaproteobacteria > Pseudomonadales > Porticoccaceae > HTCC2207. Next base: position 36,827 of record CAJJAO010000006.1, on the reverse strand, counting down.
ATATAGCGCGCTTCATCATGTTCATTAAAGGCGGCATACAGGGCAATGGCTTCGCCTTCGCCGGCATCAGTCCACAGACTTTTACCTAAACGCTCGGCGTTCTTGGAGATCACTGCATTGGCAGCGTTAAGAATATTCGAGGTAGAGCGATAATTTTGTTCTAGCTTAACCGTGTGGGTCTCGGCGAAATCACGGGAGTAGCTAAGAATGTTTTCAACTTTGGCACCGCGCCAACCGTAGATTGACTGATCGTCGTCGCCCACCGCTGTAACCGCACTTACCTTGCCTGCCAGTAACCGCAACCAGGCATATTGCACGGCATTAGTATCCTGAAATTCGTCGACAAGAATGTGTCGGAAGCGTTGCTGATAATGATCCAACACATCGGGCTTATGTTTCCATAATTCCAGAGCCCGCAATAACAGCTCCGCGAAATCAATGACACCCAGCCTTTCGCAAGTGGCCTCGTACTCACGATAAATACGCAGCATGGTTGCCAAATAAGGGTCGCCGCCTTCTTGAATATGGGCAGCGCGCAAACCTTCGTCTTTCTGACCATTGATCCACCACTGAGCCTGCTTGGGTGGCCAGCGCTGCTCATCTAAATCCATCGCGCGCATCACACGCTTAACTAGGCGCAACTGATCATCAGAATCTAAAATTTGGAAATTTTCGGGCAGATTAACATCGCGCCAGTGGGCTTTAAGTAGGCGATGAGCCAAACCGTGAAAGGTACCTACCCACATGCCTCGCAGAGACATGCCCATTAGCTCTTCAATGCGCTCACGCATTTCTCGAGAAGCCTTGTTGGTAAAGGTTACCGCTAATATGCTGTAGGGGCTGAGACCGTCCACCTGGATCTTCCAGGCAATACGGTGAACCAGTACGCGAGTTTTACCGCTGCCAGCACCCGCTAAAACCAGCAGATGTTTTTTATCGCTGGTGACGGCTTCTTCCTGAGCAGGGTTTAGATTATTGAGTATCGGGGTTACGTCCATAGGCCTGCATTCTAGCAACTTAGCGAGCAAAAAAGCGGAGCCACAGAAATTTCTTTTATCCGTTACAGTAGTCAAACAAGCCGGTTTTACGGGTAAATAGTCGATATACCCAGTAATCAGTGGTTAATTGACTACAAAACTAGCGTTTTAAGGCCATTTCTTGTAAATTTTTTACATAATTATTTCGGACGACCTATGAAACACGCTGAACTCAGTCAAACTATAAGCGACACGCTGCCGGAACTACGTAAATCTGAGCGCAAAGTGGCCGATTTCGTTCTCAAAAATCTGCTTGAAGTGATTCGCATGAGAATTGTCGACCTAGCAGAAAAAGCAGAAGTGAGCGAACCTACGGTGGTGCGCTTTTGCCGCGCGGTAGGGTGTCATGGTTTTCAAGATTTTAAGCTAGCCTTAGCCCAGCAACTGGCTGCTAGTCCCAGCTATGGTCAGATCGCTGTAACCGACACAGACTCAACTAGGGAATATACCCACAAGGTATTTGATTCCACCGTGGATACCTTGCTAAAAGTCCGTGAGAGTCTTGTGATCGAGCGCCTTGACGCGGCGGTGGCTGCAATCTGTGCCGCTAAAAGAGTTGAGTTTTATGGGTTTGGGGCCTCTGCGGCCGTAGCCTTTGATGCCCAGCATAAGTTCTTCCGACTCCAAATTACCTCGGCGGCATATTCTGACCCTCACTTACAAAATATGTCGGCTACCTCTCTGCATGCAGGCGACGTGGTTGTGGCTATTTCTCAATCGGGTCGCACTAAGGCTTTATTAGATTCCATGGATCTGGTGAAAAAGGCCAATGGCATTGTGATCGCCATAGCTCCCAGTGGCTCACCTATTGCCCGCAATGCCACCATTGCCATTGAGGTAGATGCCAAAGAGGATATTCAGATTTATACACCACTGTCTTCACGCATTGCCCATCTCGCGGTGATTGATGTATTGGCGATCGGCGTTGCGCAAAAGAAAGGGCCACAATTACAACAGCATCTCCAACAGTTACAAGAAGGTCTCAGCTCTCTTCGCAGTGATTAACATACTAGCCTTCTTTGCGGTCAGTCATAGCGACAGTTTTGTGACCGCCCTCATTTTGGTCTACGTTTAATCCAATAGTCATTTATCTCAAACAGGTAAGACGTCGGCTATGTGTCCGTTAATTCAAAACCAAAGTGCTACGTACTAAATAGTTGCGGACCAAGGTCTTAGGTGCCAAACAGTTAAGTACCTAATGATTGGAAACCAAGTAGTTAGTTACCACAGAGAAGTCGGCCATGATGGCCTCAATTCATTTGGAAGAATTATTTTTTAGGGAGAAACGCTATGTTAAACGAAGAGGGTAGTACTCAACTTTCAAAAGCAACAGCCAACGTATACCGAGCCACGTTGTTTAGTGCAGAAATTCTAATCGTAGTAGCTGCGATTATATTTTTTGCCGCACTGGCGCCTGCTGCTACGGCTCTACTTGTAATAGGGGCAGCAGCATTACTTTTGCTACTAGGTACCTTAGCCTTTCACGCACTCACCTGTGCTATCAAAGCCCATTATGCGGCTAACGCTGCGGGCGCAGCTGCAGCTTATGGATTCCCAACCTATGCAGCTCTTAAAGCCTCTTGGCCTTGGGCGGTTCGTATGGTGGCCTGTTAGTTGCCGAGTGTTATAAGCCATAACAACGTATAAAAAAAAGGCCCTGGAAGCTGACACAAAAATCCACTTGTCTTTATAGTCTGCTTTCAGAGCGCCTTTTACTTTTAGTGTTTTTAACTAATTCTTATAAGCTAATAAGAGCAATCTATTCGACGGTTACTGACTTCGCAAGATTGCGCGGCTGGTCTACATCCGTGCCTTTTAACACGGCCACATGATATGAAAGCATCTGTAATGGCAGTGTATAAATAATCGCTTCTAAACTTTGGGGTACATGGGGCATATCAATAACAGTTATACCCGGCTCACTTACAAAACCTGAATCGCGATCCGCAAACACAAACAGCTGACCACCTCTTGCACGAACTTCATGCAAATTAGATTTTAGTTTTTCTAATAATTCATTATTTGGTGCCACAGTCACCACTGGCATGTCTTCATCAACCAATGCCAGAGGGCCATGCTTTAATTCACCGGACGGATAGGCTTCGGCGTGAATGTAAGAAATTTCTTTTAGCTTTAATGCGCCTTCTAGGGCAATCGGATACTGCTCTCCTCGACCTAAAAATAAGGCGTGATGCTTATTAGCAAAAGCCTCTGACACTTCTTCAATTACTGTATCTAGTGCTAGCACCTGTGTGCAGAGCTCGGGCAACTTATGCAGATTCTGAACCAGTTCTTTTTCCGTAGCGGCATCAAGGCCATTATGTTTTGCTAGGGAAATGCTGAGCAGCTGAAGGGCAACTAGTTGGGTAGTAAAAGCTTTTGTCGATGCCACACCAATCTCGGGGCCGGCTAAAGTCATCAATGCGATATCGGACTCTCTCACTAATGAACTATTGGCCACATTACAGATTGCCAAAAATCCAAGATAACCATTTTGTTTCGCTTTGTGTAACGCGGCTAAGGTGTCGGCAGTTTCTCCCGACTGAGAAATACTAATAAATAATGTGCCTTGTGGTACAGCAACATTGCGGTATCGGTATTCACTAGCAACCTCAACCTGGCAGGGTATTCCGGCGTAGTGTTCCAACCAATACTTTGCCACTAAGCCTGAGTGAAAACTGGTGCCACAGGCAATAATATGAATTGCTTTTGTCTTGGCAAAAAGATCTTCAGCTTTATAACCAAAGATGGCTTCATGAATACTGTCTTTACCAATTCGGCCCGCAAAGGTATCGCCAAGAACTTTGGCCTGCTCGAAGATTTCTTTTTGCATAAAGTGGCGGTACTCGCCTTTTTCTGCAATCTGGTCTTTTTCGTCTAGGGTCGTCATAGGTCGCTCAACGCTGTTGCCGCTTTCATCAAAAACCTGATAGCGATCACTGGTCAGGTCGACTAAATCACCTTCTTCCAAAAATACAAAGCGGTCGGTGACCTGTCGCAAGGCCATTTGGTCTGACGCTATAAAGTGCTCATCAATACCCACACCAATAACCAATGGGCTACCGCTGCGTGCGGCAATAATAGTATCTGGCTGGTCCTGTGAAATAACACCTAAAGCGTAGGCGCCTGCCAAACGGCCGATGGTTTTTTGCACGGCATTGCGCAGATTTGTATCGTCGTCCTGTTTTAAATAATAGTTCACTAGGTGGGCAACCACCTCTGTATCTGTTGCCGAGATAAATTCATAGCCTGCTGCGATCAATTCTGTGCGCAGGCTGTCATGATTTTCAATAATGCCGTTATGTACTACTGAGACTTTACCTGAGGTATGAGGATGCGAATTTGTTGTACTCGGCTCACCGTGGGTTGCCCATCTTGTGTGGGCGATACCGGTATTGCCGGCAACAGGATTTTGCGCGGCAACGGCTTCTAGTTCTGCTACTTTGCCGATATTTTTTCGTGTTTGTAAAATATTATTTTCATCAATAATCGAAAGGCCGGCAGAGTCATAGCCGCGATACTCTAGGCGATGAAGGCCTTCAATTAATATTTTATATACATTTCTCTGGGTGGCTGCACCAACAATTCCGCACATCTATTAATCTTCCTTTTTGGTGGGGCGTTTCCAGCCCTCAAGATTTTGTTGTTTTGATCGGCTAACCGCCAAGGTATCAGCAGGTACGTTTTTTGTCACAGTGGAGCCCGCGGCGACAAACCCCTGTTCGCCAATTGTCACTGGAGCAATCAGGGTACTATTTGACCCAATAAAGGCACCATCGCCAATATCTGTTTTATGTTTGTTCACACCATCATAGTTACAGGTAATTGTCCCTGCGCCTACATTTACATTAGCGCCAAGCTCGGCATCGCCGACGTAGCTAAGGTGATTTATTTTACTGCCCTTGCCAACAATCGTATTTTTTGTTTCTACGAAATTACCAACTTTGCTACCTTCGCCTAGGTTAGTACCGGGACGAATCCGTGCAAAGGGGCCGAGAATGGCATGAGCGCCAATATGGGATGATTCAATAATGGTATTAGCTTTAATCTCTACGCTATCGCCAATACTGCTGTCGCTGATGTGACAGTTGGCGCCGATGCGCACATTTGAACCGATCACGACATCGCCTTCAAAAATACAGTTTACGTCGACAAAGTTATCGGTTCCGGCTGTAAGTTTGCCGCGCTGATCAAAACGATTTGGGTCTGCTAATGTAGTACCAGATAGCATTAGAGCTTCTGCTAGTTGTAGCTGATGTGCACGCTCTAACTGACTCAATTGAATTCTATTATTCACGCCCTCTACCTCTGTTGCCGATGTGGGTTGAATGCTGGTAATACTGTAATCATTGGCACGAGCCAAGGCGATTAGATCGGTTAGATAATATTCGCCCTGAGCATTGTTATTATTTATCTGTGGTAGCCAGTCTATTAACTGCTGGGCACCTAGCGCCATGACACCAGTATTAATCTCGTTGATTAACAGCTGCTCTGAGCTGGCATCTTTTTGTTCAATAATAGATTCAATCTCGTCTGCACTGTTACGAACAATGCGGCCATAGCCCGTTGGGTTGTCGAGATTGATGGTCAGTAAACCAATTTGCTTTGCTGACACAGCTTCTAGCATTTTGTTGATGGTGGCTGGACTAATGAGTGGCACATCCCCATATAAAATGAGCACGGTTGCTTCGGCACGTAAATGAGGCACAGCCATTTGTACGGCATGGGCTGTTCCTAGCTGTTCGTTTTGCTGTACAAAAACACTACCGCTATCCGCTGTCGCCTTTTCCACCTGTTCGGCACCGTGGCCGGTGACAATAATTTTGTTACCGTTGGCTACTGTGTTTGCCGCAGCGATTACATGGGCAAGCATAGGCTGGCCCGCAATTGCGTGCAGCACTTTGGGAAGGCTGGACTGCATACGAGTCCCTTTACCTGCAGCTAGAATGACAATATCGGTGCTGAGCATGATGTGTTTTTTAATAACTCCGATCTATAGAAATTTGTATCGCTGTTGTAACCGTTGATTTTACTGCTAATTAAGCTGTTAAAGCTACTTTCATATGGCTTGTAACACAAGAGCCATGCGCCCTTCGGTAAGTTTCGGTCACTGGCCGTTAACTTCACCGCTGATGGCTACCAACATAATGAGGGCAAAAAAAAAGGGTGGCTAAGCCACCCTTTTTAAGACAGCTGACAATCAGCCACCTAGTTTTTTACGTAAACTCTGCACTGTGCGCAGCTGTGCTGTCGATTCAGCTAGCATTGAAGCTGCTTTCGAATATTCAATCTCACCAGTATGATTGGCCAGGGCCATCTCAGCTGATTTGACGGCTTCGGCTGCTGCTGCCTCATCAATATCGTTTGCACGGACTGCTGTGTCCGCCAATATTGAAATGGTGTTTGGCTGAACCTCTAAATAACCGCCTGACAGATAGTAAATCTCTTCTTCACCATTCTGTTTGACTAGGCGTACTGGCCCAGGCCGCAAATCGCTCAGCAGCGGCGCATGTCCAGCGGTAATACCCAGCTCACCTAGGGATCCAGTGGCAACAACCATCTCGACCAACCCAGAGAACAGGGATTCATCTGCACTTACAATGTCACAATGAACTGTTATAGCCATGTCTTTATTGCCTTTGCTTGCTGCAATTTATAAATTAAAGCTTTTTCGCTTTATCGACTGCTTCATCGATCGAACCAACCATGTAGAACGCCTGCTCTGGCAGATCATCATACTGACCGTCCAAGATTCCTTGGAAACCAGCGATGGTGTCTTTCAGAGAAACGTACTTACCTGGAGAACCGGTAAAGATTTCAGCAACATGAAATGGCTGTGACAAGAAGCGCTCGATCTTACGCGCTCTTGCTACGGCAAGTTTGTCTTCTTCTGACAGCTCATCCATACCCAAAATCGCAATAATATCTTTTAGTTCTTTGTAGCGCTGCAAGACAGTCTGAACACCACGAGCAACTTCATAGTGCTCGGTACCAATAATCAATGGATCCAGCTGGCGTGAAGTTGAATCCAATGGATCTACCGCTGGGTAGATACCTTTAGAGGCAATGTCACGGCTCAGTACAACGGTTGAGTCCAAGTGAGCAAAGGTTGTAGCAGGAGAGGGATCTGTCAAATCATCCGCCGGTACGTATACCGCCTGAACTGATGTAATAGAACCAGTCTTAGTAGAAGTAATACGCTCCTGAAGAACACCCATCTCTTCTGCAAGAGTAGGCTGGTAGCCTACCGCTGAAGGCATACGGCCCAACAGTGCTGATACTTCTGTACCTGCTAATGTGTAACGGTAGATATTATCGACGAACAACAGCACGTCTTTACCTTCGTCACGAAATTTTTCTGCCATGGTCAAACCGGTCAGTGCTACACGCAGTCTGTTTCCGGGAGGCTCATTCATCTGGCCGTAAACCATAGCTACTTTAGATTCGCTTGGGGTCTCGATGTTTACAACACCAGACTCCTGCATTTCGTAGTAGAAATCGTTACCTTCACGAGTACGCTCACCAACACCAGCAAATACAGACAAGCCACTGTGCTCTGTCGCAATGTTGTTGATCAACTCCATCATGTTTACTGTCTTACCAACACCAGCACCACCAAATAGCCCAACCTTACCGCCTTTGGCGAAAGGACAGACTAGGTCGATGACCTTAATACCTGTCTCAAGCAGATCGTCGGAAGCAGCCAGCTCATCATAGGCTGGTGGCTTACGGTGAATAGCCATGCGCTCTTTCTCACCGATAGGACCTTTTTCGTCAATCGGGTTACCAAGAACATCCATGATGCGACCAAGAGTTTCGATTCCGACTGGAACTGAAATTGGTGCTTTGCTGTTAACAACACCTAGGCCGCGGCTGATACCCTCAGAGGAGCCCATAGCGATTGCTCGAACTACGCCATCGCCCAACTGCTGCTGCACTTCTAGGGTCAAACCCTTTTCGTCGACTACTAGCGCGTCATAGACGTTGGGTACCTGATCACGGGGAAATTCCACATCGATCACGGCGCCAATAATTTGTACAATACGTCCACTACTCATGTCCGATTCCTCTTCACTAAACCTTAAAATTCGTTTGGCTTTATACGGCCGCGGCGCCGCTGACAATTTCTGACAGCTCTTGGGTAATTGCTGCCTGGCGCGCTTTGTTATAAAGCAGTTGTAATTCGTCAATCATGTCACCGGCATTGTCGGTGGCACTTTTCATCGCTAGCATTCGCGCAGCCTGCTCACAGGCTTTGTTCTCAACCACGCCCTGATAAACCTGTGACTCGATATAGCGAATCAATAGGCCATCTAGCAGTTCCTTAGCGTCTGGCTCGTAGATGTAATCCCAGTGATGGTTGAGGCTAGTATCGTCTGTCGCCGCCAAGGGCAACAGCTGCTCAACTGTAGGATTCTGAGTCATGGTGTTTACAAACTCGTTGCTCACCACAAACAGTTTGTCGATACGACCTTCATCAAAGGCGTCCAACATGACCTTTACGCCACCGATCAAATCAGCTGCATTGGGCTCGTCGCCAACATCTTTAACGGCGGCAACAACATTGCCGCCAACAGCGGCAAAAAAGCCTGCGGCTTTATTGCCAACCACGCAGATATCAACTTCAACACCTTGGTCAGACCATGCTTTCATTGACCGTATTGCTGCCTTGAACAGATTAATGTTCAAGCCACCACAGAGCCCGCGATCCGTAGAGATCACAACATAAGCAACGCGCTTTACTTCGCGCTCATCTAAATACTGATGCTTATACTCTGAAACTGCGTTGGCAATGTGACCTACAACATCACGGATACGCTGGGCATAGGGTTTCCCCAATGCCATGCGCTCCTGAGCTCGACGCATCTTGCTCGCCGCAACCATTTCCATGGCGCTAGTGATCTTTTGCGTGCTACCAATGCTAGCAATTTTGGTTTTGACTTCTTTTCCGATTGCCATTTCTTATGCCTGTCCGATTACTCTGACTTACCAGGTTTGGGTTGCAACAAACTTATCCAAAGCGGCTTTAAAACCAGCAGCTATGTCGTCGTTGTAATCGCCTGACTGATTAATTTGATCCATCAGATCACCGTGCTCAGCTTTCATATAAGAGAGCAGGGCCGCTTCAAAATCACCGATCTTATTAACTTCGATTGCCTTAAGGAAACCGTTGTCAGCCGCATAAACCATGACGCCCATTTCAGCAATGCTCTGAGGCGTGTACTGCTTCTGCTTCATTAGCTCCGTGACGCGCTCACCATGATCAAGCTGTGCTTTAGTCGCTTCGTCGAGGTCAGAGGCAAACTGAGAGAATGCCGCTAGCTCACGATACTGCGCCAGTGCAGTACGAATACCGCCAGACAGTTTCTTAATAATTTTAGTCTGTGCCGCACCACCTACTCGAGATACAGAGATACCTGCGTTCATCGCTGGACGAACACCGGCGTTGAACATATCTGCTTCAAGGAAGATCTGACCATCAGTAATCGAAATTACGTTGGTTGGTACAAAGGCAGAAACATCACCAGCCTGAGTTTCAATAACAGGCAGAGCGGTTAATGATCCAGTTCTACCTTTCACTTCACCCTTGGTAAATTTCTCTACGTAGTCAGCATTAACTCGTGCTGCGCGCTCCAACAAACGGGAGTGCAAGTAGAAAACATCACCAGGGTAAGCTTCACGACCCGGGGGACGCTTCAGCAGTAGTGAAATTTGACGGTAGGCCCAGGCCTGCTTAGTCAAATCATCATAGATAATTAACGCGTCTTGACCGCGATCGCGGTAGTACTCGCCCATTGAGCAACCAGCAAAAGGAGCCAAGAACTGCATAGCGGCTGGATCAGATGCTGTAGCAGCAACAACAATGGTATGTTCCATTGCGCCGTGCTCTTCTAGTTTGCGCACAACGGCAGCAACAGAAGCGGCTTTTTGACCAATGGCTACGTAGATACATTTAATACCTGAGCCTTTCTGGTTAATGATGGCGTCGACGGCAATAGCTGACTTACCGATCTGGCGATCACCAATGATCAGCTCGCGCTGACCACGACCAATTGGCACCATGGTATCAACTGCTTTCAAACCAATTTGCACTGGCTGGTCAACAGACTGACGCTCAATAACGCCCGGCGCTACTTTTTCAACGGCGTCGGTAAGGGCTGCATTAACTGGCCCTTTTCCGTCAATAGGGTTACCCAGGGCGTCGACAACGCGACCTTCCAATTCTGGACCTACTGGTACTTCCAATACACGTCCTGTGCATCGGACTTTTTGTCCTTCTGCCAATGTTTGGTAATCACCCAACACTACAGCACCGACTGAGTCGCGCTCCAGGTTAAGTGCCATACCGTAAATACCGCCGTCAAACTCAATCATTTCGCCGTACATCACGTCGGCAAGACCGTGAATACGAATGATACCGTCTGATACGGAAACAATGGTGCCCTCATTTTGGGCTTCTGTCGAAACATCAAGTTTGTCGATACGACTCTTGATGATTTCGCTGATTTCTGATGGATTCAGTTGCTGCATGCTTTGGCCTCAATCCTTAGGAATTTAGTGATTCGGCGAGTTTGGTCAAACGACCACGAATAGACCCGTCTATAACGGTGTCCCCGGCGCGTATTACCGCACCACCCAGCAGGCTCTTATCTAAACTAACCTGCATATTTACTTTGCGTTCTAATTTTGCGCTCAGTGCATCGCTGAGTTTCTGCTGTTGTTCAGCATCCATCTCATGCGCTGCTGTCACTTCCACATCGACCGCTTTCTCACGGTTAGCTTTCATGATTTCAAACTGATGCGAAATCTGTGGCAATAATTGCAAGCGTCGATTCTCTGACAGTATCGCAATAAAGTTTTGACCAGTTGTACCCAACTCGTCACCACAAATTTCTATAACCGCGGCCGCTTGCTGTGTTGCTGTTGAGCTCGGAGAACTCAACAACTTAACAACCGCCGCCTGCTGTGCAACAGCTCCCGCAGTAGATAGGCTTTTAGACCATCCCTGCAGGTCCCCGGCATCTGCAGCAAATTCAAACGCTGCCTTTGCATAGGGCCGAGCTAATGTGCTCAATTCTGCCATGTTAAACCTCGGTTACAGCTGTGCTGCCAGTTTATCGACAAGCGCGCGATTAGATTTCTCATCAATTGATGCTTCGAGCACTTTTTCCGCACCAGCTAGAGCCAGACCCGCCACTTTGGCACGCAACTCTTCTTTAGCACGGTTAATTTCTTGCTCGATATCAGCTTCAGCGGCAGCTTTCAGGCGATCACCTTCGGCTACTGCTTGTACTTTTGCTTCATCAATAATTTGATTCGCTCGCTTGTTGGCTTGATCAATAATGCCAGCCGCTTCCTGTTTTGCTTCTTTCATTTGATCAGTTGCTTTGTTCTGAGCAAGTTCAAGATCACGCAGGGCACGGTCAGCCGCATCAAGTCCATCGGCGATTTTTTTCTGGCGCTCTTCCATAGCCTCAATGATGATTGGCCAAACAAACTTCATACAAAACCATACGAAGAATGCAAAGGTCACCATTTGACCAAAAAGCGTTAAATTAATATTCACGCCATTACCTCATTAATAGATGAGTTAAAAATCATTGATTTTTGTTACGCGCCAACGCTTGGAGCAACAACAAAGATCAGGTACATAGCGATACCAACACCAATAATTGGCACAGCATCAATAAGACCAGCAAGCAGGAACATCTTACCCTGCAGCATTGGACCTAATTCTGGCTGACGCGCTGTACCTTCAATTAGCTTACCGCCCAGCAGACCCATACCAATAGCTGCCCCTAGTGCGCCCAATCCGAGCATTATTGCCGCAGCAATGATTACAAGTTCCATCGTAGACTCCCGATTTTAGTAGTTAAATATTAAAGTGAAATTAGTGCTCTTCATGCGCCATGCTGAGATAGACGACAGTAAGAACCATGAAGATAAATGCTTGCAGAGTAATAACCAGAATATGGAATACCGCCCAACCCCATTGCATTAACCCGCCACCCAGAGCTGTCAATCCGCCACCGATAGCCATAAAGACTATGCAGAGTAGAACTGTTTTACCCGTGGATATTTTGCCTTTGAGATTTAGTCCGCAAACAGAGCAAACCAAAATAAAGATGACTAACCAGAACAGTGCGTTAGTTTCTTCCCCAAAAAGTTGTGCATGGAGGCCACCACCAATCAAACCAGCTCCAGCACCCGCCGCAAAGGTTGTTGCGATGAGAATAAAGATCATTTCGCCTGCATACATGTTGCCGAACAGCCGAAGGCCCAATGAAAAAGGTTTGGCTAGCAAGCCAACAGTTTCCATGAATAGGTTAATCGGTATAAAGCCCCAGTGGTTAAAGGGGTGCATGGTCAACTCGCTAATAAAGCCAGTGCCTTTGATTTTGATTGAGTAGAAAAGCATTAGGACAAAGACGCCCAGAGCCATACCCAGTGTAATGTTTGGATCAGTAGAAGGAACAATCTTCTGATAGGAGACGCCGGTGAGCAACAGAAGCTCTGGAATCAAATCTACAGGAAGAAGGTCCATAAAGTTCATCAGGAAGATCCACACAAAAATTGTTAGCGCTAATGGCGCTACCATTTTGTTGCGACCATGGAAGCTGTCTTTCACTGCGCCATCGATAAACTCAACAATCAATTCAACAAAGTTGAGAAGACCCGTTGGTACGCCAGTGGTCGCTCGCTTTGCTGCGGTGCGGAACAACCAGCAAAACAATATACCCAAACCAATTGACCAGGCCATTGAATCCACGTGGATTGCCATGAAGCCCATCTCAGATGCTTCTTGAGCGCCATGGGCAAAGCTCCACCCATTTTCGGGATGGTTGCCATAAACCAAATTGGTTAAATGGTGCTGAATATATTCAGTAGTCGTTGCGGGATTTTCGCCTGCCATGTATTCCAACTCTCGTTAAATCAGTGCAATTCTTAATTCGGGTCGCAATGTAAAAAGTAGGATCTTTTTTACATTGCCCCTCAGTATTTGTTTTTGCTACTTTTGCTTCTGCTTCAATATTCTTATCGTAATAAACCACTGCACGGGGATCATTACGATAAAAGTACTGAAAACGGCCAAAAAGTTAAGCTGTTTCCACAGTATAAAGGTAGTAATAAACAGCGCAGCGGTTAAAAACACCTTGCCGGACTCACCCCAATACATAGCGCGTACTATCTTATCTACCTGCCTAGCACCCGCATATTTAAAAGCCTGTCTCGCAAACCAAGCTTGCGGGCCTATCTGAATCAGACCACCAACCAAAATAGAACTGGCAAGTACGTTATCGAACCAAGCCGCAACCCCACAAACTACAAGCAGGGAAATAATCTGATACAGCGCTACCTTATAGAGCGGTGGTGTAAAAATGGTAGTCATATTGTGGCCACCTTTTTCTGCCTGTGTCCGAGCCCAAAACAAAAATTGGGGCCCATCTCGAACGGATCGGCATTATAGGTATAGTGTTGGTGATATTCAACTCAGGATAACAGGTATATTGCGTCAATTCGTCAGCTCAATACACCTATACTCAAGGCTCACTTTATGTGGGCGAGGATTCCGTCTAGCTCATCGACGCTGTTGTACTTAAAAATCATCTTACCGGCGCCTTTGGCGCTGTGCTGAATTGTGACTGCAGCACCGAGCTTTTCAGACAGCTCTTCCTGCAACCGAGTGATATCAGGATTGGTAGGTTCGGGCTTTTTACTTGTATCTACAGGGTTTTGTAGTTTTTTGACCAGGACTTCTGTCTGCCTTACGGTCATGGCATTGGCCGCCACTGTGCGTGCCGCGCCGATTTGCATGCTACCTTCAAGAGCTAGCAAACATTTGGCATGGCCCAGCTCTAGCTCACCACGCTCTAATTGCTCTTGCACCGCTTTTTCTAAAGAGGCTAGTCGCATGAGATTGGTGACCGAAGAGCGAGATTTACCCACAGCGTCAGCAACCTGCTGTTGGGTTAGGCTGAATTCATCCTGCAGCCGAATAAGAGCTAAACTCTCTTCCATGGCGTTTAGATCTTCCCGCTGAATGTTCTCGATAAGCGCCATAGCGATGGTCGCTTCATCAGACACTTCCCGAACAATGGCCGGAATAGTATCTAGCCCTGCCTGCTGAGTTGCTCGCCAACGGCGCTCACCAGCAATAATTTCATATTTATTTTCACCTATAGGGCGAACAATAATGGGCTGCATCACGCCCTGAGTGGTAATAGAGTTTGCGAGTTCTTGTAGGGCTTCTGGATTTAACTCTCGGCGTGGCTGATATTGACCGCGCTGCAGGAATTCAACAGGTAGGTCTCTAAGCGTGCCATCTTTTGGCAGGGCCAATGACTCTACGATTTGTTCTGGGAGGTTGGCAGTCGACGGCTCGATGGTAGCCTGGTCTTGGAGTTGTTCTGTATCCTCAGGAATGCCTAACAGAGCATCTAACCCTTTTCCAAGACTTTGTCGTTTTGCTGCCATTTGCTACCTTCCTGATGCCTGAGGTTTTGGCGCTTGCGCCGCTTTTTCCTGCCGAAGTATTTCACCCGCTAATGCGAGGTACGCAACAGATCCCTTTGAGTTTCTATCATAGGCCAACGCTGGCTTGCCATGACTTGGCGCCTCGGCCAGTCGCACATTACGGGGAATACTCACCCGATAAACACGGTCACCGAAATACTTTCTAAGCTGGGCCGATACCGCGTTGGTCAAGCTGCTGCGAGGGTCATACATTGTTCGCAAGATACCCTCAATACGCAATCTTGGGTTAATTAATTTGGCAATTTGACGGATCGTATTATTTAGAGCGGACAACCCTTCCAGAGCATAGTACTCACATTGCATAGGGATAAGCACGCCGTCACTGGCGACTAGCGCATTAACCGTGAGCATATTTAATGAGGGTGGGCAGTCAATAATGACGTAATCATAGTTTGCAGCAACACGCTTGATAGCATGGCGCAAGCGACTCTCCCGACCAATTTCCTGCATTAGCTCTACTTCCGCGGCAACCAAGTCGCCATTAGAGGGCAGCAAGTGGTATTTACCCTGCTCGGAAGTGACAATCACATCTTCAATGGCGTTTTTTTCGGTTAACACATGGTAAATACTGCGTTTGCAGTCGGCTTTGTTAACACCAGATCCCATGGTGGCATTGCCTTGCGGATCGATATCAACCAGCAATACACGCTTTTTGTAGGCGGCAAGAGAGGCCGCTAAGTTGACGCTAGTGGTTGTTTTGCCAACACCGCCTTTTTGATTTGCTATTGATAGTATACGGACCACTGCACTTACCTTTAGGTGTTTGAACTTGGCGAACGATTAGTTTTTATGATTTTTATAAGGTGTCTTTCACCGTCAACACCCGGTACATCTAATCGACACAAGTCCGAAACCTTATAGTTTTTATCTAGCTGGCTCAACTCTGATTCCGGGTTTTTACCTTTCATGGCCATAAAGGATCCTGTTTCAGAGGTTAGGTGGCCACAGTTTTTAAGCATATCTGGAATAGAACTAAAGGCTCGACTAAGAACCGTGTCAAATTTGCCATCTGACTCAAATGCCTCAACTCTAGCGTTGACCTCAACAGCATTATCCAGACCTAGGTCGTTTATTACCTGAAATAGAAACCGCGTTTTTTTGCCATTACTGTCGAGTAGGGTAAAGTTTTTATCGGGGCTCATGATGGCTAGTGGTATCCCAGGCAAACCAGGGCCAGTGCCCACATCAATAATATCCTGTGACTGGTCAATATGAGACAGAACCACAAGACTGTCTAATATATGTAGGTCGATCATTTGGATCGGGTCACGGACGGCCGTTAAATTGTAGGCTTTATTCCAGCGCTCAAGCATGTCCACATACTGCAATAGCTTATCTAACTGCTGAATAGTACAGCTAATACCCAGACGATCGATGCCAGCTTGCAGGCGGGCTCGCTTGATCGCTGTCACATCAGTGCCATGAGACCCGTGAAGGCTGTGGTTATCTTTATTACTATGCGGCATGTTTTTTAAGAAACACCAATAGTAGTGAGATAGCCGCGGGGGTAACACCAGGAATTCGAGAGGCACGCGCTAGGGTTTCAGGCATTGCGTCCCCGAGTTTTTGCTTAACCTCATTGGACAACCCGCGTACGCTTAGATAATCAAAATCTATTGGGATCGCTGTATTCTCATGACGCTGGAGCTTGTCGACTTCGTCTTGCTGGCGGTTGATATAACCACTGTATTTGGCATCAATCTCCACCTGCTCTGCCACTTTTTCACCCAAATCTTGCTCTCCAACAGGGTAGAGGGAGCTGATAATTTTGTAATTAAGCTCTGGCCGCTTGAGTAGCTCGAATAAATTATATTCGTGAGACAGTTTATTCTCAATATGGTCTGCTAGCTTCTCTGCCTCTGGGGTGCCGGGTTGAATCCACGTGCTTTTTAAGCGCTGACGCTCTAACTCAATAGCCTCTCGCTTTTCACTAAATTGCTGCCAACGGGCATCGTCAACCAAACCAAGCTCACGGCCCTTTTCTGTAAGACGGATATCAGCATTGTCTTCTCGCAGTAGTAAGCGGTATTCCGCTCGGCTGGTGAACATACGGTAGGGTTCTGTTGTGCCCATAGTGATTAGATCGTCAACCAATACACCCATGTATGCGGTATCTCGGCGCGGGCACCAGCTTTCTTTGTCTTGAACCTGTAATGCTGCATTAGTCCCAGCGAGCAACCCCTGAGCTGCGGCTTCTTCATAGCCTGTAGTACCGTTTATTTGCCCTGCAAAAAACAACCCCTGAATAGCTTTTGTTTCCAAGGAATACTGTAAATCAAGCGGATTGAAGTAGTCATATTCAATGGCGTAGCCTGGACGAGTGATATGGGCGTTTTCAAAACCAACGATTGATCGCACCAGATCTAACTGAACATCAAAGGGAAGGCTTGTTGATATGCCGTTTGGATAGAGCTCATGGGTATCTAAACCTTCAGGCTCAACAAATATTTGGTGTTGATCTTTGTCGGCAAAGCGCACCACCTTATCTTCAATAGAGGGGCAGTATCTGGGGCCCACACCATCAATAACGCCGGTGTACATAGGTGATCGATCCATACCACCACGGATAATATCGTGAGTGGTGCGGTTGGTGTATGTCACCCAACAGCAAGTTTGAGGTGGGTGATCGGCAATACTGCCAAGATAAGACATAACCGGT
This sequence comes from gamma proteobacterium HTCC2207, assembly GCA_905182265.1. Classification (GTDB taxonomy): domain Bacteria; phylum Pseudomonadota; class Gammaproteobacteria; order Pseudomonadales; family Porticoccaceae; genus HTCC2207. The sequence goes on along the minus strand of CAJJAO010000006.1, from coordinate 19,595 downwards.
TCTGGCTTATCTCCCCACTGCTCTTCCATATTAGTAAAATCAACGCTTCGAGCGTCAATTCTAGGGGGCGTACCTGTCTTAAGTCGCTCAACCCTGAACGGAAGGTCGCGCAATGTTTTTGCGAGATTTTCTGAGGGGGGATCGCCAGCACGGCCAGCGGAGTGATTTTCTAACCCAATATGAACCTTGCCTGCTAAAAACGTTCCTGCAGTTACCACAACAGTTTTGCTGCGAAACCTTAAGCCCATTTGAGTTACTACGCCTGTTACGCGCTCACCTTCAATAATTAAGTCATCAACCGCTTGCTGGAAAATAGTCAGGTTAGGTTGGTTTTCTAGAATTCCTCGAATAGCGGCTTTGTAGCGAACTCGATCAGCTTGTGCACGAGTGGCCCTTACTGCTGGGCCCTTTCTCGAGTTGAGCACTCTAAATTGGATGCCACCCAGATCTGTAGCGGTCGCCATTGCGCCGCCGAGAGCGTCAATTTCTTTGACCAGGTGACTTTTGCCTATGCCGCCAATGGCTGGATTACAGGACATCTGACCAAGAGTTTCAATGTTGTGGGTCAAAAGTAACGTGCTGCAGCCCATACGTGCTGCGGCAAGGCAAGCTTCTGTACCTGCGTGGCCGCCACCAATGACGATAACATCAAAAACATCTGGGTGTTGCATGGCAATCTTTACTGGGTTGGGGGTAGCTGGCCATTATACGGGTGTGGCTATAAATATTAAGTGTTTTTATCGGTCTGCCGTTGCTGTGGTTAACTCGTGCTCTTTTAACTTATAGGTATGTAATATTATCTTTATATTATATGTATTAGGTTATTACTGTTGTTATTAGGGAGGCCGTTTTTTGTGGTTAACTTTATTTAACTTATATTTTTCATAGTGTTAGGGTGAGTTATTGGTTGTATAAGCTCTTGGTTAGTTTGGTTTTCATTCTGTGAGTACTTCTGTTTTGATTGGTGATAGTTTTTAGACAATTTTGGAATCTGTTGTTTTTAGATGAATTTCTTGAGTAAGTATTGTTTCTATACAGAGATTTGCACAGGAAAGTATTTTCTAGGGCGTATATCCCTGCTTTTAGTTGATCTTGTTAATTAGGCGCTGCATAAGCTGTGAGTTAGTTGTGGGCGTTTAACTTTCTGGAATAGTGGAAGGTATAGATAAGGGGGATTGGCAATGACAGTTCGGCTTTGGTTTAAGGAAATTAAGTGAGATTTAAGTAATAAAGCGTTGATATAGGAGGGGAATTTCATTAGACTCGCCCGCCTTAAAGCAGTACTGTAATTTATTCTTCGGATTTGTAGACATGAAAAGAACATTTCAACCAAGTAACGTTAAGCGCAAACGCACCCACGGCTTTAGATCTCGTATGGCCACTAAGGGCGGTCGTGCAGTTTTGAATCGTCGACGTGCGAAAGGCCGTAAGCGCCTAGCAGCATAAGGTTATTGGGCCCCGTGCCCAGTTACGCCTTCAGTAAGAACCGACGCCTTCTCAAAGCCTCCGAATTTCAGGAGGTTTTCGACGGTAATAAGGTCAAAGTCTCCCACCCTAAACTTCTTATATTAGCCAAGCCCAGTGACTGTGAGCAGTCGAGACTCGGATTGGTGATCGGGAAAAAGAATGTACCTACGGCTGTTGCCCGTAACCGCATTAAAAGGGCTGTTCGAGACACTTTTCGACAAATAGATTTCCCTTTACCTTTAGACATCATATTTTTAGCGCGCAAAGACGCTGGCTTACTGTCGTCTAAAGAGTTGAACTTGTTGTTGGGTCAATCTTGGGGCAGACTGCTCCAGCGTTTTGATGCCTTGGAAAATAACAATGCGTAGAGTCGCTATTGGCCTGATTAAATTTTATCGGTTTGCTATTAGCCCCATGTTAGGCAGTAACTGCCGGTTTCACCCTAGTTGCTCCGCCTATGCGGAAGAAGCCTTTGACACCTATGGTTTTTTTAAAGGGGGTTATCTTACGTCGCGAAGACTTATAAAATGCCACCCGTTTCACCCCGGTGGCTATGACCCTGTTGTTAAAGATAAAAAGCAGGACGTCAAGCTAGAAAGCGCAACAGATAGACGAGAAAGCATGAAAGACACCACAACTAATTGCCCCACAAATCACTCAGAGTAATAAATAGTATGGATTGGCAGAAAACACTTAATTTAGTTGCCATTGGCGTTGTCGCTTGGCTGTTACTGATTCAATGGGATCAATTTGATTCTACCCAATCTCAGGCGGCAGCTCCTTCTGCATCCCAAGCAATTGGTTCGGTAGATCAATCCGTCTCGTCCGAGTTACCAGCTGTTGAGGTTAACACTGGAGCAGAACTACCTGAGCTTATGAATGAGTTGCCAATAGAGCTAACACCGGCGACTGCGAATAGCCGTTTGGTTTTGGTGGCCACAGATGTGTTCGAAGTGAAAATCGATACATTGGGTGGAGATATTGTTGAAGTTCGCCTGTTAGAGCATCTTACTGCGATGCCTGAAGATGGCGGCCAACCTTTTATGCTGCTAAATAGACTGCCTAATAGTACCTATGTAGCCCAGAGCGGGTTAATTGGCAAAAACGGTACTGATACTGCCGATGGTCGGCCCCGTTATAGAGTGACAAGTAACAGTTACCAAATGATGGGTGGGGATGAGGTGCTTAACGTAGACCTTACCTTTGATCAAGATGGTGTAGAAATTACTAAACGCTTTCAGTTTAAGTCTGGTGATTACAGTATTGGCGTTGAATACTTAGTTAACAACCTGACTTATGACCCTTGGCAGGCCAATTTCTATGGTCAGATCAAAAGAGACTCACAGGAGCCTTTGATTGAGTCGAGTGGTGGTGTGATGCCTTACCTTGGCGCTGCTCTGAGAGAACAAGAGCAAAATTTTGCCAAGTACGATTTTGGTGATATGGAAGATGAGTCAGTTAAGGCCACCGTTACAGGTGGTTGGGTGGCAATGGTCCAGCATTACTTTATTAGCGCTTGGGTTCCACCTGGCGACGATAAAAATAGCTTTAGCCTGCGTAAGTTGGCTGGGCAAGACATATACCTAATGGGCTTTACCGGCCAGGCAATCTCGGTTCCTGCTGGTGGCTACGGTGAGTATAAAGCACAGTTCTACGTGGGTCCTAAGGATCAGGACAGGTTGACTGAGCTCGCTGAGTATCTAGACCTGACAGTTGATTACGGTTTTTTATGGATGCTAGCCAAGCCGATTTTTGCTGCGCTGCAGTTTATTCAAAGCGTTGTTGGTAACTGGGGTTGGTCAATTATATTGCTGACGGTTTGTATCAAAATGCTTCTGTATCCCCTGTCTGCTGCTAGCCTTAAGTCCATGGCTAAGATGCGTAACCTGCAGCCTGAGATGACGCGTTTAAAAGAGATTCATGGTGACGACAGAGCGAAGATGTCCCAGGAACTAATGGCGCTTTATAAGAAAGAAAAGGTCAATCCAGCTGGTGGTTGTTTCCCCATGTTGCTGCAGATGCCGGTTTTTCTGTCTCTTTACTGGGTATTACTCGAGTCTGTAGAAATTCGTCATTCACCTTGGATTTTCTGGATCCAGGATCTGTCTGCAAAAGATCCTTTCTTTGTATTACCCCTGGTGATGGGTGCAAGTATGTTACTGATGCAGAAGATGCAGCCAGTGCCTACAGACCCTATGCAGGCTAAGGTAATGCAGTTGATGCCAGTGATGTTTACTTTCTTCTTTATGATTTTCCCGGCAGGCTTAGTACTGTATTGGACGGTGAACAACTTACTGTCTATGGCACAGCAATGGTTTGTTAATCGGCAGCTTCAGGTTGCCAAAAAGAAGTAAGCGATATCAAATAGCTGATGAAATCTAACAAAGACAAAGAAAAGGCTCCTAACGGGGCCTTTTTTCTCTATGGCATAATCAAAACATGACAAATATTAATTCCGAATCCTTTGACACCGCTGGCTCGTCTCTTGCAAATAGCCTAGATACGATTGTGGCTATTGCCACGGCGCCAGGCCGTGGTGGCGTTGGTATCGTTCGTCTCTCGGGGAATAACCTAGATGCCTTTATTGCGGGGCTATTGGGGGAGGGGCAGTCTCTTGCGCCTAGAGTAGCGACGTATAGTGGGTTTTTAGATGCCTCCGGAGAGGCAATTGACGAGGGAGTGGCGCTGTACTTCGTTGCCCCTCATTCGTTTACTGGGGAAACCGTGCTTGAACTACAGGGCCATGGTGGTGCGGTAGTGCTCGATCAGTTGGTGCAGCGCTGTATAGAGCTGGGCGCCCGGTTGGCTCGGCCTGGAGAGTTTAGCGAAAGGGCGTTTTTGAATGATAAAATGGATCTCGCTCAGGCTGAGGCTATTGCCGATTTAATTGATGCGTCCTCTTTTCAAGCGGCTCGGTCTGCAGTGAAGTCTATGCAGGGTGAGTTCAGTCTATTGGTCAATGGATTGGTAGAAACAATGATTCAACTAAGAATCTACGTTGAAGCTGCGATTGATTTCCCTGAAGAAGAAATTGATTTTTTAGCGGATGAAAGGCTTCACGGTAATCTTCACGCTCTTAAGACAGACCTGCGGGATATTTTGCATAGAGCCGAGCAGGGCTCATTGCTTAGGGATGGCATGACATTAGTGCTAGCAGGCAAGCCCAATGCCGGCAAATCGAGTCTGTTAAATGCACTGGCTGGTAGTGATGCGGCAATCGTTACCTCTATTGCTGGGACCACTAGGGATGTATTGCGTGAGAAGATTACGTTAAATGGTTTGCCACTTAATATTGTTGATACTGCGGGACTTCGCGAGACCAATGACGAGATAGAGCAAGAAGGGGTTCGCCGCGCCTGGGTAGAGATTGAAAAAGCAGATCTTATTCTGTTTGTTGTTGATATCACAGAGACCGATGAGCCTGATCTGAGCACTATTTGGCCAGAGTTTTTCACTCGTTACCCAGATACTCGCCAGCCGGTGGTTTTAGTACTGAATAAGATAGACCGCTGCGACCAACAGCCCGGTGCTATCAATGGGCGTGACAACACTTTCGCCCTTTCGGTTAAGGAGCAACTAGGCTTTGCGGAGCTCACCGAGTACTTACAGCAAGCCGCGGGCTATGAAGGTCAGTCAGAGGGTGTATTTTCGGCTCGACGCAGGCATTTAGATGCCTTAATAAAGGCGCTAGAACTGGTCTCTACTGGTATTCGTCAGCTTGAAGGTGCCGGTGCTGGTGAGTTACTTGCTGAGGATTTGCGTCAGGCGCAAAATCACCTCTCTGAGATTACTGGCCAGTTTTCTTCAGACGATTTACTAGGACGTATATTCTCTTCGTTTTGCATCGGAAAGTGACCGGTTATTTTATATTGGTCACCTTCGCGCTTGGTATTTAATCGAGTTTATTACAAAATGCATGGATCCCGAGTTAAACACTGGTTCTATACTGTATATCCACAGGTTATCCACAATTATTGGTTATTTATTGACCAGTTTATTTTGTGTCGCTGTTGATAAAAAAAACATTGTTTTTATATAACTCACTGATTTAATTGGTTTTTGTGTTTTTGCCATAATGTTTGTCTTTTTTGTCCATGTGGATAAATCCTGTTGCAGGGTATAGAATCCATCTTATTAAGAAAATAGTTAAAAAATAGCAAAAAGTGTAAAAATAACAAGAAATGAGTTGCGTGTTTCTTGGCGAACTGAGCTTGTTTCTGCGGAAATTGGGTTTGGTTTTCTGGGTAGTGATGCGGGTAAATTAAGGTTGTGATAATGGGGTTTGATGTGCCAGAAACGGTTTGGTCGCAATGCCAGAGTCAGCTCAGAAGTGAGTTGCCTGAGCAGCAATATAATACCTGGATTCGCCCACTGACAGTCGCGCCTGTGACTGATGTTATTAATGGAGGCTCTAGCGTTCAGCTAATGGCTCCCAACCGGTTTATTGAAGACTGGGTCAAAACTAAATTTTTGTCTCGTATCGAAGAACTTTTTGATGAGTTAGGAGGCCGCTCCATATCGTTGGGTGTTACCGCAAAACCTTCAAGACGTCCTCACTTTCAAAATAGTCAGCCTGCTGATGGCCAACCTGTTGTTGCGCCTATGGCTGAACGCCCAAATTTTAATGAGCCACATTTCCGCGCTGATAATAGCTCTCGAATTATTGTCGACGCGCCGGCCATTATTAAGTCTGCGGCCGAAAGCAGCCTGAAGACTAATCTAAACAAAAATTTCACCTTCGACAGTTTTGTCGAGGGTAAGTCCAATCAGCTTGCTTTTGCTGCAGCTCAGCAGGTGGCAGAAAATCCTGGTGGGTCTTATAACCCACTCTTTATCTACGGTGGTGTTGGCCTGGGTAAAACTCACCTGATGCACGCTGTTGGCAATGCGCTTAAGGCCAGAAAGCCTGATGCAAAAATTGTTTATCTGCACTCTGAGCGGTTTGTGGCAGATATGGTTAAGGCGCTACAGCTTAAAGCGATTGACGAGTTTAAGCGCTTTTATCGATCGGTAGATGCGCTGTTAATTGATGATATTCAGTTCTTTTCGGGCAAAGAGCGGTCCCAGGAAGAGTTTTTCCATACCTACAATGCTTTGCTTGAGGGTGGCCAGCAGATGATTCTTACCTGCGATCGCTACCCTAAAGAGATCGATGGGGTAGAAGAGCGCCTTAAATCTCGATTTGGTTGGGGACTGACGGTGGCTGTTGAGCCTCCGGAATTAGAAACTCGTGCAGCGATCTTGATCAACAAGGCTGAACAGGTGGGTATGTCCCTGTCTGAAGACGCCGCATTCTTTATTGCCCAGCGCATTCGCTCTAATGTTCGTGAGCTCGAGGGCGCGCTGAAAAGGGTAATGGCTCATGCCCAGTTCACTGGCCGGGCAATTGATATAGATTTAATTAGGGAATCCCTTAAAGACCTATTGGCACTGCAGGATAAGCTAGTTACCATAGACAATATTCAGAGGGTTGTTGCCGACTATTATAAGCTTAAGATGTCGGACCTTCTGTCTAAACGGCGCAGTCGTTCCGTGGCTCGGCCTAGGCAGGTTGCAATGTCTATTGCTAAAGAGCTGACGAACCATAGTTTGCCTGAGATTGGAGAGTCATTTGGTGGTCGCGACCACACGACGGTACTGCATGCTTGCCGCAAGGTGAAAGAGCTTGAGAGTATTGATAGAGAAGTGCAGCGCGATCTAAAGAACCTCTACAGAACGCTATCGACCTAATTTAACTGTTACCAAGTGTTGGAGAATAAAAGTTACCATGAAATTCAGCCTTTCCCGAGAAGCATTACTCAACCCCTTACAGCTTGTTGTCGGTGTTGTTGAACGCCGCCAAACTCTGCCTATTTTGTCCAATGTCTTGCTAAGTCTGCAAGGTACCCGTCTGTCATTGACCGGTACGGATCTTGAGGTTGAAATTGTTGGCTCCACGGAAGTGGGTTCTGCGGATGAGGGTGGTGAAGTTACCGTCTCGGCGCGTAAGTTTCTCGATATTTGTCGTTCGCTTCCAGAAGGTGCGCAGGTTGATTTCTCAAGTAGCGATGGCAAGGCTCAGCTCAAGAGCGGGCGCAGTAAGTTTACCTTGGCTACTCTGCCTGCCAATGAATTCCCCTCGGTTGATGAGGGCGAGAAAGGCATTGATTTCGCGGTCCAGGCCAGCATGCTCAAGGGTCTCATTGAAGCTACATCCTTTGCGATGGCTCAGCAAGACGTTAGGTATTACCTAAACGGCATGCTGTGGGAAGTGTCGACAAATAAATTGCGCGCAGTCGCCACAGACGGTCACAGAATGGCCCTATGCGACGGCGAGTGTGAAGTAGAAGTCGAGGGCACGTTAACCGCTATTCTGCCTCGTAAGGGCATTATGGAGCTTTCGCGGCTGTTGGGTGACGAGATTGTGCAAGTGGCTATGGGTGCCAACCATATTCGTATCACAGGTACTGACTACTGCTTTACGTCTAAGTTAGTTGACGGCGCATACCCAGACTATGATCGCGTGCTGCCCAAGGGTGGCGACAAGCAGGTTATTGGTGATCGCGCTGAGCTCAAGCAGGCCTTCGGTCGCACAGCTATTTTATCTAATGAAAAATATCGTGGTGTGCGTATCTTGCTATCTAATGGCGCCATCAAGATGGTAGCTAATAATCCTGAGCAAGAAGAGGCTGAAGAAGAGGTCACTGTTAACTATGCTGGTAATGACCTAGAAATTGGATTTAATGTTAGTTACCTACTGGATGTCTTGAATGTGCTTAAGGGCACTGAAATCCGGTTCACATTGTCGGATTCAAATAGCAGTGCTCTAGTCGAGGACGCTGCCGATGGCTCAGCGGTCTATGTTGTTATGCCAATGCGCCTGTAATGTTGGTTAAGATACGTACCCGTCTAGCGCCACAAACCATTAAGTACTAGGTCTAGTACTATGCACATCTCCCGGTTGGATGTTCTGCAAGTCAGAAATATTGCGAACATCCAAATCGACTGCCATCCTAGCGCCAATCTGATTTACGGAGCTAACGGAAGCGGAAAAACCAGTTTTCTTGAAGCAATATACCTTCTCGGCCGCGGCCGGTCCTTTAAACATCGTGATCTTCGTGTGGTGGTTAACCATCAGGCGGATGAGCTTGTTGTGTCTGCTCGTATCGAGCGCAGTAAGTCTGGCACTAGCCACCAGCTAGGAATCAAGCGTACTGCTCAGGGTAAATTTGAAGCCAGGTTAGATGGAAAGTCCATACAGTCTGCGGTGCAGCTGGTAGAAGAGCTACCGCTGCAACTTATTGATGCCCACAGTTTCACCTTATTAGAGGGTGGCGCGCTGCAGCGGAGGCAGTTTGTGGACTGGGGAGTGTTCCACGTGGAACATAACTACACAAACCTCTGGAGGCGGTTCCAAAAGGCGTTAAAACAGCGCAATCAACTACTCCGCCATGGTAGAATGGACGAAGATTTATTGAGCGCCTGGACGGCTGAGTTAGTGCCTCTATGCGAGCAGGTAACGGAGTTTCGCCGGCAATATATAGAACAGCTTGCGGGCATTGTACAAGAGGTGTCAGGGGCTTTTGATGGCCTTGGCGCGGTTGAGCTTGAATACTACCAAGGTTGGGCTGAAGGGCAGGAGCTTGGCGCTGTCTTGAAGGCTGGCCAGAAGCGAGATATGGCTTTAGGGACAACCAATTATGGTGCCCACAAAGCAGATGTTCGAATCAAGGTTGATGGTATTGCCGCGGCAGAGGTTCTGTCTAGAGGCCAGACAAAGCTTCTGGTCTATGCTTTGAAACTGGCTCAGGCAACGCATTACCGAAATAGGGTGGGTCAGTCTTGTGTGTTTTTACTCGACGACCTGCCTGCAGAGTTGGATTATGATCATAGGGCTCAGGTAATTGCTTGTCTTAACGGGCTAGACTGCCAGTATTTTATGACCGGCGTGGACAAGAAAGATTTTGGACTATTGGTGGAAGGGACGGCGCATCAGATGTTCCACATGGAACATGGTGCCGCATCAGAAGGTTGAATAACGGGAAAGTAAAAAGCTATGAGTGAAGAAGCAAATTATGACTCCTCAAGTATTAAGGTACTTAAGGGGCTAGATGCGGTTCGTAAGCGCCCAGGAATGTATATCGGTGACACAGATGACGGCACAGGCCTGCATCACATGGTGTTTGAAGTCGTCGATAACTCAATAGACGAGGCGCTAGCGGGCCACTGTTCTGAAATTCGTATTGTTATCCATCCCAACGAAGCCATCTCTGTCTCAGATAATGGCCGCGGAATCCCCACCGAAATGCATGACGAAGGGGTGTCTGCTGCGGAAGTCATTATGACAGTCCTCCATGCGGGCGGTAAGTTTGATGACAATAGCTATAAGGTGTCAGGCGGGCTTCATGGAGTAGGGGTATCTGTTGTAAACGCCCTATCCAAAAAAATGCGCTTAACGATTCGCCGCAATGGCAAAGTCCATGAACAAACCTATTCTCACGGTGTTCCTGACGCTCCGCTGGCAGTGGTTGGCGATACAGACGACTCGGGTACAGAAGTGTATTTTGAGCCTTCTGAGGCCACATTTACCAATATTCAGTTCCATTTTGAACAGCTGGCAAAGCGTCTTCGAGAGCTGTCGTTCCTGAATTCCGGTGTTCGTATTGTTCTTCATGATGAACGTTCAGGAAAAGAAGAAGCCTATGCCTACGAAGGTGGCTTAAGCGCCTTTGTTGAGTACCTTAATACCAACAAAAGTACTGTAAATAAGATAATGCATTTCAATTCGGACCGTGAAGACGGCACCAGTGTTGAGGTTGCACTGCAGTGGAATGATGGTTTCCAAGAAAATATCCTCTGCTATACCAATAATATCCCCCAGCGCGATGGAGGCACCCACTTAGCGGGCTTCCGCTCAGCGCTTACTCGCGGTCTTAATACCTATATCGAAAAAGAAGGCATTAACGGCAAGCAGAAAGTGGCGACTACCGGTGATGATGCCCGGGAAGGTTTAACCGGCATTGTTTCTGTGAAGGTTCCAGACCCCAAGTTTTCGTCTCAGACTAAAGATAAGTTGGTCAGCTCTGAGGTAAAAACCGCCGTAGAGCAAGAAATGGGCGAGAAATTCAGCGATTACCTGATGGAATTCCCACAGGAAGCGCGAGCTATTGTTAATAAGATGATTGATGCTGCACGCGCTCGTGAGGCGGCCCGTAAGGCCCGCGAGATGACGCGTCGTAAAGGAGCGTTAGATATTGCAGGTCTGCCGGGCAAATTGGCCGACTGCCAAGAAAAAGATCCCGCTCTGTCAGAACTATACCTAGTGGAGGGAGATTCTGCTGGCGGTTCAGCCAAACAGGGTCGTGCCCGAAAGACTCAGGCGATCTTGCCCTTGAAAGGCAAGATTCTCAATGTTGAGAAAGCTCGTTTTGACAAAATGCTGTCAAGTGTTGAGGTCGGTACTCTTATCACTGCGCTGGGTTGTGGTATAGGTACTGCAGAATTCAATCTTGAAAAATTGCGCTACCACACCATTGTGATCATGACGGATGCTGATGTCGATGGGTCCCATATTCGAACTCTGTTGTTAACGTTCTTTTTTCGGCAGATGCGTGAGCTGGTAGAGAATGGCCATATCTTTATTGCTCAGCCGCCGCTCTATAAAGTGAGTAAAGGTAAGTCTGAGCAGTACGTAAAAGATGATGCTGCACTGCTGGTATACTTGACTCAAAAGGCCCTAGAAAGCGCCACTTTACATGTTAATCCTAGTGCGCCAGGTATTCAGGGCACTGCTCTGGAAAGTTTGGTCGCTAAGTTCCGGCATGTGGGGGATATTATCAATCGTATGTCTCTTGTATACCCGGTCGAGTTGCTAGAAGCGTTGGTCTATATTAGCGGCCTAGAAGGAAAACTTCTGCAAAAAAGCAGCGATCTTGAGCCCTGGTGTAGCGAACTCCAGAAAAAGCTCGAAGAAGCCGATAGCGGAACTCATCGCTATAAGGTCTCTATTAAAGAAGATAAAGAGCGCAACCTGTTTATCCCTAATATTGAGATCACCGCCCATGGCGTACCTTATTATCATAGTTTGGGGCGTGATTTCTTTGCCTCTAATGAATATGCGGCCATGGTTGAGCTAGGCAAGACGCTACAGGGCCTGATTGAAGAGGGCGCCTATGTGAAAAGAGGCGAACGTGAGCAGCCGGTTAGCAATTTCAAAGATGCGTTAGGTTGGTTGATGGCCGAGTCTCGCAGAGGCATCAGTACTCAGCGTTATAAAGGGTTGGGTGAGATGAATCCAGGACAGCTTTGGGAGACCACCATGGATCCTGAAAACCGTCGAATGCTTGTGGTGACTATTGAAGATGCGATCGCAGCGGACCAGATGTTTACGACTCTAATGGGTGATCATGTTGAGCCAAGACGTGAATTTATTGAGGCTAACGCCCTGTCTGTGGTTAATCTAGACGTCTAATAATATCTAAAAACTATGGAAATCTATTTTTCGATAGGTTTCCAGACATCTCTGTCAGTTAATCGCCGGCCCGAATTTTGGCGGCGGTTATCTGTAAGGGGTTCAAAGCGAATTTCTTCTCTGCGGTCTGGCGCAGCCCGGCGGTTTTTAGTCCGTTTCTCGAAGGGAGATGGCTTGTTGGGTTTCTTGCTGTCCATTGCTTAACGCTTCCTATATTTAATCTTGCTTAGCTCTTAGGCGCCCCCTTACTTACCTACGTCATAAAACGGCGGTGTCCTAGGGGAATAGCCTAATTGTATGGCCTAAATTGCATCGCCATTAATTAGCTTATTTTGTGCGCTAATTGGCAGTTATAGTGCGTTCTCGATCCAGGTGCGAGCCTGCTTAGTCAGCTCCCGGGCGTCGCCAGAACGGCTATCAATGGCAGGTCCAATCTGTAAATGAATGGTACCGGGCTTCTTGATAAAGCTATCCTTTGTCCAATAATGACCTGCGTTGTGGGCAACAGGGACTATGGGCACACCAGCATTCCTGGCCAGAGCTGCACCGCTGGTCTTAAACTCACCCAGTGCCTCAGGGCTAACTCGAGTACCCTCTGGGTAAATAACGATTTTATTGCCGGCCGCGAGGCGTTTTGCCCCCTGTTTCAACACATACCGAATCGCCTTTGCCGGATTTGACCGTTTTATGGCAATAGGCTGCATGAGGGCAAGTGCCCAGCCAAAGAGCGGAATCCACATGAGCCCTCGCTTTAAAATAACGCTGGCAGGCTGGAAGAACCACTGTAGATAAAAGGTTTCCCAGGTACTTTGGTGATTACTGAGAATCAGACAGGGACCCTCTGGGACATTGTGCTGGCCGCTGACAATAATATTGATTCCACAGGTTAGCCTGAGCCATGTCATGGAAAGATGATTGCCGGTGGTTGCGATACGCTGCAACATCCGGAACGGTAAAAAGAAGAGCAGACAGGCAACCGTGCTCATTAGAATAACCAAACTTAAGAAGCCAGCATAAAATAATGCTGACCTAAGAGCCCAACCTAACAGTCTTAGCAATTCCATCTACAGACTACCTAAGTAACGCGGCTTACATGAAGCCGCTTTTGATTTCTGTATAACTGCCTCAATAAGCTCTATGGCAGTCTTGCGGATTCTACCGCCAGTCTTAATTACTTCGCCGGTGCCAGCTGAGAAATATCCGCCACATTAATAAATAAAGCTCGCAGGCTGTGCAGCAATGCAAGACGATTATTACGCACCGATTCGTCGTCTGCCATGACCATGACTTCGTCAAAAAATGCGTCTACCGGTTCTCTTAGCAAAGCCAGTTTTGTTAGCACTGCATTGTAATCACGTTGCTTATATAGGGGTGTAACCACCTTTGTCAGGCTGTCGATTTCTGCCGCTAGACGTTGCTCGGCAGCCTCTTCTAGAAGACTGTTATTAAGAGCAGCAGGAGCTTTTTCGCCCAGCTGTTTGGCTAAAATGTTTGACACTCTCTTATTGGCAGCGGCTAAGGCTACAGCGTCGGGTAGCAATGAAAACTGGTGCACTGCCTGCACTCGAGCATTGATATCCAGAGGGTTAGCCAACTCTAAGGAGGCTACTGAGGCAAATACCTCTGTGCTAATATCTTCTTCTTTATACCAAGCCTTAAAGCGCTCTAAAATGTAAGTAAGTACTTGCTCTTGCAGCTCTTCCTGAGACGTTTTGGCATCTTTAGGGATATTAAATTGCATAGCAGCAGCGCTAATAGCACTGCGCAGGTCCAGATCGATCTTGCGCTCTATAATAATACGCAATATACCCAGACTAGCGCGACGCAATGCAAACGGGTCTCTAGATCCAGACGGCTGCTGGCCGATGCTAAATATACCCACAAGGCTATCTAGGCGATCTGCCAATGCTAGGGTTGCGCCTGTCGCAGTGCTTGGAATTGTGTCTCCGGCAAAACGCGGCAGGTATTGCTCAAGAAGTGCTTCAGCGACCTCTGCGGGCTCACCGTCATTAAGTGCATAGTCGCGACCCATAGTGCCCTGCAGATCGTCAAACTCACCCACCATATCGGTGACTAAATCAGACTTACTTAACTGTGCCGCTCTACGTGCGAATCCCACATCAGCGCCAGTATCTGCTGCAAGTGTCTCAGCGAGCGCGGCTACCCGCTCAGTTTTGTCATAGACAGAACCCAGCTTGGCTTGAAAAACCACCTGCTTAAGTGACTCCCGGCGACTCTCCAGCGAGGTCTTTTTGTCATTACTATAAAAGAATGCAGCATCGGCAAGTCTTGGGCGAATCACTCGCTCATTACCACTGATAACTTGCCCAGGGTCCTTGCTTTCGATGTTAGCTACGGTAATAAACGCAGACATTAGCTTGTTATTGCTGTCCACCACATGAAAATATTTCTGGTGCTCTTTCATTGACGAAATCAACGCTTGAGCAGGCACGTCTAAAAAGTGCTCGTCAAAGCGGCCCATCAAAGGCACCGGCCACTCATTGAGTCCACTGACTTCATCGAGCAGATCTTCGTCAATCACTGCAGTGCCGTTAAGTCCGGCAGCCAGAGATTCAACACCAGTGCGAATAATATCTCGCCGAGTGGCAAAGTCCGCTATCACATGGGCTTTGTATAATTGGTCGGCGTAGGTCTGTGGCGACTCAATGGCGATTTCGCCACTGCTGTGAAAACGGTGGCCGCGACTGAGATTGCTTGAGGTGATGCCTAACAAGTTTTCCTTGCAGGTTTCGCCATTGAACAGCAGTACCGCCCATTGCACTGGGCGGACAAATTCTTCTTTGCTACTGCCCCAGCGCATGCGCTTGGGAATGGGTAATGCCGCCAGAGAGCTATTGATCACATCGCCCAATAGATCGCGAGTGAGGGCGCCGGTCTCGGTGCGGCGTATGCAAAGCTTATCTTGCTGGCCGTCATTATCGACATAGCTGCTTAGCTCGCTTACCGCGATACCGTTCTTGTTAGCGAAGGCCTCAGCGGCACGTGTTGGCTGACCTTCTGCATCAAAGGCGACCTTTACTGGGGGACCCCAAGCTACAATATCAGCACTGGGTGCCTGGGTATCCAAGTTTTTAATCACAACCGCAAGCCGGCGTGGTGCGGCATAGGCAACAACGTCGCCAAAGCCTAAGTTTGCGGCCTTGAATCCATCGACAATACCAGCGGTAAATGCTTTGGATAAGGCTAATAGAGCCTTAGGGGGCAGTTCTTCTGTGCCTAGCTCAACTAGAAAATCTGCACTCATTTTTTATCTCCCGCAGCACTGTGTTTGGCAATCATCTCTGCGGCTATGTCTTTATCGGCAAGGGGGAAGCCTGCGGCCATGCGGGAATCAAAATAACCCTGAGCCACGCCTCTAGCCAATGTGCGTACTCGCAAAATATAGCGCTGGCGCTCTGTCACCGAGATGGCCTTGCGTGCATCGAGCAAATTAAACGTATGAGATGCCTTCATTACCATTTCGTAGGCAGGGAGAGGCAGCTTCGCCTCGGTGAGCCTAGCAGCGTCCTTTTCGTACTGATCGAACGCCGTAAACAAAAAGTCGACGTCCGCATGTTCAAAGTTGTAGGTCGACATCTCTCGCTCGTTTTGCAAAAACACGTCGCCATAGGTGACATCGCCCTGGGGGCCATGAGCCCAAACCAGATCGTAAATACTGTCGACACTTTGCAGGTACATGGCAATTCGCTCAAGACCATAGGTAATTTCGCCGGTGACGGGATAGCACTCCAAGCCACCAACCTGCTGGAAATAGGTAAACTGCGAGACTTCCATGCCGTTCAACCAGATTTCCCAGCCCAGACCCCAGGCTCCTAGGGTGGGCGACTCCCAGTTGTCTTCCACAAAGCGAACATCATGAACCAATGTATCAATACCCAAATGACGCAGTGACCCCAAATAAAGCTCTTGGAACTCAGCGGGAGATGGCTTCATCACCACCTGAAATTGGTAATAATGTTGCAAGCGATTGGGGTTTTCACCATAGCGACCATCGGTAGGCCGTCGACTGGGCTGCACATAAGCTGCATTCCAAGCTTCAGGGCCAATAGAGCGCAAAAAAGTGGCGGGATGAAATGTGCCGGCGCCTACTTCTAAGTCGAGTGGTTGCATAACGACACAGCCCTGATCGGCCCAGTATTGCTGAAGTCTTGCTATAAGTTCCTGAAACGTATCAGGAGGAGCACAGAGATTGCTCACAAATATCACCTACAAATAATTGATGCTGCACAGAGAAGGCGCAATTATAAACCCGCCAAACGAGAAAGATAGGGCAATCCACTGGTAATAAGGTGATTAACCCGACTTGATTTCGTCAGTTATGGATATAATACTCGCTGGAGAATAATTCTTGATCAATAAGGGAGTTTGTAATGGTCCATGTAAGGCGCAGTGATAAGGTTCGCAAAGCAGTATTTCCGGTAGCGGGAATGGGCACTCGATTTTTGCCTGCCACAAAGGCAAGTCCCAAAGAAATGATGCCGGTGGTCGATAAGCCACTCATTCAATATGCAGTCGAAGAAGCCGTAGAGGCTGGTATTACAGAGTTAATCTTTGTTACCGGCAGAACCAAGCGCAGCATTGCCGATCATTTTGATAAGGCTTATGAATTAGAGCACCAGCTTGAACAGCGGGGCAAAACAGATCTGCTAGCCATAGCCCAAAATGTCGTTCCCAAAGGTGTTAGTTGTACCTATATTCGTCAGACAGAAGCACTGGGTCTCGGCCATGCCGTATCCACAGCAGCCCACTTAATAGGCGACGAACCCTTTGCGGTGCTGCTAGCCGATGATTTGATTCATCATGGTAAAGGCGCTGTAAAGCAAATGGTTGAGATCTATGAGTTTTACAAAAGCTCTGTGATCGCAGTGCAAAAAGTACCAGGGCCAGATATTTCTTCCTATGGTGTTATCAGTGGTACTAGACAGGCAGACCGTGTCTTTTTGTTGGACGAGATTGTTGAAAAGCCAGCGTTAGAAGATGCTCCATCCGATATGGGTGTGACCGGCCGTTATATTTTTACCCCACAATTGTTTACCCACCTTGCGGCACTCAAGCCCGGCGCGGGAGGTGAGTACCAACTTACCGATGCTATTCAGACATTACTCACCGAAGAACAGGTGCTCGCCTACGAATATGAGGGCACGCGCTATGACTGCGGCAGTAAGATGGGTCTGCTAAAGGCCAATATTGAATTGGGCTTAATACACAAAGAAATTGGTGAAGATCTGCGCAACTATTTAAAAAATGAGTTACTCGCCAAACTGTGAAAAATCGTCTTATCCTCTTAATCCTCAACCTGATCTCGTGGATACCTCTAGGGGTATCCAGGCAGCTTGGTCGCATTTTGGGGTATATCCTTCGCTGGGCCAATGCGGGCCCTTACCGAGTGACCAAGATTAATCTGGGGCTCTGTTATCCCGATATGGGTGCTGAGCAGATAGAGCTCCTAGCCCGGGAGCGAATGTCACAGTTCGGCCAAACCTTTTTTGAGACCCCCAAGCTATGGCGCCAATCCTCAGATTGGCTGTCTAGTAAAGTTGTGGCGATTCATGGGCAGGAACATCTGCAAGCAGCGTTAGATAACCCTCGCGGCACTATCTTACTCATTCCTCATCAGGGAAGCTGGGAAGCGCTTGGCCTTTGGGTGGCGACACACACCACCATGACCGCACTTTATGAGCCACCAAAAATCGCAGAACTTGAGCGCTGGATTAAGTCCTCTCGAGAGAGATCAGGTGCGATTCTAGTGCCTACTAATGTCCGCGGCGTTGCAGCATTACTCAAAGCATTACGCAGAGGCGAGACTACCGCGATCCTTCCCGATCAGCAGCCACCACCCGCCAGTGGTGACTTTGCACCTATTTTTGGGGTTCCGGCACAGACCATGACTCTGGTCCATAACCTAATTCAGAAGTCGGGCAGCCAGGCATTGATGTGCGCGGCACTGCGAGTTGCCGGTGGCTGGGAGCTGCACTTTATGCCCACAGAAGAGGCGATTAATAGCGCCGACCAGCAAATTAGCTTGGATGCACTGAATCGAGGCGTCGAAACCATTGTTGCTTTGGCACCGAGCCAGTATCAGTGGGAATATAAGCGCTTTCGCGCTCGTCCCGAAGGGTTTCCTTCGATCTACCCAAAGGGCAGTTAATCATTTTGCCAACTGCCAAATTTTCTGAATTCCGTTTACATCGAGAACCGGCCTGGCGGCAAATGATCTCCCTGTCCGATAGCACTGTGCCCGCGCAATGGCGCGATTGGCTGTCAGATACCGGCTCGCTTACCCAGCGGTTGGTGGATGCCTGCCAAGGTGATTTCTCGGTACAGATACTGCGGCAAGAGCTTCACAGGCCAAGGCTGTCAGAGCGACGCGCCCTCGGGTTACCTGCGCGGCGTCTGGCATTAATTCGCGAGGTAGTGCTGCTCGGTGCCGGTGTGCCCTGGGTTTACGCTCGAAGCGTTATACCTCTCACCACGTTGACCGGCCGCCTGCGCAGCCTAGCCCATCTCGATAACCGACCTCTTGGCGCGCTGCTGTTTAGCGACCCAAGTATGCGCCGGGAGCCTGTCGAAATTGCCTGTCATACTGGCAGCAACAGCCAGATGCCTATGGCGCTGGGGGACTTCCAAGATCCCATGTGGGGACGACGGTCGGTATTTCGCTTAGATAACAAACCACTGTTAGTGAGCGAGATATTCTTGCCTAGCTTTACGCCTTACAATCAACGCCTCAGCTTTGGTTATCCGCGAACAATATGACAATACCTTCTAATACACAGCCCAAAAAAGAGCCTGACAGAGAACGTAACACAGGGCCCGGGGCGCCAGCCAACAAATGGCTGCGCCTGATGCGCCTCGACCGTCCCATTGGCACCTACCTTTTATTGTGGCCAACCTATTGGGCGCTTTGGTTTGCGGCCGAGGGCATGCCTTCACTGCGCAATTTGGTTATCTTTACCTTGGGGGTTGTGGTGATGCGCGCCGCTGGCTGTGTGATCAATGATTATGCCGATCGTCATGTGGATGGCTCCGTAGAGCGTACTAAAAGCAGGCCTTTAGTGACAGGCGAAATAGCCCCGCAACAGGCACTACGCCTGTTCTTCAGTCTTTTAGCCTTAGCTTTAATACTCGTATTGTTAACCAATATTATGACTATCGTACTTTCTGTGGGCGGACTGCTATTAGCCGCTACTTATCCATTTTTAAAGCGAGTAACCCACTTGCCTCAGGTTGGTTTAGGCGCAGCTTGGGCCTGGGCGGTACCAATGGCCTTTGCGGCACAACAGCAGGCGTTACCGCCAGCCCTATGGTTAATTTTTGCTGCTGTTATTCTCTGGACTGTCGCCTTTGATACCTATTATGCGATGGTCGATCGTGAGGATGATTTGCGCATAGGCATTAAGTCGACCGCCATATTATTTGGTCGTCATGACCTGTTAATTATCGGCTTGCTGCAGCTTGCAGCCTTAGCATTGCTGCTGATGGCGGGAATACAGTTCGGGCGAGGGACTTTATACATTGTGGGATTAGGTGTTGCCGCCGCCCTTTTTGTACGACAACATTTTCAGGCGAGAAGCCGCGAGCGAGAAGGGTGCTTTAAAGCCTTTTTAAACAATCATGTTGTTGGCGCAGTGATTTTTACGGGCTTGGCGCTCGATTA
>CAJJAO010000005.1 GCA_905182265.1 gamma proteobacterium HTCC2207 | reverse complement strand
TACTAATAAAGTCGTCTGGAGTCAGCGTTGGAAAGACAGTTGCTGGAGTGGCTCTATTAACACTGCTGGCGATTTAGTCTTTGTCGGACGCAATGACGGAGACTTAACGGCGTTGGATTCTACTACCGGTGATCAATTGTGGAATTTTCAAACCGGTGCTGGCGTCAACGCACCAGCCACGACCTTTGAGCACAAGGGTAAACAAAAAGTGGTTGTGTATTCCGCCGGTAATCTATTTGCTGGTACGCCATCAGGAGACAGTGTGTGGTTGTTTTCATTGGACGGGAAAATGGGGCCGGGTAGAGCGCCAGGCTCTGATTCAATTCCTAGCGTAGCCATTGAGCAAGCTAATGTTGAGGCTGGTAAAGCAGTTTATTCCGTCTATTGTTCGTCCTGTCATGGTAACGACGGCGGCGGCAGTCACGGTGTTGGTCCGAACATCACCGCCGTCACCTCGGCTGATGTTGTTGCTTTAGCGGCTACCGAAGGAAAAGGCAAAATGCCCTCCTTCAAAGAGATACTTTCTGATTCGCAATTACGCGATGTTGCGGTATATGTGGCGCAGACATTGGCAATACAGAAAGCAGGGGCGCAAGAAGCAGGGGCACAGAAAGTAGGGGCACAGAAAGCAGGGGCACAAGAGGCAGGGGCACAAGAAGCACCGGCACAAGAAGCCAGGGCACAAAAAGCAGGTGCGCCAAAAGCAGAAAAGTAATTTTTCTGTACCTCACCTATTCGTAAGGCTATTCAGACAATGGGTCCAAAGGCGCCGGTCACTTCATACAACTCGCTAACGAGCGGAGCGCATTTTTCCGTTTTCACTTTGAAAGCTTCTGCCATATCGATCTCTGCTCGAAACATACCCCTCTGCCCAATATCCATAGACTGCGATGGGTGAATGAACCGTGCTGCCGCCCTCCACTTCTGGGTATTCTGCGGGGCAGTATGCCTAACTAATCTGCCAAAGATGGCGGTTGTGTCGACGCTAGGCTAACCTTATGAAAAGCCGTAAGGGAAGCGGTCAAATTATTACAGGATGTAATAGCATGAAACTAGTCATAGTCTTTTTCTCTAGCTGTATGTTGCTGCTCACCAGCTGTGGTGGCGGTGATGGCGGTACAGCCGAGACCCCAGCCCTCACAGGTACCTTTGTCGATAGCCCAGTGATCAATATTGGCTACCGCACCGCCACCCAAAGTGGCGATACCAATTCTCGGGGCGAATTTAAATATTTAGCTGGCGAGACAATAACCTTCTTTATTGGGGACTTAGAATTTCCACCTGTGTTGGCAGCTGAGCTTGTCACTCCATTGGATATAGCTGAGACCGATGATGTGGCCCATCCTATGGTGATCAATATTATTCGGTTATTACAGTCCTTGGATAAGGATGGCAATCCTAGCAATGGGATCACCATTACCCAGACGGCCAAAGACAATGCTGTAGCTTTAGATTTTGACTTGTCGGTTTCAGGTTTTGCGGCAATGTCGGGGCTGAGTGTGATTCTGGCTAATGGGGGGCAAGACCAAGTTAGATCTGAGTTGGTTGCTATCTCTGATGCGGTGTTACATTTGATTTTAACCTTAGCTCTGTCAAGCGGTTTTAGTGACGCTCCCGGTTTTGGGGAAGCGCCCGATTTTGGGGAATTCGTAATGGGCACCTGGCGCGGAACTCATGCGGATCGTAATTTTGCAATGGTAGGTTTTTTCGATGACGGAACCTACATCCACGCTGAGACCGGTGACTTAGGTGTTGGAGAAATGTCTGGCATGGAATGGGGAACGGTTTCTATTAGTGCTAACAATTTCTCCCAGGCCAGTCAGCATTTTGATAATAATAGTTCTCTAGGCTTGAGTCCCATTAAAACAACTGTGCCATTGGCTTGGGTGTTTCGAGACGATCAAATAATAGGCGATAAGTTACTAGATAATAAGGTGCTAGCGCCCATAGCCGATGCTCCAAGCGTCCTGGGCAGCGACGCTATTCAGTTTCGTAAAATTGTTTCGCAAGGACTACTGGGAACCTGGCGCAGCACCAGCACCGAAAATGACCTACTAATGATTATCTTTTTTGACGATGGCACTTACTTCCATGGCGAGGTAGATGCAGATGACGAAACTGAAATATCCGGCATGGAGCTAGGCACCTATACCTATGATGAAAGCACTGGCCTGCTCACAGTCACCCAAACTTTTGATAATAATGGCGATGCAGGGTTAACTGACTTTGTAGGGGTGGGTGCACCAAATATGTTTGTTGAGTTGTCTGGGGATACCCTGACAGCAACGATTGATGAAGATGGCGATACGCTGATTGACGAGACTATCATTTTTCAGCGGCTGTAATGACGATTTAAAGATAGCCGGAGCGCTTTTTAACTTTGGTTTATATAGTTTATGGGCTTATGGCTTTAGATAGCTTAAAAGTCACTTACGATTAGCGTTGGCTTTTTTGCGACGCAGTGCCGATTTTTCGAGGCGCAGTTTTTCACGCTCTTCTTTTTCGGCTTTTAATACTTCTACATGCTGCATTTCTAATTCAATCATCTCTGGGGTTTCAAAACCCAGAGGGCCTAGTACGCCAGCACGTAATTCATTGATGAAGATTGTCGATACCCGCTCTAGGTCGACTCGGCCACCGGAACGCAGGCAACCCCTTTGAGCACCAATAATTTCTAGTAGCTCAATTTCGGTCCTTGGTAATTCGCTGACATTAAAGCGTTCTTTTAGGCGCTCGGGATATTTTTCAAGCAAAAACTCTGCGGCAAAAAATGCCAGGTCTTCGTAGCTCACCGCTGTGTCTTTAATGGCGCCGGTGGTTGCTAGGCGATAGCTACCCTGAGGATTTTCTATTTTGGGCCAGAGTATGCCTGGGGTGTCTAATAGCATAATGCCATTGCGCAGATTGATGCGCTGCTGGCCTTTGGTAACGGCGGGTTCATCACCGGTCTTGGTGACATGTCTACCGGCGAGGCAATTGATCAGCGAGGATTTACCCACATTGGGAATGCCGGTCACCATGGCTAATGTGTTTCGACCTTCTTTGTGGGGGCTGAGTTTGTTGATCAGGTCAATAATCTGTTTGCTGGGGTCGTAGTTTTTTAAATCTAACGCCAGGGTTTTGGTGTTGGCTTGCTGCTCAAAATAATCTTGCCACTGCTTGGTGATCTCTGGATCGGCCAAGTCAGTTTTATTGAGTAACTTGATGTAGGGTTTTTCTGCACACAGACCCTGAATAAAGGGGTTTGAGCTACTGAAGGGAATACGCGCGTCCAATACTTCAACCACTACATTAACCAGAGGCAGAGCCTCGATCATTTCGTTGCTGGCCTTGCGCATGTGGCCGGGGTACCAATGGATAGACATAATGGCCTTCAGTTGTGGCAGTCAGTACTGCTGAGCCGGCATTCTAAAGCATCGGTGCTGGGTCTACCAGCAATGCTCTGTTGTGTGGGCCTGTCGGTTTAGATATAGAAGGCTTTTAATCTACGAGACTTTCAATCTACAAGACTTCCAATCTAGGGGACTTTCAACCTAAAGGCTTTCAGCTTACTCACCGGGTCGATATCGTCGCTCAATTTTGTCGGCACGAAGCTGGGCATCAAATAAAGGGTCATGAAGTACTTCGTCTACATAGTCCTGAGCCTGATCTGCATAATGGGCAGAGGTTTCGTCTAGTGTGGCGGCACCGTACTGGTGAATACCACGAACTTTCTGCTCTCCCTCGGCATCCCAAGACACCATGTAGTACAGACCATCGCCGGCAACATTGGTCAGGTAGCCATCTTCATTTAGGTCTCGGCTATAAATAGCCCGTAAAGTATCTGGGCCGCCGCCTACTGGTAAGTTGATATCACCGCGCACATGGCGGTTTACATCGCCCCACAAGGGGTCTATGCGGCCTGTGTTGGCAATCATTAGGTCGGTGCAGTGGATTAATTCATCGACAACATCTGGGGTGGCTTTGCCTTTTTGCTCTGCCAGCCATTCGGCACCAATCACACAGGCGCTCAAGGCTGCCTGTCTATTTTCGATATTGGTATTTAGGTCCCAAGAGGCGATCAATTTCTGGGCGTCTTGGTACTGCTCGGGCTGTGCACTCAGGTCCATTGTGAGCAGCTGATTCAAAAACGCCATGGATCTGGAGTTTTTGCTGAAGCTCTTGTCGTGCTTGATCTGAGAAAACTCTTGTTCAGAAATGGTGCCCAGCTCAGCGAATAGCTCCAGACCGCGGTCAGCACGGTTAGTCATGCGAGTGGGGAAGCCGTCTTCATCGCGATAATTAGCCTTAATAGGGTTGTCGCCTTCGGCGGTGATATGAAAAGGGCTCTGGTTGGCGCTATGAATGTAGCCAGATTTTGGGTTGATAACCTGAGGCAAGTCATCAAAGGCCATGTATTGGTCCCAAATCAAGCTGCTGTCGTCGCCGGGGAGGTAATGATTCCAGTTGTAGCCAGCCACCCTTTGTGGGGTTAGGGAGTTGTGCACAAACATGGTGTTGCCTTCGCGATCGGCGTAGACAAGGTTAAAGCTGGCGAAGGCTTGTATGCGCATGGCGTCGCGCCATTGTTCTAGGTTTTGAGCTTTGCTCATAGCCATCCATTGCTCGACTTGGCGCATCTCGCCCATGCCTGCATAACGCACAGCATAGGTACCGTGGTCAGTGCGTAACACTGGCCCATGAACAGACCTTAGCCCCTCTTGGGTCACAGACCAGGGCATGATGCCAAACAGGGTTAGGTCGATCACGATATCTTTGGATTCTAGGGTTGCCCAAGCGCCGTCTAGTTTGTAGCGCATGTCGTCATCGGGGTCCATTTCTAGCACATAGATATCTACCAGATCAGGCTTGTTGACGGTGGCGCCCCAACCCAAATTTTCGGTAAAGCCGACGCCAATGGTCGCTCCACTGGGGAATAGGCCACCCATTACATTGAGACCTTCGTTGCTTTGGATATGGGCCTCATACCAGGCTACTGGGCCGGTGGTGGGCTGGTGACTATTAATCGCCAGTCGTGTGGCACCGTCGGTACTGTTATAGGGCGAGACGGCCATTGCATTGGAGCCCACGGGCAGGTCATTGATGATCACGCCGTTACGGACTTGGCTGGCAGGAATAGCTTTGCTTATATCACTGGCCACTGCGTTAGGCCCAAGGCTAATTGGATGTTTACGCTGCTCCTCAAAAAGCTCCATCACTGCAGCGTCAAAACCATAAAACAACAAGTGACGCAGCATGTAGCCGGCGACTATATCTTTGCCATTAACCGGGAAGTGCCGCTGGTCAGTCTGTTCGGGATGCTTTGCGGCGTAATAATTAATGCCGTCGGCAAAGGCTTCTACATAGGCTCTGGTTGCTGGTGCCAGTTGGGTGTCATAGCCCGCGTCTAGATCTTCCCAGATACCGAGCCATTGAATGAGAAAGTCGACGGTCGCAGCTTCTTTGCCATTGATAACTGCGTTGGTGCCACGATAAAAGGGAATACTGTCATGAATAAGCTTCCAGTTATCTTCTGCCTGAGCATAGGCAAACCCAAACGCGGTGTCGATGTCCCGCTCACCCATAATATGGGGTACACCCAGATGATCGCGTTCGATCACTACGTCATATTTATCATTGAGTGAGATGTAGTCTGCGGGAACAAATTTTTCAGTGCAGGCGCTTAACAGAACTAAAGCACTGATGATGATTAATGAGCGCATGGCGAGGACCTTTTAATATTTTATTATTATTGTTCTATATTGCTTTAGTTTACGGATTTTTCGACTGAAAGGATTTAAAAATTGAATCTTCCTGTTACTGAGTCAGGGCTCTTTGTAAACAAGAGGCAGCATAAAATGCTGCGTTTTGGGCGGCCATTATTTGACCGCTAATTCGACTCACAACCTTACAATAAGTTCTAGCTAGTAGTTAGGGACTAGTGTCTGGTGGAATATCGTCCTCAGCATGGAGTACGGTACCAACAGGTGCGGTGGCCGCTTGCAATATAACCTGTCCCTTGTATTCGCTGGGCAGTGCTTCAATGGTGAGTACACGCCAGATGCTAATGCCCGCTAGTAATAATAGGCACGACGCCAACAGCACAAAGAAACTCTGCAGGCCAAATATCTGTAACCAGAATACGGCGGTGATGGGACCGGTAATCGAGGTGAGCCCAGAGATCAAAACAATGGTGCCACTGGCGGGCACAATTTCACTGGGGCGCAAGTGGTCGTTGGTGAGGGCTACCACTATCGAGTATAGGGATAATGAACAGCCGCCAAAGGCAAAAATAAGCCCATAGAGTTTTAATGAGGCTTCGGATTCCCGGCTGATCAGCAGGGCAAAGCCCACGGCACACAGACAGGCAAATCCCATGACCCAACGGCGGTCAATCATGTCTGACAGCTTGCCCAGCGGCCATTGTAAAATCATGCCGCCGGCCATCATCGCGCCCATAAAATTAGCCACTTGATACACCGTGAATCCCAGTTTAGTGGCATAGACCGCACCCATACCAAACAGAATGCTAGACACCCATTGGGAGAGAACAATACCGGTTACGCCCATGGGGGTTCTATACCACAGGTGGCGAATAGTGACGCGATCGCTGTCTTCAATAGTTGGTGTGATTACCACAGATAGCAAAATAGGCACGGCAGCCACACTAACCATGACTGAGATCAAGATAAACAGGGTGAAATCTAGGGGGTTGGCCAAGTTGAGCATAAACTGCCCGGCACAGATACCCGCCAATAAAATGGCCGTGTAGATAGACAGTATCTGCCCTCGGTTGGCATTGGTTGAGGCCTGGTTTAGCCAGCTCTCTGACACCACATAGATGGTAGAGAAGGCAAAACCTGTAAATAGTCGCATGAGGGCCCAGGCCCAGGGCTCGACATAGATGGAGTGGATAAGAATGGTCACCGATGCCACAGCAGATAGCGCTGCAAAGATGCGGATATGACCCACCCTCTGAATCATCTTTGGGGTTAACAGTGAACCGGCCAGAAAACCAGCGAAATAGCAGGACATTAACAGCCCGATCAGAAAGTCATCGAAGCCTTCAAGGGTTGCGCGCACGCCAAGTAAACTGCCCTGCACGCCAACGGCGAGGCCAATTAAGGAGAGACCTGCAAAGAGAGGCCAGATACTAACAACGGTTTTAACGGGCATGGCAATAATCACTATTTGAATGGCCGCCAGAGTACACCCAGATTAGTAAACTGCAAAGCAAAATTCACGCAGATTTAGACTCTTTTTTAACCGTCCTTTAAGGACCTTTTTGGCTCCCTTTTTTGGCTTCTTTTTAGCTTCTTTTTAATTTCTATTTTAGCCGTTTATAACTTGATATCGGGGGTGAAGCTGAGCACTAGGTCATCGCTGTGCCAGGTAATTTCGGAGTCTTGAATACTCACCTGTACATTGAGGTTGCGCTGCACGGCTTCGGCCAGGCTGCTCGTAATGTCTGTGTCTATATGGCGAATGCTAATATTTTTAAATCGAGCCACCTGGGGCTGCATCTGTTTCCACCACTGTTCGGCAGACCCGGTGCCATAGGTGTACACAATTACCTGTTTGGCTCGGCCACAGGCTTTCTTTAAACGTTTTTCGCTGGGCAGACCCAGTTCGATCCAAAGTTCAATTTCATCGGTGAGGCTCTTTTGCCACAGATCTGGTTCGTCGTCTGTACTTAGGCCTTTGGTAAAGCTGAGAAACTCACTGGCGTGCAGAGCAAACACGAGTAACCGCACCATTAGGCGCTCATCAGTTTCGGAGGGGTGCTGGGCTAGGGTGAGGCTGTGTTGTTCATAATAATGACGATCCATATCGACAATATTGAGATCTGCTTTACAGATGGTTGCGCCTAGGGCCATTATTTTTACTGCCTGTATTCTGGTGCTAAAAATGAAACGCCATCATACGTCAGTTGGCCTAAAAAAAGCGGTAGGGATTAGCTCCGCTACCGCCTAAGGGGCTGCTAGAAAAGCTTAGAAATTGTAAGTGACCTCGGCACCCATGACTCGACCTTTGGCCAGTGGCGAAAAGGTTCCACCTAGTGCTGCAGGGCCGACCATTGCGGGTAGCTGGGTATCACCACCATGTTTCACTTCATCGGTGAGGTTTTTGCCGTATATACCCACAACCCAGTGGCCGTCGCCAGAATAGAGGTCTATGCCAGCATCGAGAATATCCTGCTCATTGACTATTCCGAGGTTGTTGTCGAGATAGAAAGACTCATCCCGATGGCTGAAGCTAATACGAGAACTGACCGCCCAGCCGCCAATATTGTCGTCTCTTGAAAGGCTGACGTTGTAGGTGAGATCTGCCGCTCGGGGTAATTCCAGGGCCAGATCTAGGTCGTCTATGGTGCCGTCCCCACTGATATCAAATAGCACTTTGTCATATTCATCATCGATCCAACCTATAGATGCACTGAGGAACACTGAATCGGTGAGGCTGTAACCACCATCAATCTCTGCACCATTAATGGTGGCGTCGGCGGTGTTTTTGATGATTTGTACGACCACAGATACGGGATCGGCTAAATTGACCTCTCGCTGCATATCTTCAATTTTACTATTAAAAATAGCGGCATTGATCCAGCCTCGATCACCGAGCTGTGTTTTGTAGCCCAACTCAAAGGTCTCGACTGTTTCCTGATTAAATGGCCCGGGGCCATTATTGACCAAGTCTCCCGATGTATTGCGCAAGTTATAGCCTCCAGAACGATAACCTTTGGTCCAATGGCCGTAGACATTGCTATCGTCATCCAACTGATAGGCTGCCCCTATTTTGGGTGAGGTGCTGTCCCAAGAGGCGTCGTCGGTAAAGTCAAAGGGGCAGGTGCCCTCTGTGACCAGGCATGGGCTGTTTACATTGGCGATCAATGACGCAATCTGCACGTCTTTTTCTTCGTCAGTAAAGCGCGCGCCTATGGTTAGGGTCAGGCGATCTGTCACGGCGTGATCCACAGAGGCAAAGACCGCTTTGGTGGTGACCTCATAATCACCACCGCCATCCTGTGTTAGCGCGCCCCCTAAAAGGAGCCTACGCTCGTGATAGCTGAGGTCATTGGTAAAATAAAACAACCCTGCGGTGGCAGTGGTGCGGTCATTAAAAGTACCGGTATAGCGCAGCTCATTACTGTATTGCTCTGCGTCTAACCAAGCTGGCGCATGGAAAAAATGCGCAGGCTGGGCGTCGATATCGGCGTTGTTGGACTGGCTATAATCTCGCCAGCCAAAAATATTGGTGACGGTGCCCTGACCAAAATCCACATTCCAGTTTATTTCTGATGTCAGAAATTTGGCTTCGCTTTTTTGAAAGCCTCTCTCGTCAATAGAGAAGTCAAAACTGTCCCGGTCGAAATTAACTATGGCACCATCGATGCCACTGCCACTAGTGTGAGACTGTGCTGCAGGGCCATCGCCAGAGGTTTTGCTGTACTCAAACCTGGTGATGACTTCTAAAGAATCACTGGGGCTGTAAACCAACAAGGGGCGCACCATAATCTGCTCTATAAGCCCAAATTCGTCTCCGTCAAAGCTATTCTCAAACCAGCCTCTATCATCGTTAAAGTGCACCGATACTTTTGCTGCAAACTCATCGTTCAATGGGCCACCAGCTAAAGCCTGTATATAGCGGTTATTTAGGCCGTTGCGGCTGCCGCCGTCTAGTGCGACTCTAAACTTTGCTTCGAATTCGTCACTGGGGTTGGCGGTGTTTAGCAGTACTGCACCGCCTGTGACATTGCGACCAAATAATGTGCCCTGGGGGCCGCGCAAGACTTCGATACTATCTAAATCAAAGGTATCGAAAATAATACCGTTGTTGAGCCCTAGGTAGACACCATCGACAAACACACCCACGGTTGGGTCAATAGAGGGAATCGAGCTGTTAATACCAAGACCACGGATGGAAAAGTTAGCGACTCCTCGAGAAGTGCCTATATCGTCCAAGGCAACATTAGGCATGGTGACGGCAAGGTTAGTGAGATCACGGATTTTAAGAACCTCTAATTGCTCTGCATTAAGTGCGGTAATCGAGAGAGGCACATCTTGAATAGACTCCTCTCGTTTACGGGCAGTAACCGTGACTTCTTCCATTAATATATTACTGCTAGAGCGTCTTAGGCTTTGATCGGCAACTTGTGACTGAGCTGCACTGGGTGCAATTAATAACGCGCCCATAAGGCTGAATGAAATAACAGATGAAAATGTTTTGAAATACTGACTTCTTAAATCTACAGCGTTGGAATACTTAGCTTTAAAAAACTTAGCTTTAAAAAACGTAGATGGCACAGTTGAATGTGACATAACAACCTCCTGTAAAATTATTGTCCTTGTAGATTCGCGACAGGCGCTAATGCGTCGATTCAACGAATGCTTTTTTATTGTGTGAAGACAACAGGGGGAGACTGTACTTAGATCAATTATTATATTAGCTAGTTTAAAATCAGTTCGGCTATAACTTAGCTTGGCTGTAAAGCACCACGGCTAAAAAGCAGCACGATTAGAAAGTAGCGCGACCTAAAATCAGGACAATGATTCCCCCAAACCACATTTCAGTCATAGAGGATATTTTCTGGGAATGCCAATTTAAATTAGGTTTTGCGAATTAGCGCCAGCGCGTTGAATACTGGTCAGTATCCTAAAACTCTCACTAGAGTCAGCTAAAACCCTAGGTCTTCCTGAGTAACCTGCACGGCAATATGTTCTCCGTTCACTTCGCTGCTCACCAAAATAGGTCGGCAGCACACAAAGCAGTCTTCGGTGTAGGTCTGGGATTCTGAGGGGTCGATAAATAGCGTAATCAATTCCCAGCAGTAGGGGCAGGTGATCTGTTCTTCGTGTAGAGACATTGTATTACTAGTCCAAATCGGCCAAGGGGTGGTGTTGGGCGTCCCAGGGGCTGGTAAAGAAAGGCAGTACCATCTCGGTACTGACTTCTTCAATGGTCGCGGGGTTCCATTGGGGGCTATGGTCTTTGTCTATGGCCAGCGCTCGAATCCCCTCTATGGTCTCGCTAGTCACGCCCTGACGTCCCAAGTGCTCGGTGTAGAAGCAGTGGCGCACCATGTTTCGTTCCATGCGAAGATCCTCTGCCAGGCTCATGCTGCGGCCGCGCTGGATCTGCTCTAGAACTACGTGGAGCATTAGTGGCGATCGCTGTCGCATGGTTTTAATAGTGGTTTGGGCCCAGTCTGTATTTTGGTTTTCAAGGGCGACCATGATGTCGGCGATGGTCGATTTTGAGAAGCATGTATCTATGCCGCTATCGTGCCAGCTGGGTCTATGATCGATGGGAGTAGATTCTTGTATATTAGATTTTAAGGCCTTAATTCTTTCCTCTACCGAGGTTTCTGGGTTTGCTGTCAGGCTATCCCAGAGGGAGGGCATTGAGGCGCTCTCTACAAGGTTGTCGGCAAGCCCCATTGGTAGTGCATCGGCTCCCAGTAATAGCTGTCCGGTGAGGGCTAGGTACTCGCCAATTGAACCCGGGCAGCGGCTTAAAAAGTAACCGCCGCCAACATCAGGAAATAAGCCAATATTGGTTTCGGGCATGGCTAACTTGCTGCGCTCGGTCACAATGCGTAGGGACGCACCCTGGGAAATCCCCATACCGCCACCCATGACAATGCCGTCCATAAAGGCTATGTAGGGTTTGGCGTAGTTAAATATAAGGTGATTGAGACGGTACTCTTCGGTAAAAAAATCTTCTAGCGCAGCATCATTGGCAAGGCCAGCGCTATGAAAGAAACGAATGTCGCCGCCGGCACAAAAAGCACCAAATGGGCCTTCTTTGTTGGAACCGCGAATCGCCACAGCCTCCACAGCCGGGTTGTCCTGCCAGGCAAACAATAAGGTATACAGATCGCGCACCATATCCAATGACAATGCATTGAGGGCTCTGGGGCGGTCGAGGGTAATTAAACCCACTCCTGCATTTATTTCACTGCGGATATCGGTCAAAAGGGTTTCCTTATCAAGCTAATATTAAAGCTGATGGCTATTTATTGGGGGGCTTTATTCTATTTAAGCAAAGTCGCCGATCAAAGCACTGCGTGCCGGATTCTCAACGATAAGGGAATTAGGCTGTATATGAGGGTTATCTATACCCATAGTTAATGGTTCACCGGCGCGGAGGGCGGCTATATCATCGGCGTTAAATTCATAGCGCAAAAAATGTACGCTAGAGGTTTTCTCGTCGTTCTCTCGCTCCATGTCTTCATCGGCAATTGGCACAATGCGTGAGCGGTCACCCACTTGAGCCCAAATCTGCCGCTCGACACCTTTAAGGTTTTGCAGCATGATTTTGCGCTCGTCTATATCACCGTACTCGAGCATAAAGGTAGCCTTAAGATTTTTCCCCTCGGGCAACAGAGGATTGTAAGAATCTAACTCCTCCTGAATACCCTCGGCCTCAAAAATGCGCTCTACCCGCAGCATTTCTTGAATCTGGTAGCGAATCGTAGTTTCGTCTTCGAAGCACAGGCGTGCGTTGGGCCCTATGCAAACTTCGCGAGTTTTTTTGTGGGCCATTACCTGAGCGCGAAAGGTCGGGCGCTTTTCTGCGTACTGTTCCAATGACCAAAGGTCTGCTCTGGTTAAATCTGCCATGTTCAGTTTTCCTTAAATCTGTTTTGAAAGATATTTATTAAAGCCGCCCTGCTAGGTATTTCCTAAATTAAATAGGCTCTGCGCAGCAATGTCATCGGGTGTTCTGGCTTATCGACCTTGTCTGCTAGGTTGCCAATATGAGTCGCCGCCATAGGGCAGTCGCTAATAAAGTGATCGGCATCTTGCTCGTTGACTTTGCGCACCACCGGGCGGGCGATCTTGACCGCCTTGTCGTAGGTTTCTGTCTTCACCGCATAGGTGCCGTCATGACCTGAACAGCGCTCAATGGCGTGAACATTGGTATCTGGCACTAGGTTCAAAATATCTCTAGTTTTAAGACCAATATTCTGCACTCGAAGATGGCAGGCTACCTGATAGCTAATATCACCCAAGGGCTGTTTAAAGTCGGTGTTAAAGGCCTCGGCTTTGTGGCGTAAGAACAGGTATTCAAAGGGATCGTAAAAGGCCTTTTGCACCTTAAGTACGTCCGCGTCATCTGGGAACATCAGGGGCAGTTCCTGTTTGTACATAAGTACACAGGAGGGAATTGGTGCAATGAGGTCATAGCCCTGATCAACAAGTTTGGCTAATACCGGAATATTGGCTTCTTTTAATTTGGCCACTGCTTCTAAATCACCCAGCTCATACTTGGGCATGCCGCAGCACTGCTCTTTGGGAACAAGGTCAATATGAATGCCGTTATGGGTAAACACAGAATAAAAATCTTCACCCAGATGGGGACTATTGTAGTTGCCGTAACAGGTGACATAGAGGGCCACTTTGCCGGTGGTTTTTCCGGCTGGTACTGGCTCAATGGCAGTACTGCTCTCGGTAAGAGGTTCGACCCGTTTGCGCATTGTATTGCTGTGGTATTCGGGTATCGGCGCTTGATGGTGCACCCCAAAGCCCTTATCTAAGGCTTTGCGGAAGGTATTATTTTTGTTCAGGGCATTAACAGTGATGTCGACCAAGGGGATGGTGGCTAATTTGCCAACAGTATCTGTGCTGGTGAGCACTCTGTCCCGTAGCTTTGGGCCTATTTTGGTGAACTTCACCGCTTTGGCGCGCAGCATTAGATGGGGGAAGTCGACATTCCAGTCATGGGGTGGTGTGTAAGGGCATTTCGCCATATAGCACATGTCGCACATGTAGCATTGGTCTGATACTTTGACGTAGTCGGCTTTGTCCACTCCATCGACTTCTAAGGTGGGGGACTCGTCAATCAAGTCGAATAGGGTGGGAAAGGCGTCGCAAAGGCTAACGCAGCGGCGGCAACCATGACAGATATCAAAGACGCGCTCTAACTCTTGGTTGAGGCTATCTTCGTTGTAAAAGTCATCAGACCGCCAGTCCAATGGGTGGCGAGTCGGTGCTTGCAGATTTCCTTCACGTTGCGCCATAGGGTCTCTCCAATTTTGAGCCAATAAGACCCTAAGGTGATATATGACATATACCACCCCGGGTTCTCACCGTGCAAATACTCAAACGAGGTTTAGTCGTCTAAGGTGTCCAGTGCTTTCTGGAAACGGTTTGCGTGGCTGCGCTCAGCTTTGGCTAGGGTTTCAAACCAGTCTGCGATTTCATCAAAGCCTTCTTCGCGGGCGGTTTTAGCCATACCGGGATACATATCGGTGTACTCATGAGTTTCGCCGGCAATAGCGCTCTCTAGGTTTTCTTTGGTGCCGCCAAAAGGCATGCCAGTAGCCGGGTCACCTGTCTCTTCAAGATATTCCAAATGTCCGTGGGCATGGCCAGTCTCGCCTTCGGCGGTAGAGCGAAATACTGAAGCTACATCGTTGTAACCTTCAACATCTGCTTTTGAGGCGAAATAGAGATAACGGCGGTTGGCTTGTGATTCACCGGCAAATGCGGCTTTCAAGCTCTCTTCGGTTTTTGATCCTGCTAATGACATGTCAAAACTCCTTTGGTTAGTTGTTCTGTCGTCGCCAATGACCTATCCAAAATCAACGGTCAGTAATGGCTGCGAACCAGTTTAGGTTACTTTTTCACGCGGGGTCTAATAGTTTTCTTTCATGATCGTCATAAATTTTGTCAACTTAAGCTATCCAGTAACGTGCAATTTTAACCCAAGTATTTTTCCTGTAAGGCTGCATTGCCCAACGCCGATAGGTTTTGACTCCCGGTCAAAAACATCGCCCAGCGCAACTGTTCCTGTAATACCTCAATTTTTTCTACAACCGACTCAGTGGACTCTAATGCAGGGGCTAAAAAAGGTTGAGCTAGGGCTGCCATCTTTGCACCCAGACGAATACAGCGGGCAACGTCCAAACCATGGCGCACGCCACCGGAGCCAATCAGCGCCATGGAGGGGCAGGCGCTATGCACTGCGGGCAATAATTCAACGGTGTCCATGCCCCAATCAATGAAGGGTGCGGCTATTTCTCGTTCTCGGGCCGAGCCATTGCGAGCCAGTTCAATACTGGCCCAGCTGGTGCCGCCGCGACCGGCGACTTCGATCCACTTTACGCCGGCATCCATCAGTTTTTTGGCGCTGGTTGGCCCTATGCCAGAGCCGACTTCTTTAACAATAACGGGCACTGACAGCTTAGCGGCACAGTCTTGAATGGCTTCTAGTACTAGATTCCAGTCTCTGTCTCCATTGGGCTGTATTAACTCTTGTAGGGGATTGAGGTGGATCACCAGCGCATTGGCATGTACGGAATCTACCGCCCGCTGAGCCAAGTCGAGTCCATGCTGCTGCAGCTGTGTCGCGCCTAGGTTTGCCAGCACCGTAGCGTTGGGTGCCCAGCGCCGAACATTCTGTGGCATACCCTCCTCTAGAGAGGCTCTCTGAGAGCCCAATGCCATGGGAATATTGCAGGCCTCAGCGGCTTCTGCGAGATGCTGGTTAATGAGCTCACCGTTGTCACAGCCGCCGGTCATAGCGCCAATCAAAAAGGGTGCCGATACCTGCGTGCCCAAAAACGAGGTGCTTAAATCAATATCTTCTAGGGCCATTTGTGGCAATGGGATGGGCTCAAAACGTAGCCGATCAAAACCAGAACCCTGCGGTGCCTGATGAGTCGACTGAAGTGCCAGCTCTATATGGTCCGCTTTGCGGCTGCTTATGTCGGTCATGGGTTTTGTTCTCTTTGATGCCTGAGTCTATCGGCGTAATCGACCAACAACATATGGGGCAGGGTTAGTGCCGCTAGACCAATAAAGGTGAGTTGTACCATTGATGCGCTAGCGAGGTTTGTTTGGGTTAGAGGGCTTGATGTGGCTAAAAACCCCGGTAAATAATAAAAAATAACAGCGCCGCTGAGCCATGCCATCACCGAGTAGATCGTGGCCTCGCGCAAACTGCATTGGCGCTCGGTCTCTGCCAGACTACGCCAAAGTCTTAGCATATGGCCACGACTGTGCCAGAGGCAGAAATACAGAGCGAAACTGATGAGGGGTGGCAGTAGAATCACCAGGCCAATTAGTATCACTAGGCTGAGTAATGATTTGCGGTACTGGGGTTGGCGATAGGCGAATGCCCCGTAGGCGACGAAGCTAATTGCCCAGGGTAAAAACAGATTGGTTAATCCAGTCATCAACTGGTCAGCATTGGCTGTGCCCACCAGAATGGCAAAAATAGGCTCCACTAGAGTTGGCTGCAAGCTTGGAATAGCAATGCACACCAACCCAGCATGGGCCGCCCAGGGCAGCCAATGGGCGCTCGCGTTAGTTCCGCTCTTGTTTTTAACATCAGCGATATCACTGGCACCAAAGTGCAGGGCAGAGACGGCCAAAAATACCGCTAGGCTTGGCAGTGGAAAGTACCACCAGATCACAGCCACAAGGGCTGCCAATGCAACATAGGCAATATGAAAACCCAGCCAGGGTATAAGTCCGGCTGGCCAGCCAATACGCCGAGCTACGGCCCCATCTAGGCCGCCATGGGGCACACCCAGTAATAAAATACCGGCGATGGCGACAATATCCCAGCCTGTCATTACCCAGCCCGTCACGATTTAAAGACCTGTTTTAGAAAAGGTACTTTGGGCATTGCCAGTATGACTTTGGCCCAGTCTTTCCAAGTGGCAGAGCCGAGCATAAATCGAGCAAAGCCGTCGGCACTTAGGGCCTTGGCGGTGCCCATCATGACCCCAACCCCCAGCTCTGGCTGTGCCACCAATACTCGATTAAATATCTTGTCCATAGAGATTAACGCTGAGGGAATGGGCGCGGGCACATGGTAATCACCGGTACTGATACCCTGAGCTAGCTTGTTGACCTGTGCCTGAATGCCCGTAAAGGCATAACCAGATGAGAGCCGCACTGCGCCACTGGCTGCACCAATACAGGCAATTCCATTATCTCGACGGCTTACAGTGGCCATGGGAATGACCCCAGCTTCTTCTGCCAATGTTTCTTCGATTTCGATATTTTGTAGTTTCAGCCAATCGCCTATCGCCTGACGATACCAATCTTTATCTTCTAGGCGAGTCGAGATCATGGTGGACTCGACTAACAGTCGGCGATCAGAAAAGGGCAGGGCATAGATAAAGTGCAGGCCTCGAGACTGGTCTACGCGAAAATCCATTAATGTGGCGATTTGAGGGTCGGTGATGGGGGACTTGGTACGAATTTCCCAGCCAAGAAAATGTTGCTTGAGACTGTCGGCTGCTATTACTGGGGGCCTACTGTCGTAAATATGTGCTGCGCTGTAATGCTTGCCCGCCGCGGTGAATGAGCCGCCATCATTAGGGGCAGCAACAATATCTTCTGCAGCTGCTCTAATGAGCTCTACACCATTGGCCAGATTATTTTCGCAGGCAGTTAAATACTTTGCTGAGCTGAGGCTGGTATAGCGATATTGGTTGCTGTTATGAACCACTTCACCGTCCTGATCTACCAGCTTCCACTGCTGCCAACTGCCTTTGGTTACAGAAGAAAACTGGGTTGTTTGGCTGCTGTCGGCCCACAGTGCCCAGCTGCAGTCGCGCTCGGTGGGG
Organism: gamma proteobacterium HTCC2207; assembly: GCA_905182265.1. Lineage (GTDB taxonomy): Bacteria > Pseudomonadota > Gammaproteobacteria > Pseudomonadales > Porticoccaceae > HTCC2207. Next base: position 65,363 of record CAJJAO010000005.1, on the reverse strand, counting down.
GTGCGCGGCTCTATTACTACAGCGGATAGATTATTGAGCTTGCTGGCCAAGGTTATACCCGCACTGCCGCCGCCAATAATGGCGATATCGAGGTCTATGCTTGCCGCTGCTGGCTTATTCAGGCTCGACACCGGCTAACCCCTGAAGATTTTCGTGCAGTGCTGTTTTGTGGTTTGGTACTTTAATGGGCTTTAGATCTTTCAGGCTGCGCAGGCTGAGTAATACTTTCTGTGGTTTGCCCACATAAACACGACCCTGCCACCAGCGTAAGTTGCGCCGTTGTAATAGTCGACCAATCTCTCGGTAGACTCGCAGCGCAACCGTAATAGAAAATCGCGAGCGAAAAGGTAATAGCTGAATCCCCAGTAGGGCACTTTGATAATAGTCTTCAGATAAATCTAATAACTGCTTTACGGCTCTGGCCACCGGCTGACGACAGGGGATAGCAGCTTCGGCAATCTCTGACGCGGGAAGATCTACCCAACTGGCGGGCAGGTAGCGACGCCCCATCTTGGCGTCTTCTAATACATCGCGAGCGATGTTGGTCAGTTGCATAGCAATACCCAAGTCTATGGCAAAGGCGTCGGCACGCTGGTGCCGGCAATTGAGCACACGGCACATCATTAGCCCCACAGTGCCAGCAACAGCATGACAGTAACGGAGTAGCTCTGCTTGGTCTTTAACGACGGTGGGTTGCTGATCTTTAAGCATGCCGTCCAGTAGTTCGCGAGCCGCTTCTAAGGGAATATTATTGTCACTTGCTAGACTGATAAAGGCTTCGATCTCCGGCCCTGCTGGCTGGCTACTGCCTTTCAGGCGAGCGCGAATATCTTCGAGGGATTCTTTGCGATGGGGCAGGTCACCGTCGGCGAGATCGTCAACAAAACGGCAAAATAGGTATAGCCGTGCGGCACGATCCGCTAGTTTAGAGCCGAGAAATAAACTGGCCCAGTAGAACGATTTGCCATGTTTGGCGAGGACTGCCTTAGGGGGTAAAACCTGTTCTGGCGAATTGTCCATCATCTACCCGCCGGAGCCGACCTCAACACCTGTAAGTAGCTCTTCGACCACTTTGGCCGAGCTAACGACGCCTGGCAGCCCGGCACCCGGGTGTGTGCCTGCACCGACAAAATACAAATTTGAGATCGCACTATCGCGATTGTGAAAACGAAACCAAGCCGACTGAGTAAGCCTGGGTTCTATAGAAAATCCAGCGCCATGCATTGAACGATAATCTTTGGCAAAATCCTCTGGGGTCATCCAAAAAACCTCGTCAATCACTGATGAAAGTTCTGGCAGTATAGTCTCTTCAAGTGCATTAACGATGCGGTCGCGCAATATTTCACCCTGAGTGCTCCAGTCCACATTCCCCTGCAAGTTGGGCACTGGACAGAGCACATAAAAGGATTCACAGCCTTCTGGGGCAAAGCTTTTGTCTGTCGCGGTAGGGCGATGTACATAGAGGCTAAAGTCTTCGCTCATTTTTTTATCGTTAAATATTTCAGCCAGTAGCTCTTTAAATCTAGGCCCCATCCAAATGCTGTGGTGTGCAACATCTGGGTATAGTTTTTTGGTGCCGAAATACAACACATAGAGGCCCATGCTATAGGCCTTTTTAATGCTGGGCAGCTTTGGCTTATTATTTGGTAATAAGTGCTGGTAGCAGGTTTCGGGGTCGCCACCGAACACTACAAGGTCAGCATCCATGGTTTGGTTGTTGCTGAGGCGAACCCCTTTGGCTGTCTTTTGATCAACCAAAATTTCATCAACATCGGCACCCAACACAATCTTAATGCCCTGACGCTCCATGAGAGCACCCAGCTCTGTGACCAACTTACCGGTGCCGCCCATGCAGAAAAACACACCCCAGCGGCGCTCCAAATAATGGATCAAGGTGTAGATAGCCGTGGTCTTAAACGGATTCCCACCGACAAGAAGCGGGTGAATGGAAAAGGCCTGCCGAATTAGAGGGTGCTTCAAATGGCTGTTAACCATTTGCGAAACGGTTTTGTAGCACTTGAGTATCAGCAGAGCTGGTATCTGTTTGACCATATCCCAGACGCGGGTAAAAGGCCTGTGTACTAGCTGTTTAAAACCTACGTCGTACACCTTTTTAGACTTCTCTAAAAGCTTTAAATAGCCATCGGCATCGTCTGGGTTAAAGCGGCGAATTTCGGTTAGGGTGTCTTCAATAGAGGCTCGATAGTCAAACTGACTGCCGTCGGCAAAATGAAAGCGATAGAAAGGGTCTAGAGGAACAAAATTTAGATGGTCTTCGAGTTTTTCATCAAACAGTTCAAACAGCTCGTCGAATAGAAAGGGTGCAGTGATAACCGTAGGTCCGGCATCGTGACGATAGCCTCCCCGTTCGAACACCTGAGCTCGACCCCCTAGGCTGTCGAGGCGCTCTAGCAGACTGACTTCGTATCCTAGGGCTCTTAGCCGAAGCGCTGTGGCAATACCTGCGAAACCTGCCCCTATTACTATAACTGTCTTACCGGCCCCAAATGTTTTGTCTGTCAAGCGATACGCCCTTGGCTTTTTGTAATTGTTTTATGTTTTACGGCGTTAAAAAGCTCATAGGTCACAAATTGAAGGGGGCTTGGTACAGAGCTGACTAACTGCTCTGCTTGCACAAGCCAAAAATCCACAGACTGGTTGGCTTGCAAAATAACATCACTGGAGGCAATGCGGCTCTGCCACTGCCCGAGTTGATTATTATCGTCGGAACTGTACCAGCGGTTAAACGATTCACGTCCAGTCCCCTGATGGGCAAATAAACTTACTACCAAGTTTGGTTTTCGCCCGTCTAGATCGCTAGACCTGCGGCTGGAAGGAATAATGTCATCGATATCGTTGCGGCCCTGATAGGCCAGCCCACAGAGACCAACAAGTTTTTCAAGGCCTCCGAGACGTTCCTGAACATCTAAGTCTTTGTTGAGGCCAGCGGCGATGGCCGCGCCTTTGATTGGGGCAATCAGTAATGGGGCGGTTTTACCCTTGGCGATCTGCTGCCATTGGTCGAGCTCTGCGCATTGACGCTGGCTGATATCTGAGATTTGTCCGCTGCAGGTTTCCTGCATTGCCTGGGCTAATAGAGCAACTAACTGGCCACCGCAGCTGCTATTGCGCGCTGCGAGTTCAAATGCTTTGGCAACCATCCAGTCGCCGAGACACAGGGCCATGTCAGAGCCAAATTTTTCATTGATACTTTGCTGGCCGCGTCTGTGGGTGCTAGCGTCGCTGATATCATCATGTATCAGAGAGGCGTTGTGCAATAGCTCACAGGCTGCTGCCCAATGGTAATTATCTTGCTCGTTTAAACCTAGGGCTGTGCCACTAGATAGCGCGAGCTGCGCTCGAAAGGACTTTCCGGGATTCTTGAAATGATAGCTAGCTGCTTGAGCCAGGCTACTATTAACATCTGGCATTTCACGCTGGTACAGAGCGTCCAACGATGTCAATGCTTGTGCTGTGTCTAAATTCTTTGGGGGCATTAATATTACCCTTATGACTGGTAACCTTTGGTGGCTACTCTATTATTTTTAAGAGAGAAAGAGCCGACGCTGCCGGCTCTTTCACACTTTCTTACTTTGATACTTTGTTACACATTGTTACTTGACGAGTAGCTTATTCAGAATCTGCTACTGCTGCTGACCAAATAACAATACCGAAGCCAATCTTATTCCAGAAATCAGCCAGGTTATAGATTACGTTCATAGTGCCAGCGTCTGCGCCGCCACCGAGGTAACCCATAAAGTAACCTAATGGATAGATTGCCCAACCAACAGTAACCAACAAGGTCATTGTCTTATAAGCTTTCTGTACATTTGGGTTTGCCAAGCTAGCATTAACTTTGCTGGCTTCGCCTTTAATGATGTACCAGATTACATAGAACCAAGCTGCCATGGACAGAACGAAGCCCATAAGTGGACTCATCATGCCAGTCTCACCAGCATAGCCGAATAGCAACATAGCAGTAGAACCACCTAATAGATTCCAGAACACTCGTCCTGGTACCTTGCCTACGGCAGACATAATCAGATAGAACTCAGCCATCAATAACGGCACAGTGAGTAACCAGTCGATATAACGGAATTCCGTTGGTGAAGTTCCAGTAGCAACCCAAACATCGCGCATGTAAAAGTAGTGAACTGCCGCGATAAGTGTAACCAAACCAGAAACTGTCAGAGAAGTCTTCCACTTGCCCGCAACACGATCACGCTCAAGGAAGAAGAATGCAGTGGCAGCAACGAGTGCCATGGAAATTAACCAGAAGGACATGCCGACATAATCGCCGGATTGAAGATTGTTGGACATATTTAACCCCTACGTATAAAGCTTTATTATTATTAGTGTCAGCAAGATAGAAACAAACAAACCATCCGACACTCCTCTTACAGGTGCTCTAGGGAACCAAATATTATAGGAACCTAGACACTCCAACTTAGACCTTTCCTACGTCAAGTGCAATAGCTTTTATGTATTTTAGTATGCAGATATGAGGCCGATAGACGAATATTTGGTCACACGTTTTTTCTACAATAATGGATCAATCTTGGCGATAAATAAAGCAGGCGAAAGCGCAGTACCGGTATTAATTACGCTATATACTATGCGTTATAAAATAATAATTGAAGGGCTGAGGGTTGGTATGACTGAGAATAAAAATGGCATTATTAATGCGAGACCATGTGTTGCTCTGATTGCGCTACTGTTCTGTTTTGGCGTATCAGCCCAGACACCTGAGACTGCATTAATTCAGCATTATCCAGTCCAAGACTGGACCCAAGCTTCTGCCGAAGAAGTCAATTTAGACCAGTCAAAAATTGATCACTTATTTGATCTATCTTTCGAAGACGCAGCCACTCAGGGTGTTGCCTTCTTTAAGAATGGCTTACTTGTGGGCGAACGCTACGCCGAAGGTTACGATAAAGACAGCCATGGCACATCTTGGTCCATGGCAAAGAGTTTTTATGCTGCCCTGGTAGGTATATCCATCGATAGAGGTGAGATAGATAGTCTCGACGATCCGGTGGCCAACTATCTTGACTACTTTAATGATGAGCGCCGCGATATTACGATTCGCCATCTTCTGGATATGACCAGTGGTTTAGAAATGCCGTCTCACGAACATGAAAATATGTTCTTTTCTGCTGACCACCTGGCCTATGCAAAGTCAGTTGGGGTGGAGCAAAAAGCGGGGCAGGTCTTTGAGTACAACAACGTCAACTCCATGTTACTTGCCGATATTCTGTTGCAGGCGACTGGGGAACCTGCCGACAAATTATTGGCTGAGCGTATCTTTAATAAAATAGGCTTAACCGATGTGGTGCTTTGGCAAGACGGGGCTGGCAATCCATTAACTTATTGCTGCGTCGATACCACCGTGCGCCAGTATTCAAGATTCGGTCTGCTATTTGCCCGCAACGGTAATTGGAACGGCGAGCAGATTATATCTGCTGACTATGTGGACGAGACATTCACCAAGGTCTGGAGCGATTTGAGTAGCTCTACTATTGAGCAGGATAGAGGTTATTCACTGCACTGGTGGATTTCGAAGCACGATGAAGAAGCTGTTATTTTTAATGCCAGCGGTAAATTTGGCCAGTATGTTTTTGTTGATCGCGCCAATGACGTGGTCTTTACTCGCATCACGAAATATCATTCAACTGGGGGTACAAAGCAGGATTGGGGTATTTTGAAATATATTAACTGGATTGGCACCGTTAAGTTTAGATTGGCAGTTGCGAGCTTTTTGGACTCGACGGGTATTGTTAAAATGGAGGGTAATCTTAAGTCGCCTGTGACGTTTGAAGATGGCACTTCTAAAGAGTTTTTTGAAAACTATAGCGATATTATTGATGCGCTGGTAGACGTCAGTAAACCTTAGGCAGGGCTAAAAGCTCTATTTACGCTAAAGGCTTTTCATCCAAGCTAAAGGCTTTCTAATAAGGCTACAGGCTCTTTTTCGGGCTAAAGGCTTTCAATATTCTCCAAGCAGTATTCTGCGCGCTCTAGTAGCTGGCGCTTCACGTCCGTATCCATTTTATCCCAGCTTCGATAGGCCATGGCAGTTCTCGGGTTACGAGAAAACCTGTCGGCATGGCGCTGCATAAAGTGCCAATACAGACTGTTAAAAGGGCAGGCCTGTTCTGTGAAGCGCTCTTTAACGCTGTAATGACAGTCGCTACAGTAATCGCTCATCTTATTAATATAACTGCCGCTGGCAGCATAGGGTTTGGTAGCAATTAGGCCTCCGTCGGCAAATTGGCTCATGCCTCTGGTGTTGGGCATTTCTACCCATTCAATCGCATCGATATAAATGCCCAGATACCAGCCATCAACCTGGTCGGGATCAATGCCCGTGAGCATGGCAAAATTGCCTGTGACCATAAGGCGCTGAATATGATGGGCGTAAGCGTAATCTAATGATTGATCAATAGCCTGCTTCATACAGGACATCTTGGTTTCGCCAGTCCAAAAATACTCTGGCAGGTTACGTTGTGCATCAAACTCATTGCGCTGGGCATAGTCGGGCATGTTGACCCAGTACACAGCACGCACATATTCTCGCCAACCGAGAATTTGACGCACAAAGCCTTCGATTTGGGCTAGATCAATAGCCTCATCGTTGCTGTTAAAGCATTCGATGGCAGCTTCGATAACCTGCATGGGGTGCAAGATTTTACTGTTGAGGGCAAATGATAGGCGCGAGTGATATAGGCTCCAGCGATTTTCGCCGTGCCGAGTCATAGCGTCTTGGAAGCGGCCAAAATTGGGTAGGCAGTGCTGGCAAAAAAAGCCCAGTAGCTGCAGAGACTGCTGTTCATTAATGGGCCAGGGTAATGTGTCGCTGCCTTTACCTAGGGACTTTATCTGGTGCCTTTCGAGGCGCTGCATAATCTCGCTGACATCATTATCAAACAGCAGAGGCTCAGGGACCTCGGCAAGATCTGCTGCTTTAAGCTTCTGTCTATTTTCTCCGTCAAAATTCCAGCGCTCACCAAGGGGCTGCTCCCCGGCCATCAATATATTGAAACGCTTGCGCATTTTGCGATAGAACGACTCCATGCGGTTGTGCTTGCCCGCATTAATGTATTGGCTTATCTCTTGCTGAGGTAGTAAAAAATGCTCACTGTCATAGCAGGTGACGCTCACTTCATGCCCTAAATCCAAACCCTCCAACTGCTCCATTAAGCGGAATTCATCTGGGGCCTGATAGTCAAAATTCTTAGCTCCATGCTGATGGCACAAAGAGCTAATCATATGCACCAAGCTTTCATAACCAGCACTGTCATCCAGGTTGTAATAGCTTACCCGATGGCCATCAGCCTGAAGCGACTGAGCAAAATCTGCCATAGCGGCAAAAAAGCTGCACAGTTTTTGAATATGATGGGTAACGTAAACTGCTTCCTGGTGCAATTCTGCGATGACATACAAGACGCCATCGTCCTGCTTCTTATACCAAGAATGTTGGCGATTTAGCTGGTCGCCGAGAATAAGTCTAATGCTGTGAAACTGAGTCATATTTTAGGTGCTTTTGTAGAGTCTAGGATCGGCCAGTCAGCAGCATCGACCGAGTCGAGTACTGGCGAACAGTCGTTGCCGGCCCATTTATTGATAAATAGTTCATCTGGATCATAGGTTTGCGTCTGCTTAGCTAGATTAAACTGGCGATGGCCTCGGGGGTCAGCGCCTACACCAGCCAGGTATTGCCAGTTACCCCAGTTAGATGCAACATCATAGTCAATAAGCTGCTGTTCTAAATAGCCTGCGCCATAACGCCAATCCAGATTAAGCTCATGGACAAAGCAGCTAGCGACCAATTGCCGGCCGCGGTTAGATATATAGCCTGTAGTGTTTAACTGCTTCATACAGGCGTTGATTATAGGGTAAGGCGTATTGCCCTGACACCATTTCTGATATCGCTCAGGGTAAAAACTGGTGGCCGGTTTACGCTGATTAATGCCACCAAGGGTAAATAGGCGTTTGCCGTATTTTTGGGCATAGCATCGAAAATAATCACGCCACAGAAGTTCAAAATATATCCAGTATGTCGAATCATTCTTCTCCACAGACTGCTCGTACTCTCTAAGCGCCTGCATTATTATTCTGGGGGACAGATTTCCGTTGGCCAGCCAAGGGCTAAATTTGGTGGAATAGTCCATTCCATCCAAACCGTTGCGGGTCTCTTTGTAAGTGCTCGCCAAGCCCCGGGCAAAATAACCCTGCAGATGATCTGCTGCACTGCGCTCACCACCCTTAAAAAGCGGGGCGGGATTATTTTCGAATGCTGGGAACTGCTGCTGCCACTGCCTAGCTGTTGCATTAGATGGCCGGGGAGGTAGCGATGCTAGAGTCGCCAAAGGGCTACGGACCTCTATTGGTTCTACCTTACGGCGAAATTTAGAGAAACTGTCGGGGAGTTCATTTAACGAAAAAGGTAATTGCTCAGGGTCAAAGAGGCTGCTGCTGTTCACCTGGTTAAAGGCAATCATAGAATAGCGCTGCCTTAATAGTTGCCAAACTGTGTTGACATAATAATCTGCGCTGGAGCTACTATACAGCGCGCCAATATCATACTGGGTGATCAGCTGGGCGATAGTTTCTAAGGGCGGTGCAAAGTAGACTTCAATGTTCTGTCCTAGAGTATTAAGGCCGCTATTCAGGTCTATTAAGCTTTCTTTAAGAAACTGGAGCCGATGGCCTGATGGCGAACTGGGGCCTTTTTTTCCGTTGGCACTGGGGGGTAGGCAGTAAATGCAAATAAGCTGCTCCACTTCCCTCGAAGCTTGCTCGAGTGCGTGATTGTCCGCGACGCGTAAATCATTATTAAACCAAAAAAGACCAACTTGATGCTTAGGAGTCACTTGTTACCCTATTTACGTTAGAGGATTTCGTTAGGAAACTTGATTACGGAGTGTCGCTGTCGTTACGCCACCAAAACCCCTTTGGATCGAAATGATGAGAGTCTAATCGGCTGTCTATGCCGTACTCTAACCCGTATTCTATGCTACTGCCGCAAAAGGCTGTTAACAAAGGTTTATGGGCGGTGAAAGAGCACTTTACAAGGAGTACTTTACAAAGAGCACCGTACATTGCCGTCATAACGAAGTTTGGGTTGCTAAACATGAGTCGTTCTAATCTTATTAATATTTTGGGCTATTTAGGGCTCATTCCGTTCCTCGTGCCCAGCTACCTTATGGCAGAAGGTTTTTTCTATGGCGCTGGATTACAAAGTGCTGCGATCTTTGGGCTGTATGCGCCCTATGTCTTTATTGCCTACAGCGCCATTATATTAAGTTTTCTAAGCGGCACCCTGTGGGGCCATGCTCGGCAGGCTGATGCGATGTCCTCCGGTGATGGGTTGCTCCAAGGGGCCATCGTTTTTAGTAATTTGGTGGCGCTGAGTGCCTGGGCCAGTCTTTTATTGATCTATATCGCACCGATAATGACCCTTTTTGCGGTCTGCCTGCTGATGGCGGGTTATCTTGGGTTGCTGTTGATAGAAGGCCTTGTAATCGGGCCCCAACAAAAGCAATACTGGGCCATGCGTATTCGATTAACTTCTGTGGTTGCGCTGACTCACTTGATCGCTATTTTACTGATGTTGACGGAGCTCTAACCAATGGTGCAACTGCGAATTTTTTATGATGCTGGCTGCCCTCTCTGTGTGTTCGAGATAGAGCATTTGCGGCGCTTAAACAGCGACAATAAGCTTGCGTTTGAGAATATTTATGCCTCGGATTTCACCGAGAGGTTTCCTGCAATCGACCCCCAGAAAGCCGACCTTGTACTTCATGGGCAGCTCGAAAATGATCAGATGATCTATGGCCTTGATGTGACTTATACCGCCTGGGTGCTTGTGGGTAGGCGCCATTGGGTGGCGATCTTGCGCTGGCCTATCGTGAAGCAGTGCGCTGAAATTGGCTATAAGTTCTTTGCCAAATACAGGCACCGTATTTCTAGATTGGTGATGGGCCGAGCCCGCTGCGAGAGCTGCGCCATAGCGAGGCATTCAGTATGAGTGAAATTCAGCCCCATAATGTGTTGGTATTAGGCGCAGGCGGCGGTTTGGGGCAGGCAATGATCGCCAGATTTTTGACTGACCCCCAAGTTGAGCATGTCATTGCCGTGAGCCGCAACGGGCAAACGGAAGATCTTTCTGCACCTTGGATCTCTAATAATAGGCTAATTTGGATTGAGTCTGAGTACGATGAACCAAGCATGCTTGAGGTGATTGAAAAGCTGGCGCCTTATGCTGGCTCAATTGGCCGCGTCTGCATTTGCCATGGGATTCTCCATGATGACCATTTTTGGCCTGAGAAGCGCTTTGAAGATATACAGCCAGACTCAATGCACGAAATATTTCATGCCAATACTATTATTCCGGCCCTATGGCTGAAGTTGCTGCATAAAACTCTAGCAGGTAAAGCTCCCTGCATAGTGGCGGTTTTTAGCGCTCGCGTTGGCAGTATTTCTGATAATCGGTTGGGTGGCTGGTATTCCTATCGAGCCTCTAAAGCGGCTCTAAATAGTTTGCTCAAGTCATTTTCTGTGGAATATGCGCGACGCTTAAAAAACGTGAAACTAATAGCGTTTCATCCGGGCACAGTGGATACAGATTTATCGAAACCTTTTCAGGCCTCTGTGCCAAAGGAAAAGTTATTTTCGTCGGCGTTTGTGGCTGATCAGCTGGCTAACATCATGGCGAGTGCAGAAGTGGATGGCCAGCTTTCTTACTTGGATTGGGACGGCAAGACTATTCAGTTTTAGTTCTTGCTGAAATGCTATAAAGACTTTTTGGCTATTAAGCGAAAGCTTAAGTCGAGCTTGTCTTCTACCTTAATGAGCCCGTTCATAATCGAAAATGGGGTTATACCAAAGTCGCTCTGCAAAATTGAAAAAGTACCGCTTATCACTAGTTCATCCCCTCTGGCCTGTTCTAGAGCAATGTCGAGCTTCCGTTGCTGCGTGACCCCATGAATAGTAAGTTCTACAGTGCTTTTATTCCCTGATACCGATGTAAAACAGTCGCTGCTATGCAACTGGGCAAAGGGAAAAACCTCGCCTTCAATACTCTTCAACATATTACCCCTGGTGCCCTTAATGTCGGCGGCCGATGGCGTAGTTGTCATTGCTGCCAGAGTTCGCAGCTTGGCATTGTCGACCTCTAACATACCGATTGGAACAAACAGGTCTGCGGTACATTGGCCGCTCCCAGAGTCCAAAAAGATAAAGCCCTGAACATGATTGCTCGAGACTATATGGTCGTGGCCCAGTCTGGCCATCAAGCCGCCTCGACGGACAGTCACAATAATCTGAGAGGCTTCGCTATCTAAGGGGTAGACATAGTTGGGGTCAGCTTGCTGGTAGCGATCACTGGGGAAGCCTGCGGGCTCTGTTTGATTGGTAGAAAGGGCTGAGTAGTTGCTGCAGCCCTGTATCAAAAACAGTAACGGCAGTACAAAAAATTGCCGGACCGGCAGGGCTCTAAACAGACCGCTCGGCAGGGCCCTAGTCATTGGCAGACTCCAAGACAAGGTCAAACCACACTTTAACCGCGAGACCAATTTGATCACCACCGGCCCACTCTCCTGTGCCAATGGCAAAGTCGTTGCGGCCTAAACTGAGTGCGCCTGCCATTAATGCATTGCCGTCGGCAGGCTCTGACCAGCTAAAAGGGACCTGAATGTTTCTTTCGACGCCCTTTAATTGCAGAATGCCTTGGGCAATAAACTGGGCACGGGGATCATCTGACTCAACTGAAGTAATGGTGTTACTGTTAAAGACGGCCTCGGCAAAAGTACTGCCGTTAAACCACTCAGTCATTTGAATCGCTTCGTTGAAATCTGCAGTACCCATATCTGCACTGGAAATTTGGACGCTTACACTAAGGCTTTGGGGCTGATCGTTTTCATCGCGGCTTAGGGTCACGGCAAACTGTTTAAAAGCACCATTAATGGGCAACCCTTCCCAACTGGGGGCAAAATACAAATGGCTATTCGCGCTTTGGGACTGCCATTGGTCGGCATAAATTTTCTGGCTACTTATTAGTAAGCCTGCTAGGCCTAGCAGGGCTAAAATTACTACCGGAGTAAATATTTTTTTAGATGACCGCATTACTTTAAAACCACATTCGTTTGAGGGCGTTGTCACCCAGCATTAACTGATGTCTAAGTGCTGCACCAATATGCACGATTAAAATAGCGATTAACACAAATACGCAGATTTCATGAACTTCGGCGGCAATAGACTTTAGCGCATCATCTGGGCCCACAATCGATGGCAGAGGTATAAGCCAAAATAATTTCACGGGGAAATTGCTTGCAGACGAAGTCACCCAACCTGATAGCGGCAGAGCGAGCATCAGCCCATAGAGTATTCCGTGGGCCGCAGAGGCAAGTATTTTTTGCAGTCTGCTGTTTGCCAGAGCAATAGGAATAGTGCTCTTAATACGCCATAACAGTCTTACTATTACCAGCAAAAATACTAGCATGCCAAGGGATTTGTGCCAGACAAACACATCGATTTTTAACGGTGATAGTCTGAGGCTTTCGGCATAAAACCCTAGGGGGATTTGAATAAAAATCAGTAGTGCAGTGAGCCAGTGAAATAGCTTACTCAGCCAGCTCCATTCTTCTGTTGTATTTTTAGTGTCCATTAGTAATCTCCTTTTCTCTCGTCAGGCTTGAATTATCCGGCGTTATCACTGTGATGTAAATTTACTTCAAGCTGTGATTCATGTCTCGGGTTGAGCGCGCTGATCTGCTACTATCGCGGCCAATCCCACCACTTAAAAATGGCAAGTTAATGAGCGAAAAGCAAACACTCAGCTGCGAAATTGTTGATCTGAGTCATGATGGCCGTGGAGTGGGGCGGATTGACGGCAAGGCCTGTTTTGTTAGCGGTGCGTTGCCCGGTGAAACCATAGAGTTTCGCTACACCAACCGCAAGCGAAACTACGATGAAGGTCGTGCTACCAATATTATTGAGTCATCCGATGACCGTGTAGAGCCCGACTGTAAGCATTTTTCACGCTGCGGAGGCTGCAGTTTGCAGCATTTGGATCACGGTCGGCAGGTGGACTTTAAACAGAAGCAGTTGCTCGATAGCCTGGCTCATGGAGGACTTGTCGCTGAAACAATATTGCCTCCTCTTAGTGCACCTCATTGGGGTTATCGGCGCCGCGCTCGATTGGCAGTGCAGCGTGCAAAAGATGGTAAGTTTCTGATTGGCTTTCGCAATGCTGGTAGCCGCAGAATTGAGCCTATTACCGAATGTCCCGTACTTACAGCGCCACTGCCTCAGGCGGTTGCCCTATTACCCGCTTGGCTGAGAAGTCTACCTGGGGATATTCGTATCTTTGAAGTGGAGTTAATCTCTGGTGACAAGAGTATTGCTATCGCCGTAGAGGCGAGTCGTTTCCCCGCCGATGAAGAGGTGCCCGCAATGGTTGAGTCTCTGGAAAAAGAGGCTCGTGGCCCGGTGCAACTTTGGTGGAAGGCTGGCAAGCAGGAAAGGTTTACCCGCCTTGATGCAGGTACGGACCATCTCAATTTTGCTGTAACAGACGATATCAGTATCAATTTTGAGCCCGGCCAATTTATCCAGGTGAATGGCCAAATTAATCGCGAAATGATTGCGCAAATGATCAGCTTACTGCCGGAACATGGCGGTACTGCCGTCGATCTGTTCTGCGGCACTGGCAATCTATCTCTGCCCTTAACCCAGTGTTTTGACCATGTTATCGGTGTCGAGGGGCTGCCTAGTTTGGTCAAAGGCGCTATCGCAAATGCTCGCCATAATGATATTAGCAATGTTGAGTTTACCGTGGCGGATCTCAGCCGCGGCGTTGGCATGGCTAATTTAGGGTCTGGCAATACTCTGGCTAAAACCGGGGATATCGATTTGGTTGTTCTCGACCCGCCTCGTAATGGTGCGGCGGGCGTCATGCCTTGGGTGGCCAAGTCCGGTGCCAAGCATGTGGTGTATATTTCCTGTCACGCATCGACCTTGGTGAGAGATGCAGCTGTGCTCAATGATGCTGGTTATAAATTAAAGGCCGTAGGGGTGATGGACATGTTTCCCCATACCACTCATATCGAAGCCATGGCTCTGTTCGAAAAGCGTCGAAAGAAGTAGTTTTCAGACGCTTTTCGACTTCAAGAGCGACTCCATTTCAGATATAATCCCGCGCTCCAATCGATCTTGTTATTACCCCTCCTTCAAGGAATTTATATTCTATGTTTGATCAAGACCAGACAATTGCAAAGTTTGACCCCGAGTTATGGCAGGCCATTCAGCAGGAAGATCAACGCCAAGAGCAGCATATTGAGTTGATTGCTTCGGAAAACTACACCAGCCCAGCGGTTATGGAAGCTCAGGGCGGCAAGATGACCAATAAATATGCTGAGGGTTACCCGGGCAAACGCTACTACGGTGGCTGCGAATTTGTTGATATCGCCGAAGAGTTAGCGATTGAACGACTTAAGAGCCTCTATGGCGCGGGCTATGCCAATGTGCAGCCTCACTCAGGTTCTCAGGCTAACAGTGCGGTATTTTTGGCGCTTATTAAGGGTGGCGATACTATTTTGGGTATGAGCCTGGCCGATGGCGGTCACCTGACTCATGGTGCCAAGCCAAACTTTTCTGGCAAACTCTACAATGCAGTGCAGTACGGGCTAAATGCCGATACTGGTCTGATTGATTACGAACAGGTTGAAGCGCTAGCGATAGAGCACAAGCCAGCAATGATTATTGCCGGGTTCTCTGCCTATTCAGGCATTATGGATTGGGCTCGTTTTCGCGAGATCGCCGATAAAGTTGGCGCCTATCTCATGGTGGACATGGCTCACGTCTCTGGTTTGATTGCCGCTGGCGTCTATCCAAACCCAGTGCCTCATGCCCATGTTGTGACCTCTACAACTCACAAAACTCTGCGTGGTCCTCGTGGCGGTATTGTCATTACCAACGACGAAGCGGTCGCTAAGAAAGTTAATTCAGCGCTGTTCCCAGGAAGCCAGGGCGGCCCTCTCTGTCATGTGATTGCGGCCAAAGCAATTGCCTTTAAAGAAGCGGCTAGCGAAGAGTTTGTGGTCTACCAAAAGCAGGTAGTCGCTAACGCTAAGGTAATGGCAGCGACCTTTATGGAGCGCGGCATTAATATCGTTTCCAATGGTACCGAAAATCATCTGATGCTGGTGAGCCTGATAGGCAAAGAGTACACAGGTACTGATGCCGACCGTGCCATGGGCGAAGCCTTTATCACTGTCAACAAAAATGCAGTTCCCAATGACCCGCGCTCTCCGTTCGTGACCTCTGGATTGCGTGTTGGTACGCCGGCGATCACGACTCGCGGTTTCGGTATTGATGAAACAATTCAGCTCACCCATTGGATGTGCGATATTCTTGATAGCTTAGAGAATGGCACTTCGGAGCAGGTGGTTGCCGAGGTGAAAGAACAAGTCTTGGCTATTTGCAAACGCTTCCCTGTTTACGGATAAGCTTTGCCAAGCAGTGTAAAAAGCCCCAATATGTTTATTGGGGCTTTTTTTTGCTCTTCATTTTGGGTCTTTATATTTGATATTTATTGATGGGTGAGATGCAGACTATGGGCGATAACAGTCTTCGATTGGCCGCTACAGCGGTACTTTTACGTGACACAGAGCAGGGGCTCGAAACTCTGTTGTTGCGACGCAATGCCAAATTGGCTTTTGCCGGCGGTGCCTGGGTTTTTCCTGGTGGTGCCATAGATCAGCCAGAAATAAAAGCTGCTAAAACCGAACTTGAGGCCGCAAAAGTTGCTGCCGTTCGAGAGGTGCATGAGGAGTGCGGGGTTAGTATCGAAGAGGATGGCCTAGTGCACTTCTGTAACTGGACCACGCCAGAAGGCGAGGGCCGACGGTTTGCCACCTGGTTCTTTGCTGCCCATGCTCAGCGAGATGCAGCGGATATTCTTATCGATGACGGTGAAATACACGAATTCCAGTGGATGAGACCGCAGCAGGCACTTGATTTGCACTATGGCGGGGAGCTCAATTTGATGCCGCCCACCTATCTGTCCATGCGCCTTATTGGTCATTATCAAACAGCGGCAGAGGCCTGTGAAAGGCTGGCACTGCGCGACCCCTACGAAGTGACTCCTCGACTGTGCAAAGTCGATGGTGCAATGGTCTGTCTGTATCCCGGCGATGCTGGTTATGACAGTATCGAGCCAATGCTGCCGGGGCCCCGTCACCGCACGGTTTTCTCCAAGCAGGGCACGCAATATATTCATTCCGGTGAGGACGTCTCTGTCCCCGCCATGGACCAACCTTAGGTATACTCTTTAGGGTTGCACAGACGGTGTTTAAGGAGAGCTTAAATAGCCTGAGTCTGTGTTAGAATGCGCCACCAAATTTTTGATGTGCTGCTATGTATTGTCCGTTCTGTAATGCTGATGACACCAAGGTTGTTGATTCACGTCTGGTCGCCGATGGCGGGCAGGTGCGTAGGCGCCGTGAATGTGTGGAATGCAGCGAACGTTTTACCACCTATGAGCTAGCTGAGTTAGTGATGCCAAGGGTGATTAAAACCGACGGCAGTCGCGAACCTTTTGACGAAAATAAGCTTCGCGCTGGCTTGCAACGAGCCCTAGAGAAGCGCCCAGTCTCTATCGAAAAAATCGAAGTTTCTCTCTCGCAGATCAAGCACTTTTTACAGGTTACTGGCGAGCGAGAAGTGCCGTCGCGCATCGTCGGTGAAGAGGTGATGCGTCAGCTGCGCGAATTAGACGAGGTAGCCTATGTGCGCTTTGCCTCGGTCTACCGCAGTTTTCAAGACCTCAGCGAATTCCAAGACGAACTCAATCGACTAACGGCAAAAAAGCCTTCAGAGGCTGACGAGTAATGAGCACTATTGACCGCGAGATGATGTCGCGAGCCCTGCAGCTTGCTACCAAGGCCCGTTTCACAAGTTCGCCTAACCCTGCGGTTGGCTGTGTTATTACCCGAGATGGAAAGATTATTGGTGAAGGGTTTACTCGACCCGCTGGCGGCAACCATGCTGAGATAGAAGCGCTGTCGGGGGCCGGTGATACTTCCGGCGCCACAGCCTATGTCACCTTGGAGCCTTGCAGTCATCAGGGTAACACTGGCCCCTGTGCCGATGCGCTGATTGCCGCTGGTGTAACCCGAGTGGTGGTGGCTTGTGAAGATCCGAACCCTCAGGTGGCTGGCGCTGGTATCAAAAAATGTCAGGATGCTGGTATTGAAGTTGAGGTGGGCCTCTTGGAAGATCAGGCGCGGGATATCAACAAAGGTTTTATAAAGCGTCATGAACAGGGTACGCCTTGGGTGACGGTGAAAATGGCGTCAAGCTTGGATGGTCGCACGGCTATGGCGAGTGGCCAGAGCCAGTGGATTACGACGCCGGCAGCGCGTGCTGATGTGCAGCGCCTACGGGCTGCCAACTGCGCAATTATTACGGGTATTGGCACACAAAAAATGGACGATCCATCTCTGACTGTGCGTATAACCAGCGCTGATGTTGGTGTTGAAGATGAGCTTCGCCAGCCTCTTCGTGTGGTGGTTGATGCTCAGTTGCTTATGTCCCCTGAGGCGCGAATGTTTCAGCAGCCTGGTGATACTGCGGTTGCGACCTTAGATGGTCCGGAACAGCGAGCTAAGGCTGAGGCTTTGGTGGCTGCTGGTGCTGAGGTGATTTTTTTGCCGGCGATGGCTGGGCATGTTGATTTGCAGGCTTTGCTTGTGGAGTTGGCAGTGCGTGGTTGCAATCAGGTCTTAGTCGAGGCTGGTGCTGGCTTAGCTGGTGCTTTTATTGCGGAAGGTTTGTTGGATGAGTTGGTGTGCTATTGGGCGCCCAAGCTGTTTGGCAATGAGGCGCGGCCGATGTTTAATTTGCCTATTCAGACTATTGATGCGCACTTGGCGTTGTCGGTTAGGGATATGAGGCAGATTGGTGAGGATATTCGTATCACGTTGTATCCGGATAAGGATTATTGATTTAGTGCCTGGTTGGCGGTAATGGTTGGGTGCTAAAGATTGGGTTAAAGGCTGGGTTAAAGATTAGGCTAAAGAGGTAGGTGGGTATTTCTGAGACGCGCTGCAAGTACGTCCCTGTAAGCTCCTCGTCAGCATCCCTGCTGCCGAAGGTCTCAGAAATACCCACCTACCCCTCAGCCCTCGAGTTATGCGTTAGGGCAAAGTTTTTTTAAAAGGCGTTTAGAACGCATAAATTAGGTTGTAGTCTCTCAGTCATCGCAACCGGTGCACAAAATTGATTAAGATCGATTAAAGTAAATTTAGAAGGTTCAATATTATGTTCACAGGAATTATCAGTGCCATTGGCGATATCGCAGACCTCGAACAGCGGGGCGGCGATGTGCGGCTAACCATCCGTACCGGCAACCTAAGTCTGGCCGATGTGCAACTTGGCGACAGCATCGCTTGTAATGGTGCCTGCCTAACCGCTGTTGAACTTACTGGTGAAGGCTTTATTGCCGACGTCTCGGTTGAGAGCTTAAACTTGACGACTATCGGCAATTGGAAAAATGGCAGCCGCATCAACTTAGAAAAAGCCATGCAGGCCAGCGACCGTTTTGGTGGGCACATAGTGTCTGGCCACGTGGACGGTATTGGCGAAGTGGTTTCTCTGCACGAAGATGCAAGGTCATGGCGTTTCCGCATTCGCGCTCCTCGTGAATTGGCAAAATACATTGCCCACAAAGGCTCAATCACAGTTGATGGTACTAGCTTAACCATCAATAAAGTCGACGGCTCAGAATTCGAATTAAATATTGTTCCCCACACTATGACTCATACAGTGATGGGTGATTACGCAGTGGGCACTAAGCTAAATTTGGAAGTCGATTTGGTGGCTCGTTACCTAGAGCGATTACTGCTCGGTGATAGTGCTGCTGATAGTTCTAATGGCAGCTCTGATGAAGGTGCCGCTGATAGCAAGTAAAGCGCGCCAATAATAACAATTAGCAATATCTACAAGACCGGAAGAGAAGAGAAAATGGTACTTAATACAGTAGAAGAATTACTCGAAGATATTCGTCAGGGCAAGATGGTTATTCTGATGGATGACGAAGATCGTGAGAACGAAGGTGATCTTGTCATGGCAGCACCCATGGTGCGACCCCAGGACATTAATTTCATGGCGACTTATGCCCGCGGATTGATTTGTCTGACGTTGAACGAGCAACGCTGTGAGCAGCTTAAGTTGGGCATGATGGTTGAAGGGGACAGTAACAAGTCTAGCCACAGCACACCATTTACGCTGTCCATTGAAGCCGCTGAAGGTGTAACTACCGGTATTTCTGCCGCAGATCGCGCGCGTACTGTTCAGGCCGCGGTTGCCGGCAATGCTCGCCCGGAAGACATTGTGCAGCCCGGCCATATTTTCCCGCTCAAAGCACAGCCCGGCGGCGTACTCAGCCGTGCAGGCCACACTGAAGCTGGCTGTGATCTATCGCGTATAGCGGGCTTTGAGCCTGCCGCTGTGATTGTCGAGATTATGAATGAAGACGGCACCATGGCCCGTCGTGATGATCTAGAAGTGTTTGCCGAAAAGCATCAGTTAAAGATCGGCACCATTGCAGATTTGATTCACTACCGTCTGGTGACAGAGAAGACTACCCAGTGTATTAATGAACGACAGGTGAATACCCAGTTTGGTGAATTTACTCTCAAGACTTACCTAGACAATGCCCGCAACGAGAAGCACTTTGCTTTAGTTAAAGGTGATGTGAGTACTGATGAGCCGGTGTTGGCTCGCGTGCACATTAATCGTTCTGCGCGAGATATTTTGGCTTTGGAATCTGACAAGGGCTACTCGTCTTGGTCTTTTCATAAAGCAATGGAAGCTATTTCTAAAGAGGGTCGCGGTGCACTAGTACTGCTTTATTACCCTGAGACTGCAGAGGATATTGACCACAATATCGAAATGATTGTGAATCCCAATAGTGGCAAAAACCAGC
Source organism: gamma proteobacterium HTCC2207 (assembly GCA_905182265.1). GTDB lineage: Bacteria > Pseudomonadota > Gammaproteobacteria > Pseudomonadales > Porticoccaceae > HTCC2207. Next base: position 45,373 of record CAJJAO010000005.1, on the reverse strand, counting down.
CCGCAGGGGACGTGGTTTATCAGCAGGTAGGTACAGGCTCGCAGATTCTGATGGATCTGGGCGTGCATAAAATGCGCCTAATGAGTGCGCCGTTTAAATTTACCGGTATCTCAGGCTTTGATCTTGAAGTCGTTGAATACGTTGACTGCGAATAGCACAAACAGGAATTAACCATGAGTGAGTTTAGACCTGAAGAAGGTAATTTTAATCTGGGTAAGGTGTGCGTCGCAGTAATCGCTGCGCGCTGGAATGCCGAGATAACCGACGGCCTGTTAAACGGTGCTGTTCGGGCTTTGGCGCGCCACAATATCAGTGGTGATGCCGTTGAAGAATTCCGTGTCCCCGGTGCCTTTGAGTTGCCCTTGGCTGCTCAGCGCGCTGCGCGTACAGGGCGCTTCGATGCCATTATTACCCTGGGTTGTGTGATTCGTGGAGATACACCGCACTTTGACTATGTGTGCTCTGAGACAACTCGGGGTATTGGTGAGGTGGGACTCAATGAAAACCTGCCCGTCGCCTTTGGTCTGTTGACGACCGACAATCTGCAGCAGTCATTGGACCGCTCCGGTGACAACGAAGAAAATAAAGGTGAAGAGGCAGCTCTGACTATCCTTGAGATGCTAGCCATCTTTAAACAGATGCAAGGCGCCGAATAATATGTCGAAACCGAAAGAAAAACAGAAAGCCCGCAGGTTACTGGTACAGGCTCTTTACTCCTGGGATGTGGGTCGCACAGACCTGATCGATATCGAGGCTGAATTTCATTCCGACAACGATATGGGCAAGGTGGATGCCGGTCTGTTTCACGATATATTGTTTGGGGTGCCTAAAAATTTGGCCGAGGTCGATGCGACCTATACGCCTCACCTAGACCGTGAAAATAAAGACCTGGATCCGGTATCCCGAGCGGTACTGCGTATTGCCAGCTATGAAATGGTTTACAGTATTGAGGTACCCTATAAAGTGGTGATCAATGAAGGCGTCAACCTGGCCAAAACCTTTGGTCCCACCGACGCCTTTAAGTTTATCAATGGCGTATTGGATAAGGTCGCCATTGATAAGCGTGCTATTGAAGTGGCTGCTAATAAGCGCAGATAGTCAGCTTTAAAGTAGCTAAAAAGTCGCTAAAAAGCAGCTAGGAGTGGAAACCTGTCAGAGCCAATCGTCAGACAGCTTAGTGAATTTGCACTAATCGCCACCTACTTCAAAGGCCTTACGGGGCAGCAGGGAGTAGAGCTTGGTATTGGTGACGATGCTGCCCTAGTTAAAGTCAGCCCAGGCCATCACCTTGTTTGTGCCACCGACACCTTAGTAGAGTCCGTACACTTTCCTGTCGGCGCAAGTGCAGAGCAGATTGCCACTCGCACACTCTGCGTCAATCTCAGCGATATGGCTGCCATGGGCGCCACCCCTAAGTGGTTTACCCTAGCGCTGACTATTCCCCAAGACATGGCCAATGCCGATTGGCTTGAAGGTTTTAGCCGAGGCCTAGCTAAGATTGCAAACCAATTTAACGTTGCACTGGTCGGCGGTGATACCACTGCGGGGCCTCTGACGATTAGCCTTACCTTAATGGGTGAAGTGCCCATTGGCGATGCACTGCGAAGAGATGGTGCGGCGGTGGAAGATGCTATCTATGTGACCGGGACATTAGGTGACGGTGCTGCATCTCTGAATATGATCAAAGGTCATTCCAAGCAGATTAATAGCCCCGATCGGTTACTCAAGCGGTTTTATGAACCCCAGCCTCAGGTCGAGATAGGTATCAAATTACGCAATATCGCCAGTGCCTGTATCGATATATCTGATGGCCTAATTGCAGATCTGGGTCATATCTGCCAAGCCAGTCGAGTCTGTGGTCAGATTGAAACTAATTTATTGCCCGTGCATGGAGAGTTGGTCGAGACCTGGCCCCAACACTTTTTAGGTTGGGCACTGACTGGGGGTGATGATTACCAGCTGTGCTTTACCGTGCCCTTAGTCCACCGCGAAACGGTTGATCAGTGGATTGCTAAGGGTAAACTCCAGGCAACCTTGATTGGCCAGATACTGGCGGCAAATAATTCGGACGATCTTGTTATAGTAGATGGTCAGTCATCGACAGCATTTAATGGAGGGTTTGATCATTTCAGCCGTTAACCCTAGGGTTGCAGAGCTTTTACGCTCACCCAGTTTATTATTAGCCTTTGGCTTTGGCAGTGGCCTAGCGCCCAAGGCGCCGGGGACTTTTGGTACCATTGCGGCTATTCCACTGTGGTTGTTGCTGGCCCAGTTGCCCCAGCTGACGACTCTGTTTATTGTGGCCCTGTCCGCTGTTGCTGGTGTGGCCATCTGCGGCAGAGCGGCAGACAAGCTGGGAGTCCATGATCACGGTGGTATTGTGTGGGACGAATTTGTCGGTTTTTGGGTGACTATGGCCTTTTTGCCGCTAAATTACGTAACCATAGTATTAGGCTTTATACTATTTCGCCTGTTTGATATTTTTAAGCCTTGGCCGATTAGCTGGTTAGATAAGCATGTTGGCGGCGGTTTGGGTATTATGATCGACGATGTTGTGGCGGGGCTGGCAGCCGGGAGCTGCGCCTGGTTACTCTATTTTTTGTGGTTAGGTACTCTTTAAAAGAACCTAGCGACACTGGTTCATTACTGGGCTAACGATAGATCAAAAAAAACAGACCAAACAATAATAATTTTAGAATAAGAAGAATAAAGGAAGAACCGAGTGAAAGATAAATTAATAGCCATCGGTGTTGTATCCGCCGCCCTATTTTTAGCCGTAGTAATGAATCTGTTGAAACCTGATGCTGTTAAGGCACCAGAGCCTGAAGCTGCAATGGCAGTGAAGACGGAGGTTGTTAACAGCGCTAGATTAGAGATGCGTGTCGAGTCCCAAGGCATTGTCGCTCCCAGAACTCGGACAACATTAATTTCTGAGGTTTCAGGCGCTGTATTAGATGTGTCCGATGCCTTTGTTGTTGGCGGTACATTTAAAACCGGCGACATGCTTTTGACCCTAGACCCCACTGATTACCAAGTAGCGCTGCAGCGGGCAGAAGCCAAGTTGATTAGCTTTAAGGCCTTGATGGAGCTTGAGAAGGCTCGTTCAGTGCAGGCAGAAAAAGAATGGGGCATGACCGGACGTCCAAAATCTGAAGCTCCGTTACTGGCCCTACGCAAGCCCTACCTTCTAGAGGCTCAGGCCAATCTTCTCCAAGCTGAAGCTGAAGTAAGGCAAGCAAAGGTCAAGTTAGCTAAGACCATTATTAAAGCGCCCTATGCAGGCATGGTGTCAAAAAAACTAGCTGATATAGGCCAGTTTGTAACCACAGGTACCCGTATCGGCGAAACCTTTGCTATCGATTTTGTTGAGATAAGGTTACCTCTCACCGAGAAAGATTTGACCATGATGGAGGGGCTTTCCTCGAAAGCGACCCTAGCGGGCACAGACGTTATTTTGAGTGGCACGGTCGATGGTATGAACTCGTCTTGGCCAGCTGTTATTGAGCGCTCGGAAGGTGTGGTTGATCAGCTCAATCGTTCGCAATATATAGTGGCAAGAGTGCCAGATCCCTACGGTGTCAATCGAACTGCTGTTAAGGGTCAAACGGCAAGTACGGAAAGCACTGATAAAAAACAGGCTCCGCTTCGGGTAGGTACTTTTGTAAAGGCGTCTATTCAGGGCAAAGTGCTAAACGATGTCTTTAAAATTCCGCGCAGCGCGTTACTCGAAGGGTCGCGAGTGGGGCTGGTCGATGAGAATAGCTTGCTGCAAATTATCAGTGTAATCGTTGTCTCTACAGACGACGACCATTACTACATCTCTGAGGGCCTAGTAAACGGCCAGGAAGTGATCATTAGTGCTCTGGGGACTCCAATTGAAGGGCTAAAGCTGCGTGTCAGAAATAACCTAAGCGTGGGTGGTGCCAAGTGATCGAGAAAAAATCAACGGGCCTTATTGGTTGGTTTACGCGCAACCCAGTTGCGGCAAACCTAGTCATGATCCTGGTATTTTTTGCGGGTGCGTTATCCCTCACTAATATTAGTAAAGAGATGTTTCCGCGCACAGAGCTGCGCTTGGTGACTGTGTCTGCGCCCTATCCTGGCGCTGCCCCTATCGAGGTTGAGAAGGGCGTTATTTTGCCGATGGAATCAGCACTTGAGGGCCTGCAGGGTATTAAAAAAATCACCTCATCTGCAGATCGTGACCGTGCCAGAATTCGATTAGAAATCGAGCCCAACGAAGATATCAGCGAAGTGATGACGCAGATCGAAAATCGCATCGACGGTATTACCAATCTGCCAGATGATCTTGAAAAGCCAACCGTGCAGCGAGTACAGCAAAATTTATGGGCCATGGGAGTTTCTGTCTATGGTGACATGACCGAGCGGCAGAAAAAGCTTGTGGGCGACGAAGTCTATGATGAGCTCTTGGCGCTGGCCCCCGTTAAAGAAGTACAGCTCTGGGGTGCCGGTCGGTACGAGATTTCCATTGAGGTCCGTGAAGACCGCCTTAAAGAACTCAATCTCACGCTGGCCGAAGTAGCAAGGGCGGTAAGGTCCTCTTCGTTAGATCTTCCAGCGGGCATGATTAGAACCGGCAACGGCAACGTGCTTATCAGAACTGAGGGTAAGTCATACTTCGGCAGTGACTTCGAAAATATCGTTATCAGAAGTGATTTGGACGGCACCCAGCTGATGCTGTCAGATGTCGCCAATGTGCGAGATGGGTTTACCGACAGAATGTATACCAACCGGTTTGACCGGAAAAATTCTTTCACCTTAGGAGTGTTCTCTTTAGAGGGCCAAAACCTATTGACGATTAGTGAAGCGGTTCATGCTTATACTAAAGAAAAGCAGAAGACCCTTCCCGACGGTATCAGTATCAGTGTGTTTAATGACGAGGCCTATTACCTAAATGGTCGTTTGACCATGATGTCCGAAAACCTATTAATGGGAGGCCTGCTGGTGGCCCTAGTGCTGGGTATGTTCCTTAACCTGAAAGTCGCGTTTTGGGTAATCTTAGGCATTCCTGTGAGCTTTGCCGGTGCATTTTGGCTGATGCCAATGGGCGATATCACAGTCAATGTATTGAGTTTGTTTGCCTTTATTATGGTGCTGGGAATCGTGGTGGACGATGCCATTGTTATTGGTGAAAGTGTCTATAGCGAAGTGAAAGAAGACTACAAGCAAAAGAGTAGCTCTGGTGAGCTTGCTGCTGGCACTGTTTACCATGCCTCTATAGATACAGTGGTGGCGGGCGTTAAAAAGGTCGCTACACCCTCGACTATTGGTGTACTGACTACGATGGCTGCGTTTGCACCAATTATTTTTATTGGCGGTAGCTTTGCGGGTATTACCAAGGCCATTGGCGTAGTTGTCATCCTGTGTTTAACATTCTCGTTAATCGAATCCAAGCTGATCCTACCCTCCCACTTAGTGGGTCTTAAGTTTGGTGAAAAGCCAACAGGCTGGATGGGTTTTATCACCAAATACCAGCGGGCTATTTCTAGCGGTCTTGAGACTTTTATAGACAATGTTTATCAGCCTATTCTGCGTAAAGCACTAATCAACCGCTATATCACTTTGGCGGGGTTCTTGGGCATATTGATATTGGTGCTGGGTGCTACAAGCAGCGGTCTCGCCAAGTTTGAGTTTTTTCCTAACGTTCCCGGCGACGATGTGCGTGGCAACATAGTGATGCAAGACGGAGCCTCAGCAAAAAGCCTCAGGGAAACGATTGATGTGATAGAAGACTCTATCTACAAAATTGATCGAGAATATCGAGAAGCAAACCCTGACAGTGTCGGCCTGGTTGAGCATGTTGCTGTATTTGTGCGCAGTGATGTTAATGCTAGCTTTAGACTGGTGTTGACCAAAGCCGAGTACCGTACCGTTAGTGCCGTAGAGATTGCACGGATGTGGCGCGAAGATGTGGGTCTCATGCCCAATGTTCGCGAGCAGCGTTACTCTGCAAGTGAAGGGCCTTCTGGCGCTAAAATTAGCCTGTCCCTCTCGGGCTCTAACCCGGAAGAATTGACCAATGCGGGCAATGAATTACAGCAGTATTTAACCCAGTTCCCGGGTGTTTACGATATCTACAATTCTCAGGGCTCTGGCAGTAAAGAGGTTCTGATTAAACTCAAACCCTATGCCAGCCAAGTTGGCGTGACTCTGCGCGATGTTGCTGTTCAGGTGAGACAGGCTTTTTATGGCGAAGAGGTGCAGAGAATTCAGCGCAACTCAGACACCATTAAAGTTATGGTCAGATACCCTATTGAAGACCGTCGCTCCATCGCCACATTGGAAAACATGCTTATAAGAACTGGTGCTGGCCAAGCGATTGAAATAGGCCAGGTCGCAGACATTAGCCTGGGCTTAGGCCTAACATCCATTGATCGTCTCGATCGCAAACGCACTGTCACCATTACCGCAGATGTAGAAGAAGATAAGATTCAGAGTGGCGATGTTGTGAGCGATGCCCGCACCAAATTCGTGCCGACGCTGTTAGAGAAATACCCCAGTGTGGGATTCCGCCTGAGCGGTGGTACCCAAGAGCAGAACGAATACTATATTAAGATGGGCGTGGGCTTCATGTTGGCCCTGTTTATGATTTATGGCTTGCTGGCGGTGCCGCTGAGATCTTACTTACAGCCAATAGTGATCATGTCGGTGATTCCTTTTGGCTTTATCGGCGCGGTTATTGGCCACATGTTGTTTGATATGTCGGTGAATATTCTGTCTATTTTCGGCATTATCGCCCTTGCTGGCGTAGTGGTTAATGACAGCCTCATCTTGGTGGAGTTTGCCAATAGGGGTAAGGCCGAAGGGCTGTCCTCTCAGGACGCCATTATCAAAGCTGGTACCAAGCGGTTCCGAGCCATTCTGCTAACCACCTTGACGACTTTTGTTGGTCTTTTGCCGCTATTGTTTGAAACCAGTGTGCAGGCACAGTTTGTGATTCCAATGGCGCTGTCTTTGAGCTTTGGTATTTTGTTTGCGTCGACGATAACGCTGCTGTTGATTCCTTGCCTCTATTTAGTGGTTGAGACTAATAACCGGTTTGTCAGCCTGATGCTTTTACTGCCGCTGTTGATGGCAATTAGTTACTTTGGTGTCTTTATTGGCATTCTGTCGATGGCACTGTTTACCGCTATTGCGTTATTGCTGGTGATTGTTGGTGTGGTTCTGTTTGTGTCTAAGTTTATGGGCCGCTTCCCCGAGCCTGAGGTTCGATAGTAGCTTTTAATAGACTCTTAATCAGTCTTTGATAATCGGGATCTGCGCCTTTATCGGCGTAGATCCTTAAATCGCAGTCAGTTGGCTACTTAGTTCTTATTGCTGCTATTTGCTATCTGATTTCTGCCACCTACGACCTACACCTTCTATCTTCTACACCCCTTACTTACTGTCACACTCCTTTAGCCCTTTAGCCCTTTCGTTCTTGCCACGTCACCGTTCATTCTTTGCGGCACTTTTTCTGTCACCTGCTATAGTTATTGGACGAATTGCTATAGCTACATTTTGTATACCTTGCTAAACCATAGCTATCAGCGTGTCACCCCGTTACATCTCACTGCATCTTGCTAAAACTGAATTTAAAACTTCCGAAATTTGGGAGTAGAACATCCTAAGGATAGGGGCTCTTGTGAACACAAAACTATTGAAAAAGAACATCTTACAAAAACATTCTAGAAAGCTATTACCCATCGCCATTATTGTTGCGGCGATTGTTATTTCAATGGCCATGAATCTTCTCAAGCCTGCGCCCGTAAAGGCGGAATCTCCCGATACCGCCGTCGCAGTCAAAACCATTAGTTTGGTAAGAACCCAGGCTGTTTTGTCAATTGAATCCCAGGGTACAGTTGCCGCGCGCACCCGCACATCATTAATTTCAGAAGTATCCGGCCGTGTTTTAACGGTGTCCGAAAAGTTTGTAGTGGGGGGCGCCTTTGATACCAACGATGTATTGCTCGAGCTTGACCCAACGGACTACGAAGTTGCCTTGCAGCGAGCCAATGCCAAATTAATCAGCATGAATGCCCAGCTAACCTTTGAAAAAGCTCGCGCTGTGCAGGCAGAAAAAGAATGGGGCATGACCGGCCGACCCGCCGAGGAAGCGCCCCTACTAGCCCTGCGTAAACCCTATCTCGATGAGGCCCGTGCCAACGTATTGGAAGCAGAAGCGGAAGTGAAACAGGCCAAACTAAAATTAGCCCGCACCAGCATTCGCGCCCCATACCCGGGAATGGTGGCTGCTAAAAAAGTGGATATTGGCCAATATGTGACTGTGGGCTCGCCCCTCGGTGACACTTTTGCCACCGACTTTGCAGAGGTACGCCTGCCCCTCACCAAGCGTGACCTATCGATGATGAATAGTTTTTCAAACGCCGATAAAAATAGCCAGCTTGACCTTATCCTAAGGGGGTCTATCGATAATACCGATCAGGTTTGGCCGGCTAAACTGGTTCGTTCAGAGGGCGTGATTAGCGAACAGAACCGCGCGCTCTATGTAGTTGCCCAGATACACGACCCTTATGGAAGGCTTACTTCGAGCGGTGTAGCAACCCGGTCCCCTTTGTTGATGGGCACTTTTGTGACGGCCACTATTGGCGGCAAGACCATTGATGACGCCTTTGCTATTCCCCGTCATGCACTATTGGAAGGTAGCAAAGTGGCGCTGGTAGATGCAGAGCAGAGGTTGCGCCTTAAAGTAGTAGAACCCATTTTTGGTGATGATCGCTTTTACTATGTTATCGCTGGGCTGGAGGAAGGTGATGAAATTATTGTCAGTGCCATGGGCGTGCCCATCGAAGGCATGAAATTGAGTCCGGAGAACGAAGCTAATATTACACCAGAGGCCATAGCCAATGCCGAGTGAGAACTATGGCCTTATAGGTTGGTTTACTAAAAACCCAGTAGCCGCGAATTTACTGATGATCCTGGTCATTAGTGCCGGATTAATTTCTGCACTGAATATCAGTAAGAATATGTTTCCTGTGGGTGAGTTGGATCAAATTTCTGTTTCAGCCATGTACCCAGGTGCCGCGCCTGTTGAGGTAGAGAAGGGCGTTATTCTGCCCATGGAAGCGGCGCTTCAGGGTTTAAAAGGTATCAAAAAAATCAACTCAACGGCGAGTCGTGACGTTGCCCGGATTAACCTTGAAATCGAGACCAATGAAGATATACAAGAGGTTATGGCTCAGGTTGAAAATCGAATCGATAGCATTGTTAACTTTCCCGATGATTTAGAAAAGCCCACAGTGACTCGCGCCACGATGGATGAGCAACGCTGGATAATGGGTATAGCCGTCTATGGTGATATGGACGAGCGCACGCGCAAGACCATGGGCCAAGAGATGCGCGACGAACTATTACTATTGCCAGAAATCAAAAAAATTATCCTATGGGGTGTCGACCCCTATGAAATCTCTATCGAGGTAAAAGAAGACCGGCTGCGTGAATATAATTTAACTCTTAATGAAGTGGCTCAGGTGTTACGCAACTCATCCCTTGATTTACCGGCGGGAATGATACGAACCTCGGAGGGCAATGTGTTGGTTCGCACTCAAGGCAAGGCCTACACAGGAGAGAGTTTTGCAAAATTAGTGGTGCGCAGCCAGCCCGATGGCACAAAACTTTTACTCAGTGATGTAGCCACTATTAAGGACGGTTTTACCGAATCTAATACTCTTGTGCGCTTTGACCGCCAGAGTGCTTTTAACCTAGGCGTGTTCGCCGTCGAAGACCAAGACATACTGACCATTAGTAATCGGGTTAAGCAATATATTGCAGACCAACGTAAGACTCTCCCAGAGGGTCTACAAATTAATGAATTCTTCGATACGTCGTATCACCTGCGTGGCAGGCTCAATATGATGCTTGAAAATCTTGCTCTGGGGGCCGTGCTTGTGGCAATCGTTTTGGGCTTGTTCCTGAATCTGCATGTAGCTGGTTGGGTAATGTTAGGTATTCCCGTTAGCTTCCTTGGCGCCTTTTGGTTAATGCCCATTAACCCCTATCCGGTTGATGTAAACGTACTGAGTCTCTTCGCTTTTATTATGGTGTTGGGCATCGTGGTAGATGACGCCATTGTGATTGGCGAGAGTATTTTTAGTGAAGCCAAAGGGGAATTTAAAAACACATCAGCTGCGGTATCGGATAAAGCAGGTTACAAAGCTTCAGTTGCGACTGTTATTGCAGGGGCCAAAAAAGTGGCTACTCCCTCAACTATTGGAGTGCTGACGACCATGGCAGCTTTTGCCCCTATTTTATTTGTGGGTGGTGCCGCAGGGCCTTTTTTTGAAACTATTGCTGTAGTGGTGATTCTGTGCCTGATGTTCTCTCTGATTGAATCAAAGCTGATACTGCCCGCTCATTTGGTAGGGCTAAAACTAGGTAACTCGTCGACGTCGCGTAAAGGGTTTGTGGAACGCTGGCAGCAGCAGGTAGCTAGTGCGCTTACCGGGTTCATTGAACAGCAATATCTGCCTTTTTTAAAACGCTGTTTGCACTACCGTTACGCCACCTTAGCTGGGTTTTTTGCCCTACTGATTATTTCCATCAGTGCGGTAAACAGCGGCATTGCCCGTTTTGAATTTTTCCCCAATGTTCCGGGGGACGGTGTTCAGGCGCAAATTATTATGCAGGACGGAGCTTCAGCTGAAAATTTGCAGGAAACCTTATCTCGTATTGAAGGAGCCGCCTATGAGGTAGATGCCGAGTACCGACGTACACATCCAGATGATAAGGGGCTTATAGAGCACCTTATTTTTTATACTGAGTCGGATGTCCAGGCCAACTTCATGATGTCTCTCACCCACCCTGAAGATCGCAATATCAGTGCCTTTGAAATTGAAAAGCTCTGGAGGGATAAGGTTGGCAATCTACCCAATGTTCGCAAGCAACGCTATTACGCCGGAACCAATGCTGGCGGTGGCGCAAAGATTAACCTAACCCTATCAGGCTCAGATCCAGAGCAGTTGACCCTGGCTGGCGCGGCATTGGCCGAAAAACTAGGTGAGTACAACGGCGTTTTTGATATCTATAATTCTCAGGGTGCCGGCAGTAGAGAAATATTGATTGGTCTCAAGCCAAATGCCAGCCAGCTAGATATTAGCCTCGGGGATATTGGCCGCCAAGTGCGCCAAGCCTTTTATGGTGAAGAGGTGCAGCGGTTACAGAGAGGCGCCGATACCTTAAAAGTGATGGTACGTTACCCCATTGAAGAACGTAGTTCGATTGCCACTTTAGAGGATATGCATATCCGGGCTGCCAACGGCCAGGCCGTTGCTATTGGTGAGGTCGCCGATATACGTCTGGGCCTTGGCCTTACGGCAATATCGAGAATTGATCGTGAACGTACCGTGACCATCACTGCCGATGTGGACTCGACTATAGCGCAGAGTGGTGCAGTAATTGAGGACTTAACTAAAGAGTTTATCCCGCAATTGCTAACCCGCTATTCAGGAGTCAAGTTTGGTTTAGGCGGTGCTAGCGAAGAAGAGAAAACATTAATGAACCGCATGATTTTGGGTTTTGTTGCCTCTCTGTTTTTGATATATGGCTTGTTGGCGGTACCCCTTAAATCCTATGTACAGCCGTTGGTGATTATGGCCGTTATTCCCTTCGGGTTTATTGGTGCTCTGGTTGGGCATCTTATCTTTGGTGTTTCCATAAGCATGCTGTCGATCTTTGGCTTGATTGCACTGGCAGGCGTGGTGGTTAACGACAGCTTGATTCTGGTGGAATTTGTGAATCGGGCACGGGAAGATGAAAATTCAATTGAAGAGGCACTCATGTCGGGGGGCAGGCAACGCTTTAGAGCAATCCTGCTTACTACCATGACGACCTTTGTAGGCTTGCTGCCTATGTTGTTTGAAACCAGCACCCAGGCACAGTTCGTTATTCCCATGGCCCTGTCCCTAAGTTTCGGTATTGTTTTTGCCACTGCCATTACATTGGTGCTGATCCCCTGTTTATACAGGGTAGTCTACGATATAAAAAAACCAACAAGAGGTACTTTAGAGTCGCTATAGACCCACTGTAGACCCACTACAGCGGTAGTAAAAGTGGATTGAACTGGGCGGAAAAACCTGCACATAGGGCAGGTTACCGCTACAATAGCAGCCTGTTTTATTCACTTGTTGGAGTCAGTCTGGTGCTTCGTTTTATCGAATCCTCAAAGTTACCCACCCGTTGGGGCACCTTTGATATTCATGGCTTTGAAGACCCTTTTAAAGGCAAGGAACATATTGCCATTACCATGGGTGACTGTGCCTCTGCCGAACCGTTGCTGATTAGAATCCATTCTGAGTGCCTGACTGGCGATGCTCTGGGTAGCTTGCGCTGTGACTGCGGTGAGCAGCTACAGGAATCCATGAAGCGTATCTCTGAGCTGGGGCGGGGGGCGATTCTCTATTTGCGCCAAGAAGGCCGTGGGATTGGGTTGGTAAATAAGATCCGCGCTTACAATCTTCAAGACCAGGGTGCCGACACTGTTGAAGCCAACGAGCGGCTGGGCTTTGGTGCTGATATGCGTGACTATTCTATCTGTGCGCCTATGCTAGAGCATTTGGGTGCCAAGCAGGTTAGGTTAATGACCAATAACCCACGCAAAATTAAGGCCCTACAAGACTTAGGGATTAATGTGGTTGATCGGGAGCCGATTCAAGCAGACAGCAACCCGCACAATGTTCAGTACTTGCTGACCAAAGCTGGCAAGTTGGGGCATATGTTTAAGGAAGAAGATAAGTGATAGATAAGTCAAAAGGATTGGCTAAACGAATTATTCCCTGTTTGGATGTGGACAAAGGCCGAGTGGTAAAAGGCGTGCAGTTTGTCGATATCCGCGATGCCGGTGACCCGGTAGAAGTGGCCCGTCGCTATAACGAGCAGGGCGCTGACGAAATTACTTTTCTTGATATTACCGCCAGTCATGAAGCGCGGGACACGACATTACACACGGTTGAACGTATGGCGGGGGAAGTATTTATTCCTCTGACTGTCGGCGGTGGTGTGCGTGAGTTGCAGGATATTCGCAATCTACTGAATGCCGGTGCCGATAAAGTGGCTATTAACTCGGCGGCAATTAATAACCCCGACTTTGTTCGCGAGGCGGCACAGCGTTTTGGTTCGCAATGTATTGTGGTGGCTATTGATGCCAAGCAGGTCGAACATGGCGATAGCCCGCGCTGGGAAATCTTTACCCATGGTGGTCGCAAGCCTACGGGCATTAATGCCATTGAATGGGCTGAGAAAATGACGGCTTTTGGTGCCGGTGAGATACTGCTGACCAGTATGGACCGGGATGGTACTAAAAATGGATTTGATCTAAATTTGACCTCGCGTATTAGCGATGGGGTCAATGTGCCAGTTATTGCCTCAGGTGGTGTGGGCAACTTACAGCACCTTGTTGATGGTGTGGTTGAGGGCAAGGCTGACGCTGTTCTTGCTGCTAGCATTTTTCACTTTGGCGAATATTCAGTTCCAGAGGCCAAGCGATTTATGGCTGATGCTGGTGTGAATGTCCGGCTCTAAGTGCTTTTTATAGCTAAGGGCTTTTTATGGCTAAGGGCTTTTATGCCAAAGTGCTTTTTATAGCTAATGGCTGTCTATCCCTAACGGCTTTTTATAGCTAAGGGCTTTTTACAGCTAAGGGCTTTCTATCCCTACTCGCTTGCAGAGCTCTTAACTGAGAGCAACGGGCAAAAAAAACCACGCTGTCGCGTGGTTTAGATATCTTTTTTTATTCTTTCTAATCAATAGATCAAATTACATGGGCCGTATCTGTAGCCAAGGCTTCATCAGGAAACCAAGTGGGCTGGTGAGCTTTATTGGTGCCGACAATGCTGACAGGCAGATACATTCACTGTTTTGACCGCCCATAGGCTGGTGGATATCACCGGGCTGGCGCACCAGAAAATCCCCTTCACTGTAAACAGAGCGCTCATCCGACAGGCTGCCCTTTAACACCACGGTATATTCGATTCCTTGGTGATCATGTTTTGGTGCTTTGCCGCCAGCACAGAGTCTATGCAGGGCCACTTCAAACTTGTCTTGCCCAGTTTTGAGTCGAGCTATATCTAATGAGGAGTTCAGGCGACTCCAGGTGGCAGAATGTTCGGTACTCTCAATCAGCTTATTGACAGAAAAAGGGAAACTGCTGGGCTTTTCATTGACCGGAACTCTTGCTGAACCTTTAGAATTAACCTGTGCTAATTCTGCCTCGTCAATTTTAGCCATCACGGTGTCTAGCAAACTTTCATCTATGTCGCTGGGCTTTGCATCACTCATTAGCTGAGAACCAAGCTGATCGAGGGACAGTAGCTCTGACCGACATTGGTCGCAAAAATGCAGGTGCGCGGAAACGCAGATAGTTAGTGCTGTCTCTAATGTGCCTGCAGAAAATTCCACCAGCATGCTTCGGTCTGGATGAAAGTTAATTTGATTACTCATGGGGTAGCTCTTCTTGAAATTCTGGCGACACCAAAATTTGCATCTTTTGGAGTGCCAATCGCACTCTTGATTTAACAGTACCTAAGGGAAGCCCAAGTTCTTGGGATGCCTCAGCGTGGGATTTTCCTTCCAGATAGACCTTGCGCAGAATTTCGTCCTGCTCTTTGGGGAGCTTAGCCAGAGACTCCTGAATCTTGTCTCCATTACGCTTTTGACGTAACAGAGTCACTGGTGTCTCTTCGTCTGGCTCGTGCCAATAGTCTTCATTTTCTAGAGGAAGATGTTGGGTGTTACTTTTTCGACGCAACATATCAATACGGCAGTTCCGTGCAACCGTATAGATCCAAGTTGTTGCCGATGCTTTTTCAGCGTTGTAGCCGGCCGCTTTCTGCCATACCTTGATCATGACTTCCTGGACTAGGTCTTCACTTAGACCTGGGTACCAGCCCTGATGGCGGCTGGCTTCAGAAAAACTTTTCAAAAGGGGAGCGAAATGTTTAAAGAGCTTAGCAAACGCCTGACGGTCGCGAGTCTCGCCCACTGCGATAAGCAGAAGGCTCCACTCGTCCGAGCGCTTCTCTGCGGTATTTAAAACGGCGACCTTAGCGGTCGACTGACTTGGTTTATCTACTGTATCGATGATTTTTCTCAACATGCCTACACTGCCAAATGCTACCTTAACAGAGTTACGGCGCTGTTTGACGCTTGGATCATTCTAGATGCCTCTATTAGGGAGCTCTATTAAAGAGCTCTATTAGGGTGGTTCTATTAGGGGACTCTATTAGTGGGCTCTATTAGATAGCTCTGTCAGGTACCTGTATTAGAGGGGCTCTCTAGTTAGTTCTGGAATTAGGCTTTAAATACAACCCCAACCCTGTATTATCAAAATCAAAAGATGATCGGTCACAACATGTCTAGAAAACTGCCCCCTTTAAATGCATTGCGAGCCTTTGAGGCTGCCGCTAGGTTGCTTAGTTTTACCCGTGCGGCACAGGAACTCTGCGTTACCCATGGTGCCGTGAGTCAGCAAATAAAGGGCTTAGAAGACTACTTTGGGCAGCCGCTATTTACCCGGGCCCGCGGGAAAGTATCTCTCAATGCTGCGGGTACTGAATTGCTTCCAGTGGTTACTCAGAGCCTTGATCGCTTAGAAAAAGTCAGCAGCCGGCTAGTTCAAGACCCTTGTATGGCCGTGTTAACGGTAAATCTCACTACAACCTTTGCCTCTCAATGGTTGATTCCTCGTCTACCAGATTTTCAGCAGCGCTACCCAGATATTACAGTGCGGTTGTCGCCAACCCCGGACTTCCCAAAAGGTTTGGGTGCAGAGGTGGATGTGGCTATTCGCTGGGGTGCAGAGGCTGTTGCCGGTGTCGAGACAGAAAAGCTGATTGACGTCGATACCTTTGTAGCCTGCGCGCCTGCGCTGTTGCAGGGGGATAACCCATTACGAGGGCCTGACGATCTGGTAAACCATAGTTTGATCCACGACGATGACGGACAGGCGTGGCAAGCCCTCTTGAGTGAGTTAAAGGTTGATACTCTAGATCAGGGTAAAGGGCTGTTTTACGCCGATGCTGGGCTGGCTCTGCAGGTTGCAGTAGAGGGTCGGGGGCCTATTGTGGCAGGGAGTCTTTTAGCGGCTAAAGATCTTGCTGCTGGGCGTTTAGTTATTCCGTTTGACTGTTTTATTGCGCACCGAAAAGACTACAATTTTTACTTCTCAGAGCACGCAAAGGACGAGCCCAAGGTCATGTTATTCCGTACTTGGATTCATGAGCAGGCAGCGATTTATCGGCATGAGCAGGTTGATTACAGAGGCTATGTAGTGGCGCTCTAACACCTCTTTAAAGGGCTCTCTAATACCTCTCTAGAGGGTTCTATAATAACTTTCTAGTTGCTATCTAATAGCGGTTTGATAAAAGTTTAGCCGTAAAATAGCGCGGCGCATCCCCGTTAGATTTACTAACAGGCTTGTCGATAAATTATGCATTGCTGGATGGCTGGTGGGTTAGTTACCATGCTGCTAAATTAACTAATTAAGACTTTTATTTTGCCCCTAGAAAGCCGTGTATTTCATCGCCATACCCAGAATCAATTGCCCGTAGCAATGCAGGGGGATGGTGCTTATATCCTTGATAAAAAGGGTAATCGCTACTTAGATGCCTGTGGAGGCGCTGCTGTTTCTTGCTTGGGGCACTCTAACGCCAGAGTGATTGACGCGATTAAGCGGCAGCTCGATTCCCTGGCCTACGCCCATACCTCCTTTTTTACCTCAGAGCCCAGTGAACAGTTGGCCGACTTTTTGGTGCAGCGTGCTCCGGAGGGAATAGAGCACGTGTACTTTGTCTCCGGTGGTTCAGAGGCTATGGAGGCGGCATTAAAGCTGGCGCGCCAGTATTTTGTGGAGGGGGGCGAACCTAAGAGGCAAAAATTTATTGCGCGCAGGCAGAGCTATCACGGCAATACCTTGGGTGCGTTGGCTGTGGGTGGAAACCAGTGGCGCCGCCAACAATTTGAGCCTTTATTAATAGATGTAGAGCATATTAGCCCCTGCTACCAGTACCGTGACCAGCGGGATAATGAGTCAGAGGTTGAATATGGCTTGCGGGTTGCCGATGAGCTTGAAACCAAGGTTCAGGAGCTGGGTGCAGATAATGTCATTGGCTTTATAGCCGAGCCAATCGTCGGGGCTACTAGCGGTGTTCTGGTGCCTGCCCCTGGGTACTTTAAGCGTATTCGTGAGATTTGCGACCGCCACGGTATTTTACTGATCCTCGATGAAGTGATGTGTGGCATGGGTCGTTCTGGGGCCTTATTTACCTGTGATCAGGAGACCGTGCGGCCAGATATAGTGACGGTAGCCAAGGGCCTGGCAGCGGGCTACCAGCCTATAGGTGCGACTCTTTGTTCTGCGCAGATTTTCAATAGGCTCAGCGATGGCTCTGGTTTGTTTCAACATGGTCATACCTATATTGGCCATGCAACTGCCTGCGCTGCGGCGCTAGCGGTGCAGCAAATAATAGAAGATGACAACCTGTTAGATAATGTTAATCAGATGGGTGCTTTACTCGAAGAATCTCTGCAGCAACGCTTTGCAGATCATCCTTATATTGGCGATATTCGTGGGCGCGGGCTGTTTAGAGGTTTGGAGCTGGTCGCAGACCGAAGCACAAAAGAGCCTTTGCCTGCAGAGTTATCCCTGCATTCATTAATTAAGAGTCACGGTATGGCTCGTGGGCTCGCCTGCTATCCCGGTGGCGGCACCATAGATGGGCGTAGAGGCAACCATATCTTGTTGGCACCGCCTTTTATTATCAATGAAAGTCATGTGGCGGAAATTACTGATAAGCTTGGTCATGCTTTAGATGACGCATTGCGAGATGCTGGGGTGCTTATATGACAGACCTAAAACCTATCATGATTGCCGTCGCGCCCAATGGTGCGCGCAAGCAAAAAACAGATCATGCTGCATTACCCATAGAGCCCGCCGAGCTGGCTGAGGCTGCAGTGCAGTGCCGCGATGCGGGTGCCTGCATGGTGCACCTGCATGTGCGTGATGCCCAAGGCGGCCATTCTTTAGATGTGCAGGCCTATCAATTAGCGACGGCAGCGGTGCGTGATGCGGTGGGGCCTGAGATGATTATTCAGGTCACGACAGAAGCCGTAGGCATTTACAGCGTAGACCAGCAGATTCTGATGGTCCAAGAGCTTAAGCCTGAGGCAGTGTCTCTGGCGGTACGTGAGCTCTGTGCTGGCCCAGTAGATGAGGTTAGAGCTGCAGCGTTTTTTGCCTGGCTACAGCGGGAGAATATAAGCCCACAATACATTTTATACTCTGCTGAAGACGTTATTCGGTTTGAATCACTGCGTCAGCGGGGCGTTATTCCTGGTGATAATATCTCGGTGCTATATGTTTTGGGCCGCTATACTCAGGGTGGGGCGTCATCGGCTGTTGAGGTACTACCTATGCTGAATGCCATGACGAGCGATGTCATTTGGTCTGTGTGCGCGTTTGGCGCTACAGAGGCAGTCTGTATGCTTGTTGCCGCTGGTTTGGGCGGCCATGCCCGAGTGGGATTTGAGAACAATATGCAGCTTTTAAATGGTGAGGTTGCCATGCATAATGCCGCATTGATTACACAGGTCACGGAGAGGGTCGCGAGTATGGGCCGTCGAGTTGCTGTGGGTTCTGAGGCAAGGTCTCTTTTGGGATTTTGATAGGAACAAGCAAGAAAGTAAAAGGTGAGGGAGGCGAGGTTTTATTCGTCGATAACCTAAATAAGCTGCGATGTTAGCGGCATTGAGAAGTAAGTAGTTTAAAAATAACTATACCGGGAGAACAACAATGACATATTTCAAAAAAGCCTCGTTAATAGCGGTGGCAATTTCTGGGGTTGTGGCAGCAGCGCAACCAGCATTTGCACAGAGTGGGGAGTCTGCTAGTTTAGAAGAAGTTGTAGTCATGGGTAGCCGTAGTAATAAGGCACGCTCTGCAGCTGATTCAACAGTACCTGTCGATGTATTTTCTGAAGCTGAATTATCAGCTTTTGGCAATCAGGCAGACATCACTGATACATTAAAATCACTAGTACCTTCTTACACAGCTACTCCAGCGACTGGCGATGGTAGTGCGTTTATTCGTCCTACATCACTGCGCGGCATGGCTCCTGACCAGGCGTTAATCTTGGTTAACGGTAAGCGTCGTCACCGTTCAGCTCTTGTACAGTTCTTCGCTCCAGCAGCGGGTAACGGTGCTCACGGCGTTGACGTGGCAATGATTCCAGGTATTGCACTAAAGAACATTGAAGTGTTGCGTGATGGCGCAGCGGCTCAGTACGGTTCTGATGCAATTGCTGGCGTAATGAATCTGCAGCTTAAAGATGCTTCTGAAGGCGGTTCAATCCAGATACAGCACGGCGAGTTCTTTGAAGGCGAGCAGTCTTCACGAGTTGCTGCTAACGGTGGCTTTGCTCTAGGCGAAGACGGCTTTTTAAATCTTAGCTTCGAAAGCGTTGATAACGACGCGCTGTCGCGTGGTATCCAGCGTCCAGTTGGCCAAGGCCTGATCGATGCCGGCGTTCCTAACGTAGGCGCGGACTCACCTTTCGGCGATGCTCCTTTTGTACAGTCTTGGGGCCGTCCTGAAACTAGCGGCGACCGTTTTTTCTTTAATGCTGGCATGACAGATCCAAACAGTGGTGTTGAGTTATATGCACACGGTGGCTACGCAGAGACAGACGGTCGTTACCGTTTCTTCTACCGCGCTGGTTATGACACTGATTGTTCAACTGCGCACAGCACTATTAGTGCACTTTGCGCAGATGCTAACTGGGTTGACGGTACATTGCGTCAAGGCTACACGCCTTTCCTAGATGGCGCGCAGACTGACATTACGTTGGTTGGTGGTATTCGCGGCGAGATGACTTCAGGTATTTCTTATGACGTCAGCTTGGGTCGTGGTACTAACGAACTGCGTTACACGTTGAACAACACGACTGCACCTAGCTTGGGTGTTGCTGCTGATGGTAGCTTCCAGCGTGACTTTAACCTGGGCGGTTTTGATCAGGAAGAAGTTAACTTCAATGCTGATTTCAGCAAATCCCTAAGCACAGATTTGAATCTGGCTTTTGGTGCTGAGTGGCGTGAAGAGACCTTCACTACTGTTGCTGGCGGAATCTCTGCTATTAACGGTAACACTAGTGGTATGAGCAGTGTTAAGCCTGCTGACGCTGGTTCGTTCTCAAGAGACAACGTTGCACTCTATGTTGATCTAGAGCACGACATGAGCGATGAGCTTCTAGTGCAGTATGCCGTACGTTATGAAGACTTCTCTGACTTCGGTAGCACAGCAAACGGTAAAGTTGCTGCTCGTTACTCAGTGAATGACGTCTTCACTGTACGTGGTTCTATGTCTACGGGCTTCCATGCACCGACTCCAGGTCAGGCTAACGTCAGTACAGTTATCACTACCTTTGACGGTACTACTGGTCTGCAGGTTGAAGAGGGCTTAGTACGTCCAACTAGTGCAGCAGCACTGGCTGCTGGTGGCGCACCTTTGAAAGAAGAAGAGTCATTTAACATGAGCCTTGGTTTTACTACTGAGCTGGGTGATAGCACTACATTGACCTTTGATATGTACCAGGTTGCTGTTGATGATCGTATCTACCGTACTGGCGATATTCCAAATGGTACTGGTGGTTCAGTCTCTTTCTATACCAACGCATTGGATGTTGAGCACCAGGGCTTCGATTTAGTTCTGTCTTCTTCGTTTGAGTTAGTGTCTGGCATGGATACAACTGCTAGCTTCGCTTACAACCACAACACGATTGAAGTGACTGGTCAGAAGACCATTAACGGAATTCGTCCAGTAAGTGATTCACTGATCGAAGATATGGAGAACAACTACCCTGAAAACCGTTTTGTTCTTAATACTCTGACTAACATCAGCGATGACTTGAGCCTGATGGCTCGCCTGAACTTCTACGGCGAACATTACGACGAGCGCGGCAGAATTGGTGCAGACACTGATCCATCTGCACTTATCGATAGCATTGTCTACCTAGATATAGAACTGGGTTATGATGTTAACGATAATCTGCGAATCACTGCTGGTGGCTCTAATATCCTCGACGAATATGTTGACGAAATTGGCGCACCAAATGCCAACCGTATGAGCGTGGGCCTGCAATATCCACGTCGTACCGCGGCTAACTACGAAGGTGGTTCTTGGTACTTGCGAGCTAACTACAGCTTCTAATTAGAGTTTAATTAGAATAGCTGAGCAGGCTCATTAAAGTTTCTCTTTATATTGATAGGGTTAAGTAATGAGTCTGACTCAGCGAATTGTTATTGCAATGCTAATGGGCCTCCTTGTGGGGGCCCTTTTTAATTTTCTCTCTAGTGGTAATTTACTTTCAGCAGGTGTTTTAGGCTGGCTTGACCAATATCTGGTTAATGGCTTGTTTGACACCATTGGGCAGATTTTTGTCCGCTCATTAAAGCTGTTGGTGGTACCGCTAGTGTTTGTATCTCTTGTCTGCGGTGTCGCATCTCTGGGTAATAATTCCCGGATGGGCGCTGTAGCCAGCAAGACTATTGTCTTGTACATGGCGACCACCGCCATGGCCATTGGTTTGGCTATTTCCATTGCCGCCTTAGTTCAGCCCGGTGTTGGTATTGACCTTGCTCTAGCGACAGAATTTGTAGCTAAAGAAGCACCCCCTTTAAAAACCACCATTATTAATATATTCCCCAGCAACCCGATCGAGTCTATGGCTCAGGGCAGTGTGCTGCAGGTAATTGTGTTTGCCTTACTGGTGGGCCTAGCCATTTCAAAAAGCGGCGATACAGGTCAGCGACTCAATAATGGGTTCGGTGTGGTCAATGAAGTCATCATGAAAATGGTCATGATTCTGATGAATCTAGCTCCCTATGGCATCTTTTGCCTGCTGGCTAAGCTATTTGCCGGTGTAGGTATTGGTATGATTCTGAGTCTAGGTAAATACTTCCTCACGGTTCTGTTTGTTCTGCTGCTGCATAGTTTGGGTGTTTATTCGCTGCTGCTAAAAGCCTTTACGGGCCTTAGTGTAAAAACTTTTTTAAGTAAAATGCGCCCCGCCTTAATGTTTGCCTTTAGCACCTCTTCAAGTGGTGCCACGTTACCGGTGACATTGCGCACGGTTGAGAAGCGTCTTGGGGTTAACAACAGCGTAGCCTCTTTCACAGTACCCTTAGGTGCCACCATTAATATGGACGGCACCGCCATTATGCAGGGGGTCGCCACAGTCTTTATTGCCCAAGCCTACAATATTGGTTTGGGAATGGACGATTACCTTACGGTTGTTCTTACTGCCACCTTGGCTTCCATAGGTACAGCAGCTGTGCCCGGGGTGGGCTTGGTAATGCTGGTGATGGTACTCAACCAAGTGGGCCTGCCTGTCGAAGGCATTGGTTTGATTATTGGTGTTGATCGCCTGTTAGATATGACTCGCACGGCAACCAACGTGACTGGCGATGCCATGGTCACGACTGTGGTGGCCAATAGTGAGGGGTTCCTTGATAAGGACATATTCAATGACCCTAAAGCTGGGGTTATCACCGACGTTTAAAAAGTCTATAAACCCTATGGCCGTTTTAAGGTCATAGGGTCTTTTCAATTTAGCTTGCTCTGAGGGTGGGGTTTTTTCGTCGATTGGAGTCTTATTATCGTCGGGAGCTAACGTCAGTTTCGATTATTTCTCAGGATATCATCTGGCCTAGCGCTTTTTTTGGCCTAGCGCCTCTATTGGCCTAGCGCCTTTATTGGTATGACGGCCTTTTAAGCGTAATGCTTTTTTATATTTCAACATTATATTTCAGCAATACATTCTAGTATGTGTCAGTAGTGCCTGTTACCTAGGGTATGCACTTTGCCAAGCAGTCTACCAAGCTAAACTGCGCACCTGTTTGTCGTTAATCATCCTGATTGGTTCTTGGTTCGATGGCTCCTAGTTCGATGGCTCAAGGGCTCAAGGGCTTAAGGGTATAGCCGTTCTCAACTTATTCATTATAGGGAAAACATGTTACTTGCAGTAAAGCGCCGCTGGCACAGTCCAGGCGGTTACAAAGAGGTTTTGGTATTGGCGATTCCGTTAATTATCACCACCGGTTCCGGAAGTTTGCAGAGTTTTATCGACCGAATGTTTCTTTCATGGTTTGACTCTAATGCCCTAGCAGCCACTGTGCCCGCTGCTTTAGTGAGCATGACTCTCACTGCTTTTTTTCTGGGCCTCGCCAGCTATGTGGCTGTATTGGTAGCTCAGCATTACGGTGCCCGCGACCATCCCCGACTTGGCGGCATAGTGTGGCAGGGCTTTTATACGGTATTGCTATCGCTGCCCGTGGTAGTGCCTGTGGCCATTTATATGGCGCCTATTTTCAACTGGATTGGTCATGACCCAATATTGCAGGCCATGGAAATTAGCTATGCCCGGGTACTGGTGCTGTCGATTCCTATTGCCATCGTTTCTGGATCACTAACAGGATTTTTCTCGGGTATTGGCCGCACATCGGTAGTGATGTGGAGCAACCTGCTGATCACTGTGATGAATATTGTGCTCGACTACGGCTTAATTTTTGGCAACTGGGGCCTTCCGCGTATGGGGGTGGCAGGAGCTGCTTGGGCCACAGTGATCTCACTGATTGCCGGCACTTTGGTGCAGCTATATGTGTTCTTCAGTCCCGGTTACCGAAAGGCCTATAACAGCGTAGCCCTGTGGCGTTTTGACCCAGAGTTGTTTCGCCGACTGTTGCGTTTTGGCTTGCCTGTTGGTCTGCAATTTCAAATGCAGATGTTGGCTTGGACAGTATTCGTGTTGTTGATTGGGAAAATTGGTGTGGCCGAACTTACGGCTCATAGCATAGCTATGAACGTCTTTATGATCGTGGTGATGCCTGTGGCTGGTATGAGTATTGCTGTGTCGGTATTAGTGGGGCAAAAATTGGGCGCTGGCAATGCCGCGTCAGCGGAGCGTCTGACCTACTCCGCTATACATTTAGCTACGGTATTCTTTGTGGCAGCTGGCCTTGTGTTGGTTGGGCTACCAGAATGGTTTATTAAGCCGTTTTCAAATGGAATGTCGGCGGCAACTTATACGGCTACCGTGCCCATGGTTGAAGAAATTTTGGGGCTGGTTGCACTGTTCTGTGTATTTGAAGCAGTTTCTATGATGATGGCTGGTGCACTTAAGGGGGCAGGGGATACTCGGTTTGTTGCCTGGGCTTCTATTCTTTGCAGTTGGCTATTTTTAGTCTTACCCACCGCTATATTGGTGACCCTATGGAACGGCCCATTATTTTGGTGCTGGGCGTTTTTTGTTGTCAATGGCTTTGCAATGTTCTTGCTTTACTGGCGTAGATTTAAGGCCGCGAACTGGAAGCAACTAAAGGTTATTGCGTAAGCTCCTATGGGCGTTAAAATATCTGCTAAAGTAAACATACCGAGAGAACAAGGCGAGAGAAAAAATCGATTGCTCAAATCGAGTGAACAAAGAAAGTGACCAGATAACAGCAACGGATGACTCAATAAATTGAGTGAACTCATTAAAGGAAAAAACAATGGTAGTTGAGCTTTATAAGCAGCACGTCGCGGAAAAAATGCAGCGTTTTCAGGAAATTTTGCAGGCCACGGGCTTCGGTGAACTTGTGATTGGCTCCGGTGAGACCAAGATGCAGTTTCAAGATGACATGCCCTATTCATTTAAGGCCAACCCTTATTTTCGTGAATGGGCGCCTCTGGCTACTAGAGCAGGCTGCTATTTGCAGATTATTGCTGGTGCGAGTAAACCTCGATTATTTTTGCTGACTGCCGAAGATATTTGGCACACCGCTCCAGAGAGTCTGCCCCCAGGTTTTGAGCAGAGCTTTGAGATCATTGAATACGAAACTGTCGATGAGGTTAAAAAGTGTTTAGGCGCTAATGCAGCCTTTATTAATGAGACTAATACCCTAGAGGCCGTTGCTGAGCACTGGAACCCTCAGGCGGTTATCCATCAAATTGATTATCAGCGTCGGGGCAAAACCCCCTACGAGCAGGAATCTGTGCGCGAGGCTAACAGACGTGCTGCCCCAGCCCATAGAGCAGCCCAGCAAGCCTTTATGGCGGGCGCATCAGAGGTACAGATTGCTGCAGCCTACTTGGCAGGTTGCGACAGCCGCGAGAGCGAGATGCCCTATGGCATTATTGCCGGGGTTAATGAACATGCAGCTGTTTTGCACCATCATAATCTCTTTAAGCAACCGCAAACTCCCCGTAGCTTTTTGATTGATGCTGGGGTAGAGGTCTATGGTTATGCCTCGGATATTACGCGTACCTACGCCTATGATTCGGGTAGCGACTTTGCCGCCATGATTGAGTTGATGGATGTTAAGCAGCTAGAGCTATGTGCTGAGGGTGGCATAGGTAAGAGCCCCGTCGACATTCATGTGCTGTCGCAGCATAAGATCGCCGAAGTGTTGATTGAATTTGGTGTACTTAACATGTCCGCCGAAGAGGCC
The DNA here is from genome assembly GCA_905182265.1 of gamma proteobacterium HTCC2207. Lineage (GTDB taxonomy): Bacteria > Pseudomonadota > Gammaproteobacteria > Pseudomonadales > Porticoccaceae > HTCC2207. The sequence continues at coordinate 19,882 of CAJJAO010000005.1, read as the reverse complement.
GTAGCCAACGATATTGCCGGGTCTTTTTACCCTCATGGTCTAGGCCATCACCTGGGTTGCAATGTGCACGACAAAGGCGGCCAGCTGGCCAATGCTCAGGGTGATATATTGCCGCCACCAGCTAAGTATCCCAAGCTTCGTTCGGGCGCCCCCATGGTCGCCAACCAGATTCATACGGTTGAACCTGGCCTCTATTTTATTCCCGCTTATTTGGACAAGCTGAAAGCGGGTGAATACGCAGGGTCGATCAACTGGTCAAGAGTGGATGAGTTTGTGCCCTATGGTGGCATACGTATCGAAGATAATATTATTGTCCATGCTGATGGTTCATTGGAAAACCTAACTCGGGATGCCTTTGCGGGTATGCAGCAATGACAATGAAACTGCACATCATTACTACGGGCGGCACTATCGATAAAATTTACTTTGATGCTTTGAGTGAGTTTCAAATTGGCGAGCCTGTAGTGGGTGATTTGTTAGAACGTATGGGCGTGGGTTTTGACTATAGTGTCCAGCCATTATTGAAGCTCGATAGTTTGGATATGACCGACGATCATCGCAGGCAGATCCAGCAGGCCGTTAAGGCCTCTAAGGCTGATAAGATTTTGATCACCCATGGCACAGATGGCATGGTTGAAACGTCTAAATGGTTGGCGGATATTGACGATAAATGTATTTTTTTGACCGGAGCGCTGCAGCCCGCAGCGTTTTCTTGCACTGATGCCGTCTTTAATCTTGGCTGTGCTGTGGGTGGGCTGCAAAGCAAGCCCGCTGGTGTATACATTGCTATGAGTGGTCAGGTTTTTGCGGCAGATCAGGTGGTTAAAAACCACGCTGAGAGCCGCTTTGAGGCTTTGCTTAATTAGGCGAGGCTCTTTAATAGAGACGCTGAGGGCTCTTTATTCAGGACGCTGAGGGCTCTCTTTATTAGGGAAGCTGAGGGCTCTCTTTATTAGAGACGCTGAGGGCTCCTTATTAAGTGAGGCTCTTTGTTCAGGAAGCTGAGGGCTCCTTATTAAGGGAAGCTCAAGGCTCTTTTTCTTGAGGGCCTCTCTAGTACTGGGACTCTGGAAGTCGCACTACCATGCCGTCCATTGCGTCGGTGACTTTAACCTGACAGCTTAAGCGGCTGGTCTCTTCTCTGGTGTCGAGCATTTCTAATAATTCACTTTCGTCGTCGGCTGCGGTGCCGGCTGTTGCTGCCCAAGCTGGGTCGATCATGCAGTGACAGGTGCAGCACACGCAGCAACCGCCGCATTCGGCAACAATACCCTGAATCATATTATCCATTGCACCCTGCATGAGGCTGACGCCTGTTGGCACCTGAACGCTGTGTTCTGACCCGTTGAATTCGATGTAGTTGATTACTGGCATCTTGCTGCTCCGCTATTACTGTGAATACTTTGTTTTTATTATTTGTGCTCTGGCTGCCAGTGGTTTTGGCGCGGGTATTGTACTGTCTTTTGAATAAAAACGGCCAACACTGTGGGTGTTTTTTATCGCCGTTAAGTGACCTGTAAGTACAGCGCGAATGTGAGGCCTCGGCAGCAGGGCCGGGAGATTAAATTAACAGCTGTTTAGTCCCAGGCTTGGCCTCTAAAAAGACAACAAAAAGAGCCTCGGCTCAAGCGAGAGTAGGCTAGAATAGCTCTATTCTTCAAAAGCCTTCTAGTGACCATTTCATGCAGGATAATTCGCAACAAAAAGATGCCAAGTTGGGTATTGGTATCGACTTTGGGACCAGTAATAGTGCAGCCGCCGTTTTTGATGGCGAGCGTTTAACGCTGGTCAAATTGGCCGCGCCCGCCAGTATTATGCCGTCCGCTAACTATATCGATAAGCAGTTCGTTTCAGCAATTGGCCAGACAGCGATCAATGAATATATTAGTGGCAACAGGGGGCGAAAAGTTGAGCTCAGTGCCCAGCTACTTGGCGAAGAACGCACAGGTGCTGGCGGAGGCGAAAGTGCCATGGGTGGCCCAGGGGAATCAGATACGGGCAAGGTCTACGGGCAGGCGTTTACTGATGGGAGCTTACCGGGGCGACTGTTTCGCGGTACTAAAAGGCTGCTAGGCAATACCCTAAACGATCGTATTGCCATTTTTGATCGGTCATTTCGGTTAGTGGCTCTGGTGACCCCGATTCTGGTGGGTATTCGCAAGGCTATTGAAGGGACGATTCAAAGGTCTGCCGGGCATGCTTGTATTGGCCACCCGGTGAATTTCGAAGGCAGTGGTACTGGGCGCAACAACATTGCTTTGGAGCGTTTGGCGGAGTCCTATGGCCATGCTGGTGTTACCGAGCAAACTTTTTGCCCAGAGCCCACGGCCGCGACCATCAGCTACCTGCATAATCACCCACAGAGCAACGATGAGTTAGTGCTGACCGTCGATTTTGGTGGTGGCACCTTAGATTTCAGCGTGCTGCGTCGCAAGGGTTCAAGCTTTGCCGTAGAGGCAACCCATGGTATTGCCCTAGGGGGCGATAAGATCGACCAGGTTATCTTTAGACAGCTGGTGTTTCCATTGCTGGGGCGCGGAGAGCGTTGGCGTCGTGTGGTCGACGGCTCTGAGGTAGATACATTATTTCCCTTTGGTGAGTACGAAGAGCTGCTCATCAACTGGCCCATTAGCTACATGCTCAATCAAAATAAATACACTGCGCCGGCAATGCAGCGTATGGCGCAGCCCGATGAAGCCGCCGATAAATTTAAACGCCTCTATGACCTTATTCAGCAGAACTATAGCTATCAGGTGTTTGAGGCGATCAGGGCGTTTAAGGCAGAACTTTCATTGGCTGATTCCGCTGTGTTGGATATTCCCGAGATCGATATAGAAGTCAGGCTAGAGCGCTGGGAGTTTGAGTTAATGATTTCTGACCTACTGTTTGAGCTAGAACAGGCTATTACCTTGGTTCTCGATAAAGCTGGGGTGCGGCCTGGAGACATTGACCTGGTGTTACGCACCGGTGGCTCCTCATTAATTCCCGCGGTGAAAGATATTCTCGAAAACCAGTTTCCGTTTAAGGTTGTTGAACACGACCCGTTTACCAGCGTTGCCGCTGGTTTGGCGATTGCGGACTACTATGGCTATGGCGATAAGAGCACCAGTTCCTAGATCGATTTGATGCCGGTCTGATTTCGCTCTCATTCCGGTCTGATTTCGGTCAAAGCCGCAAGCGTTGCTCAGCGCGCCTCAGTGCCCCTTAGTCCCCTTAGTCATCCCTGGCTCTACCTAAGTCTCCCTTCGACTTATCGTTACCTTTAAGAGGCTTGCCTCTTTCTCAAGGACTCCCTAGACAGCGAGAAACTTACTTGCATGGAACAAGCAAGTGATCTAAAATCCCGCCATTGCCAATGTACTCTTCGGCCAATTTTCTTTATCGCGAATTAAAAGGAACTATCAGATGACCACCTCTTCAGCTTCCACGACCCCGGTTTCTCCCAGTACGTCGCCGAGCGACAGCACGCAAAAAAAGGGTATACCACTGCGTTTTGTGACCGCTGCCAGCCTATTTGACGGCCATGATGCGGCGATTAATATTATGCGCCGTATTTTGCAGGGTGCTGGTGTCGAGGTTATCCATTTGGCTCACAACAGGTCCGTTGCCGAAGTTGTGCAGACAGCTTTACAGGAAGATGCTCAGGGCATAGCAATCAGTTCCTATCAAGGCGGCCATGTGGAGTACTTTAAATACGCTGTGGATTTGCTCAAAGAAGCAGGCGCTGAGCATATTAAGATATTTGGTGGCGGCGGTGGCGTAATTGTCCCGGCAGAAATCAAAGAGCTCGAGGCCTATGGCGTCGAGCGTATTTATTCTCCCTATGACGGCCAGAATCTGGGCCTTGTGGGCATGATCGATGACATGATTGAGCGCTGCTCTTTGGGAACCTACAGCGATGTTAGCGTGGTTTCTAGTGAGCTGGCTGGTGAGTCAGGGCGCAATAACCTGTCTCGGTTAATTACCGCAATTGAGAGAGACGAGCTCAGTGAAGAGCAGCTGGATTCTCTACGTGAGCAGGCACAGTTTTTGAGCGGCACAGTCCCAGTCCTTGGTATCACCGGTACCGGTGGCGCAGGTAAGTCCTCACTAACCGATGAGCTTATTCGTCGCTTCCGTCAAGATAGCGCAGACGAGCTTAAGATTGCTGTGTTGGCCATTGACCCAACCAGACGTAAAACTGGCGGTGCCTTATTGGGTGACCGTATTCGTATGAACGCTATCTACCACCCCTCGATTTACATGCGCTCTATTGGTACTCGCGGTGCTACCGGAGAAGTGCCTGCCGCCCTTAAAGATATTGTCTGTGCATTGCGTCTGGGTGGCTTCGATCTCGTCGTGGTTGAGACTCCAGGTATTGGCCAGGGTGATGCTGGCATCGTGCCCTATGTGGATATCCCGATCTATGTGATGACCCCAGAGTTTGGCGCCCAGAGTCAGCTAGAAAAAATCGATATGCTCGATTATGCCGAGCTGGCAATTATTAATAAATTTGATCGCAAGGGCAGCGATGATGCTTACCGCGACGTGTGCAAACAGGTACAGCGCAACCGCGAGGCCTGGACTCAGGCACCGGAAGAGATGCCTGTATTTGGTACCATTGCCTCAAGGTTTAATGACGATGGTGTTACCGCTGCCTACCAAGAATTAGTTAAGTTACTTCAGACTCATGGTCTGCGTAGCTTTGAACAGCATTTGGCAAAAGTGGATCGTCGTACTCCTTCGGAAAAAACCGTGGTGGTGCCGGCAGAGCGTCAGCGCTATCTGGCTGAGATTGCTGCAGGGGTGCGCAACTACCATTCACAGGTTGCAGTGCAGGCCAATTTGGCTCGCCAGCAGCAACAGCTGTCCGCCACCAAGACAATGCTACTAGAAAATGGCAGCGAAGCCCCAGAGACGATCGATAGTTTGATTGCCGAGCGCAAACAGGCCATGGATAGCAAAGCTAGTAGGCTGTTAGAAAACTGGCCCGCAGTGGTTGAAGCCTACACCGGTGACGAGAAAGTGGACGTTTTGCCCAATGGCAAACAGATTGTCACCAAGCTCAATACTATCTCTCTTGCTGGTAATAAAATTTCTCGGGTATCTCTGCCGCGCTTTGAAGATCATGGCGAGCTACTCAAATGGTTGATGCGCGAAAATCTCCCCGGTGAGTTTCCTTACACTGCTGGCGTGTTCCCCTTTAAGCGAGAGGGCGAAGACCCGGCTCGTATGTTTGCCGGTGAGGGCGATGCCTTCAAAACTAACCGTCGTTTTAAGGCACTGTCGGAGCATTCTGAGGCCAAGCGGCTTTCTACCGCTTTTGATTCGGTGACTCTCTATGGATTTGATCCCCATGAGCGCCCAGATATTTACGGCAAAGTGGGTAATGCCGGCGTGTCTATCTGTACCTTAGATGACATGAAAGCTCTCTATGATGGCTTTGATTTGTGCAATCCAACCACTTCGGTATCCATGACTATTAATGGTCCGGCACCAACGATTTTGGCCATGTTTTTAAATACTGCCATCGATCAGCAGGTAGATCAGTTTGTTGCCGAACACAGTCGCCAGCCCAAGGATGATGAGTACCAGACATTGCGTAGTAACACCTTGAAGCTTGTGCGCGGCACCGTTCAGGCGGATATTCTCAAAGAAGATCAGGGTCAGAATACCTGTATCTTCTCGACCGAATTCAGTTTGCGCATGATGGGTGATATGCAGCAGTACTTTATCGACGAGCAGATCCGTAACTTCTACTCAGTGTCGATCTCGGGCTATCATATTGCCGAAGCCGGTGCTAACCCGATCTCCCAGCTTGCCTTTACCCTATCCAATGGCTTTACCTTTGTAGAAGCCTATTTGGCTCGCGGTATGAAAATTGATGACTTTGCTCCTAACCTGTCATTCTTCTTCTCTAATGGCATGGACCCTGAGTACACCGTGATGGGTCGAGTAGCTCGGCGCATCTGGGCGACTTCGATGCGCGATCTGTATGGCGCCAATCCTCGGAGCCAAAAACTGAAATACCATATTCAAACCTCAGGCCGTTCACTCCACGCCCAGGAAATGAACTTCAATGACATTCGCACTACCTTGCAAGCCTTAATCGCTATTTATGATAACTGTAATAGCTTGCATACCAATGCCTACGACGAGGCCATTACCACCCCCACTGAAGAATCGGTGCGCAGAGCATTGGCTATTCAGCTGATTATTAATCAGGAATGGGGTCTGGCGAAAAATGAAAACCCAAGTCAGGGTGCGTTTATTATTGACGAGCTAACCGACCTTGTTGAAGAGGCTGTTCTACAGGAGTTTGAAAAAATCTCCGATCGTGGCGGCGTGCTGGGTGCCATGGAAACTGGCTACCAGCGGGGCAAGATTCAAGAAGAGTCACTGTATTACGAGCACAAGAAGCACGACGGGTCGTTCCCCATTGTTGGCGTAAATACCTTCCTCAGCGAGACTGAAGAAGAGCCCATGGAAATTGAGCTGGCTCGGTCGACCGATGAGGAGAAGCAAAGCCAGATCAAGCGTTTGCGAGCGTTTCAAGATGAGCACAGCGCCGAATCAGCTGAGGTACTTAAGCGCCTACAAGATACTGTGAGCCAAGGTGGCAATGGGTTTGAGGTGCTGATGGAAGCGGTACGTTGTTGTTCTTTAGGGCAGATTACTAACGCGCTGTTCGACGTGGGCGGCCAATATCGCCGCAGTATGTAATCATGCTTGATGTTTTACGCAGCTGTTCATTAGTGCCCCGAAACATAAGAACATCAGGGCATTCGTGCATTAAGGCATTAGAATATTAGGACATTAAGTCTAGGACAATAAAAATGGCTAAAGCCCTTCGGCTCACTCAAATTGAGCGTAAAGAAATCTCCGATGCCAAGATGTTGGAAGCTGCCATCGCGCTTATCGTTGAGCGCGGTGTCGAGCAGGCCACCCTTAAAGATGTGGGTGAAAAAGCGGGCTATTCTCGAGGTTTGGCGGGTTATCGGTTTGGCAATAAAACAGGTCTTTTTGACTTTGTGTTGCGCTCGGTGGGCGATGAATGGCTGGGTGAACTCACTGGAGTAACCCAGGGCAAAAATGGTTACGAGGCCATGGCTGCAGCACTGGATGCCCACATTGCCTTCTGCGAGGAAGCGCCAAAGCATGTAGAAGCTTTTTACCGCCTTTGGTTTGAGTCTCTGACACCTGAATCCCCGCTTAAGCCTGTTATTTTGGGTATTCACGAGCGCCGGCGGGCCGATGTGATTCGCTGGATCGAACAGGGTATTGCCGCGAAGTCTGAGTCAGCTTTGGCTTTTCCCTCAATAGTAGCTCCCGAGCTTATTGCAGACCAATACTGCGCCTCTGTGATTGGTATTGTTTACCACTGGATCAGTGACCCAGAAAACCTAGACGAGATGCGCGCCCGTCACAATGGTCTAAAGAAAGTCATGAGTGTGATGTTGGCGGAGCATAAATAGGCCGATCTTTTCTGAAAGGCGATAAAACACCCCTATCTTGCGACCAAAGTGCCACCGGCTAGCGATCGTTAGTTAAAGGGCCTGCTACCCTTAACTGTTAAAACACAATAACAAATCATATTAATAGGGGGTTCGCATGGCCGGTTCAACATCGGGAAATTCAGCAGCAACAGCGGCGGGTGGCCAAGAGCCAGGAACACAGACCTTTGCCTTTATCGCAATGACCTGTCTGTTTTTCTTCTGGGGTTTTATTACTGTTCTTAATGACATTTTAATTCCCTTCTTAAAAGAGTCTTTTGACCTCAATTACACCCAGGCGATGCTGGTGCAGTCTTGCTTTTTTGGTGCCTACTTTATTGTCTCGCCCTTTGCAGGCAAGTTGATTGATAAGGTCGGTTATCAGCAGGGTATTGTTTTAGGTCTACTCACCACAGCAATAGGCTGTGTGATGTTCTACCCCTCTGCGAGCCTCAATGTCTACGCACTATTTCTATTCTCATTTTTTGTGCTAGCCAGTGGTATTACTATTTTGCAGGTTGCTGCTAATCCTTATGTGGCGGCACTAGGAGCCGAGAGCACCGCAGCGAGCCGTCTTAATTTAGCGCAGGCCGCTAACTCTCTTGGTACTACAGTGGGCCCAATTGTAGGTGCAACACTGATTTTGGGTGTGGCAACGGCCGACGCCTCAGCGGTTCAGGGTCCTTACCTTATGATCGCTGGCTTGCTGGTTGCAGTGGCATTGCTGTTTCGACGTATTAAGCTGCCGGTTTTAGCCCATGTTGAGGCAACCGAGGAAACCTCAGGAGAGAGTGTTTGGAATCATCGGCCTCTGGTCTTGGGTGCCTTAGCGATCTTCTTATATGTTGGCGGTGAAGTGTCTATTGGTAGCTTCTTGGTCAATTATTTTTCTGAGAGCTCAATTGCTGGCTTAAGTACTGCAGACGCTGGCGAAATGGTGGCTTACTACTGGGGCGCCGCCATGATCGGCCGTTTAGTAGGTGCCTGGTTGATGAACTACATCGCCGCCACCAAGTATCTGGCCGTTAACTCGGTGATTGCCGTCGCTATGATTATTGTTAGTATTAATAGCACGGGCGATGTTGCCATGTGGTCTATTCTGGCGGTTGGCTTCTTTAACTCTATTATGTTCCCGACTATCTTTACCTTGGCGGTTAAAGGTCTAGGCTCGTTGACTAGTAAAGGTTCTGGTTTGGTTTGTCAGGCTATTGTGGGTGGTGCACTGATCCCTTTGATTCAGGGTGCAGCGGCCGATAGCATCGGTATTCAGCTGAGCTTCATCGTGCCAATGCTTTGCTATATCTACATTGGCTGGTATGCGCTCAGGGGTGCAGACCAAAGCTAATCAAGTCGTCATATCTGCATGGCAGACCTAGTGATCACGCTAGGTCTGCCAGTATGATTTTTATCATGCGCGCCATTATCTATGCCATCAGCTAGACCATTCTTTATAAGAGTCATTGCACTCATTTTGCCTTCCATAATTTCCCTTGCTGCATAAATAAACCCTATTCACATAACGCCGAATCGTTGCTGGTGTTGATGAAGTGCCGACAACTCTGTACTGTCTATTGCCTTATGGTGATTAACAGGTTGGGCTACAAAAGCCATCTATCGCCAATAACAATAATAAAATAGGGAGTTCCAGTTTTGGGTGAGTCTAGTTCTAGTCAGTCAGTGTCTATCAACGTAGAAGAGTCCGGTTTTTATCAGGGCTTTAATCTTATGGTTGCCGCCTTGCCCAAAGTGCTTATTATCGCTTTGATTATCTGGGTGGGAATGTCTCCCGAACGTGCCGGCGCTCAGCTGCTGGCCATGCAAAATTGGTCAATCTCTGTTTTCGGTGCCTGGTACATGTATGTCACCGCATTTTTTAGTATCACCTGTGTCGCTTTGGCGATTTGGCCTCGTACCGGCAAAGTAGTGCTGGGGGTGAAGGGCGAAGCTCCAGAGTTCTCAATGTTTACTTGGCTTTCGATGATGTTTGGTGCCGGTATAGGCGTGGGCATGTTGACCTACTCGACAGCCGAACCCATATTTCACTTTGCTAGCAACCCAGACACTATTCAGGGCTTTACCACAGGATTAGACGCAGACAATGTGCGCAACGCCTACAAGTGGGCCCTGCTGCATTACGGCATAACCCCCTGGGCCTGTTATGGCGTGGTGGGTATTTCTCTGGGTTACCTCTGCTATGCCCGTGGTTTACCACTCACCATAAGATCAGGCTTGCAGCCATTGTTTGGCAGCTCTATGTCTGGTGCTCTTGGGCATCTAGTTGACGTGGCCGCTATTTTGGCGACCTTGATTGGCTTAGGAGTAACCATTGGCTATGGCGTGTCTCAGTTTGCCTCTGGTCTATTTAATATTAGCGGTATCGAGTGGATTGTCGATGCTGCGGGCAAGCCGACTCTAGCTGCGCAAATTTTTGGCTTGGTTGTTATTGTGGGTGCGTCCTGTCTGTCGGCACTCTCTGGGTTGCAACGCGGTATTAAATGGCTGTCCAATATTAATATGGGGCTGTCGATTTTTCTGGTGCTGTTTTTTGTGATGTTCGGCGCTACTGCATTTGCGATTAAGTCCTTTGGCTTTGCTATCTGGGATTACCTGATTGCGCTGCCTACCATGTCTGTCACCGTATGGGACAATCCAGACACCGAGATGGGTGCTGCGCTGCAAAATTGGCAGGGTGCTTGGAATATCTTTTATTGGGCCTGGTGGATCGCTTTTGCGCCCTTTGTTGGGTTGTTTTTAGCTCGGGTATCTCGCGGGCGAACGGTGCGGGAATATGTGCTGGGCGCCATGGTCATTCCCTCGCTGATCTGCCTAACTTGGTTTACCTTTGTTGGCGCAACAGCCATTGATCTGGAGCTTAGTGGGGTGGCCCAGGGAGCGATCGTTAATGCAGATATCTCTGCCCAGCTCTTTGAAACAATTAACCTTATGCTGTCCCCCGACATGGCTGTGGCTCTTTCGGTTGTTGTAGTGACTCTGTTGCTGACCTTTTTGGTGACCTCTGCGGACTCTGGTATTTTGATTATCAATACGCTGGCCTCCGGTGGAGATCAGAGTCAGAAGGGTGCTCGGCATGTGATTATTTGGGGTGTGATCTTCGCATTGTTGGTAGCGGTGCTGCTGGCTGCAGGAGGTATGGGTGCACTGCGCTCGGCAATGATTGTGGGTGCGCTGCCGTTTTCTCTAGTGATGGCGCTAATGACCATCGCCATGGTTAAGGCGTTAATCTCGGATAGGGATCGTCGTTAAAGGTTGAGTATTAAGAAGTCTGGATTTCGGTATTAGGAGTACACCGATTTAAGCTCTGATGAGCTTAAATCGGTGGCTTTCAACTTACGTTTTAAGCGTTTTCGGTTTCGATAATACGCTTCATATCTGTCATATAGCCGCGCAACTCGTGGCCAATCAGCTCTACATCATGGTCGCGAATTGCATCATTCACTTCAATCAGTCGAATATTATCTACAGCGTTAGAACTGTCTGTTAAGCCGCCACCCAGATCTTCCAGGGTCAGAGAATTAGCATGGCTCTGCAGTAAAGGCACTGCCGCATGGGTAAATAGGTAGTTACCGTATTCAGCGGTGTCAGAAATAACCACATTCATTTCATAGAGCTTGTTGCGCGCAATACAGTTGGCGATTAATGGCGTCTCATGAAGTGACTCGTAGTAGGCAGACTCTTCGATAATACCTGAGGCGACCATGGTCTCAAATGCGAGCTCAACACCGGCCTTAATCATGGCCACCAAATAGATGCCCTTGTCATAAAACTCCTGCTCAGTGATTTCTGTATCGCAATCTGCTGCCTGCTCAAACGAAGAGTCGGCAGTCTGTGCACGCCACTTCAGCAAGTTGGCATCGTCATTGCCCCAGTCGACCATCATGGTGCGCGAGAACTCACCTTCAATAATGTCGTCCATATGTTTTTCGAACAGAGGGCGCAAAGTGACTTTAAGTTCTTCCGACATATCAAAGGCTTTGATCTTAGCCGGGTTGCTCAGGCGATCCATCATGTTGGTGATACCGCCATGCTTAAGGCCTTCTGTAACCACTTCCCAGCCGTACTGGATAAGCTTGCGTGCATAGGCCGCGTCAACGCCCAGGTTTAATAGCTGCTGATGGCCCAGTACCGCGCCAGTTTGCAACATGCCGCAAAGAATAGTCTGCTCGCCCATGAGGTCCGATTTAACTTCAGCAATAAAAGAAGACTCCAATACACCGGCTCTGTCGCCGCCAGTAGCAGAGGCATAGGCTTTAGCAATTGCTAGGCCATTACCATTGGGATCGTTCTCTGGGTGCACAGCAATCAGGGTAGGAACGCCAAAGCCACGCTTGTACTCTTCGCGTACTTCGGTGCCTGGGCACTTGGGAGCAACCATAACGACAGTAATGTCCGGGCGAATCTGCATGCCTTCTTCAACAATATTAAAACCGTGAGAGTAGGCCAGAGTTGCGTCTTGCTTCATTAATGGCATAACCGCAGTTACGGCAGCTGTGTGCTGTTTGTCTGGAGTCAGGTTAAGTACTAGATCAGCAGCAGGAACTAACTCTTCAGCAGTGCCCACAGTAAAGCCGTTCTCAGATGCCCAAAGAAACGACTGACGTTTCTCGGCAATGGCCTGCTCGCGCAGGGCATAGGAAATATTGAGACCAGAGTCGCGCATGTTCAGACCCTGGTTAAGGCCCTGAGCACCACAGCCAATAATCACGATATTCCAATCTTTGATCAGATTGCAGCCATCGGTAAATTCTTCGCGATCCATAAAGCGACATTTGCCAAGCTGGCTCAATTTATCGCGCAAGCTTAGGGTATTAAAGTAATTAGCCATTGTTGGTCTCCGGCCACCGCATAGGGGTGGATTGTTGTATTTGGTTTGAGGGTTAGAATTTGACAGGCATTGTAACCACTTATCAGTGTTGCTTATAACGATATATATTCAATGCTATGTTGCGTTATTTGCAATGCAAGGGTCAGGCCGGTAAGCTGCAGCCATGGATATTCGATCATTAACATTATTTGCGCACCTAGCTAACAGTCTGCACTTTGGTAAAACCGCGGCTGCTTATCATGTTAGCCCTTCGACCCTAAGCCGTTCAATTCAACGTATCGAAGCGCAGCTGGGAGCTCAGCTGCTGATTAGAGATAACCGCTCGGTACTCTTAACAGCAGAGGGCAAAAAGCTGCTGGCCTATGCGGACCAACAAATCGAGCAGTTTGCGGCATTAAAGCAGTCTCTTGATGAGTCGCAGCAGCAGCTTTCGGGTTCTCTGAATATATATTGCTCGGTGACCGCCTCTTACTCGTATCTGCCGCCACTGCTCGAGAGATTTCGTCAGGCCCACCCTAATATCGATATCAATCTAGATACTGGTGATGCCGCCGACGGTATTGACCAGATCAAAAATCAGAGTGTCGATCTAGCCATTGCCGCGAGGCCCGATGACCTGGCATCGAGTATTCATTTCCAGACCATCGCCTCTGTGCCTTTGGCGATTACCATACCAACCATTAATTGCGCGGTTAAAAAGGCTCTGCAAGTAGATGACATTGATTGGGGCAGTATGCCTATTATCTTGCCTGAGCACGGTGTGGCGCGAAAACGTTTTGAACAATGGTTTAGACAAAAGACCTCAGCTCGCCCCAATGTCTATGCCCAGGTGTCAGGGCAGGAGGCGCTGGTGAGTATGGTGGCTCTGGGTTTCGGTATTGGCCTCTCACCTATTGTGGTAGTGGAAAATAGCCCAGTAAAAGATCGGGTAGGGTTGTTACCCGACACCAGTATCCCAGCCTTTGATCTGGGGCTCTGTTGCTTTAAGAAGAAGTTGGATGACCCGGTAGTGGCTGAGTTTATGGCCATGGCAAGTATGGTCTAGATCAGCCCAGCCCAGCCCAGCCCTAGGATATAAAGCTAGTCCAGATGTCATGTAAAGCACGCTTGACAAAACAAAACCTGTAAAGTAAGCTTTACACAGTCAAGTAAACTTTACATAAGCAGAGGCGATATTATATGAATACAGCGACTAAAAAACCTGAGAAACTCGACGGACGCATGGCTCGTTCGAGCAAAAAAGTTGCATTATGGACATTTGCTTGGGTTGTGAGCTTAGCTCTACTAACGTTTGGTCCGAGATTTCTGTGGGACTATGCCACGATCATAACGTTGGCCATAACAGCCATAAATATAGGCTGCGGATACAAAATGATCCTAGCCAATAAGAGCCACTTAGCGGATATGGACGAACTACAGAGAACCATACAGTTAAATGCTATGGCGGTGTCCCTTGGGGCCAGTATGGTATTCGGGGCTGTCTATGGGGTGATGGAAACCATTAAAATTATTGATCACAGCCCAAACCCGTCTAATATCCTTTTTGTGATGGCTATCAGCTACGCAATTGCCCTGTTTGTTGGGCGCCGGAGATACTCGTGAAGAATCGTCTAAAAGTTTTGCGTGCCGAACAAGATTGGTCTCAGGCTGACCTAGCCAATGAGCTAGATGTCAGCAGGCAAACTGTTAATGCAATCGAAACGGGTAAATTTGACCCTAGCTTGCCCTTAGCCTTCAAAGCTGCGCGGCTATTCGAGATGGCCATTGAGGACATTTTTGATGATGAGCATAGTACAGTGACTTAAAAATAGTACAGTGACTTAAAAATAGTACAGTCACCTAATAAAGGTTTTTAACGGCTTTAGGTTTGTATGGTTGCGCTTTAGATTACCGCATATGCCTCTTGCTAATGGCTTATGTTTCATAAACCGCCATGCAATAAACTAATCGTTATTTTTTGAATCTAAATGAGCCCCATATAGCGTCTTAATTATTAGGCAAGATGCAATCTGTTACCTGGCTAGACTGACAGTAATATTGCCAACACCAATGCAGAAATTAGAACTAGCAGCAAGAGCTCAGTAAACCGTCCTCTAATGGGGATCTTTGAGGCTGCCCTAGAGGGCTTTATTATTACTGCACCCAAACCTGCAACGTGTAGAATGAAAGCAATAATACTTGCGGCCAATAACTCTAACTAAAAGGAGCCGACACATGTCTACTAATGCTTTACGAGCCAGTATCGAAATACTCACTTCTCCTGGTGTTACTTTCGATATCGTTAAATCAAAAAAACGCTGGTGGTTGGTGCCTTTTGCCTTAGTGACAACCAGTATTGTTGCCCTATTTATGTATTATTTTGCCAACGTCGATTTCCCTTGGCTAAAAGAAACCATGCTCGATCAAATGGCTGCTCAGCAAACCATGAACGAAGATGAGTTGCAGGCCGCCGGCGACTTTCTGAGTAAAACATCGCTACTCTGGTCGACGACCATTGGCGGGGCGCTGAGTCTGGTTTTTATAAACGCTATTTTGGCACTGTACTTAAATATCACCACCAAGTTTAGTGGCAAAGACGAATACAGCTATGGCAACTGGTTTGCCTTTAGCTGGTGGACGAGCATGCCCCATGTTGTGACCATCATGCTGTCTATGTTGTTAGTCACATTGTCGGCGGATGGCATGTTGGCGATGGAAGATCTCTCGGTTACTACTCTTAATAGCCTTCTGTTTAGTGTTGACGCTGTAAACCCCTGGTTTAACTTCCTCAATACCGTTGATGTGTTTATGTTTTGGAGCATCACGCTGATCGCTATTGGCCTGAAATCTTGGCTGGGCATTGAGACCCAAAAGGCCGCGACTATTGCGGCTGCTCCTTTTGCAGTGCTCTTTGGAATCTGGGCCCTAATTATTGTTTTTACAGCCTAAGAGACCCTAATAATGCTCAAGAAAAAACTTATTATCGCAGCAGTTAGTATCGCTCTAGTGTCATTGGTGGTTTTTAAAAGTGGCGGTTCCAGTGAAGCTAACAAAGTACATATCGCTACTGCTGAGATACAAGAAATCAAAAGTTCGATTCTTGCCTCTGGTACCTTAATTTATGCCAAGCAGGTACAGCTGCGTTCAGAAGTAATTGGGCAGGTGAGCGAAGTATTGATAGAAGAGGGCGACGATGTGAGCCAGGGGCAGGTGTTAATGCGCCTTGAGCCGCGCACCTTTAATGCCGATGTTGAACAGCAGAGCGCCTACGTGCGCATCCAAACCATTGCTATTGAGCGTCAACAGAAGCAGCTTGAAAATATTTCCTCTCAGTGGCAGCGTAACCTCAACTTATATGAGCGCAAGATGATTGGCCAAGACGCCTTTGAGCTTGTGGAAAATCAGCATGCTTTGGCCAAGATAGATTTACGCTCTCGGCAAGAAGCTTTGTTACAGGCTCAGGCGACATTAGATAAGGCCCAAGAGCGCCTCGACAAAACCGTATTTCGATCGCCCATTAATGGCGTGGCAACCTCTGTTGATATCAAAGTAGGCGAAACCGCCATAAGCGGCACTACAAACATTGCTGGCTCTAACTTGATCACAGTGGCAGACCCCAGCTCAATACTGGTAGAAGTTGAAGTCGACGAAGCCGATATTGCCAATGTTAGAGTGGGGCAAAAGGCCGATATTTTTGCCGTCGCCTTCCCTGACAATGCTTTGGTGGGGGGTGTGCAGAGCATTGCCACTTCCGCCAAGCGCACCGATCGACGTCAGGGCCTAAGTTTTACCGTCAAAATATTACTCAATGGTGCGGGGGATATTAATATTCGCCCGGGCATGAGCTGTCGTGCGGAAATATTTACTAATGTAAAAGGCGGCACCATTGCCGTGCCTATCGAAGCTATTATCTTCGAAGAGGTTGATAGCGATGACTCGGATGTGGAAACGGACCAAGAGCCTGGATCCGTATCAGTGAGCGTTTCTGATTCGTCTGGCACCAAGAGCCATGTTTTTGTAATGGCTGAAGGTGAAGTGATTAAGCGCGATGTTGAGCTGGGTATTTCAAATGACCAGCTGCAAGAAATTAAAGCAGGCTTAACAGTTGGTGACCAAGTCATTACCGGCCCGGCAAGAACATTGCGCAAGCTAGAGGTGGGCGACTCTGTTGAAGAGATCGAGACCAAAGACCAGTGAACACTGCCGAAACTATTATTGAACTGCGAGCCATCTCCAAGCATTACATGATGGGTGGCGAAGGGTTCTATGCCTTAAATGGCATTGACCTAGATATACAGCTCAATGACTACATTGCCATTGTAGGTTCGTCGGGTTCGGGCAAGTCCACCCTCATGAATTTGCTAGGCTGTTTGGATTACCCAACGGACGGTGAGTACCGCTTAAAGGGCAACAATGTAGCTACCCTAGACGAGAACAGTCTAGCGGGCATTCGCAATCGAGAAATTGGCTTTATTTTTCAAAACTTTAATCTTTTGCCTCGGGCTTCGGCCCTGCAAAATGTGATGCAACCGCTGATATATCGCGGTATCCCAATCGCCGAGCGCAAGCAGAGAGCCGAAGAAGCCCTGACCATGGTGGGCCTTAAAGACCGCATGGATCATGTGCCTAATCAGCTGTCTGGCGGCCAGCGCCAGCGGGTTGCCATAGCCAGAGCTCTGGTGACCAAACCAGCGATATTGCTCGCCGATGAGCCTACCGGCAACCTAGACAGTGCCACCACTGTCGAGATTATGGCGTTGTTTGATCAGCTCCATGTCGACGGCCAGACCCTTATTATTGTCACCCACGAACCGGATATTGCCGACCGCTGTGGCCGGGTGATTACCCTAAGAGACGGGAAGCTAATTTCTGACACCATGAATAGTCCTGCTGTTATTGCCAAAGCCAAACGAGGCAATGCCAATGTCTAGTTTAGGCTTTAAAATTCTCGAGGGCACACGCTCAGCAGGGCAGTCCATATATGCCCACGGCTTCCGTAGCTTTCTGACCACGTTGGGCATCATTATTGGTGTAGCCTCGGTAATTGCCGTGGTCTCGGTAGTACAGGGCTTCAGTGCCAGCATCTCCCAAGAATTTGACGGCATGGGCACCAACGTCATTAATATTGATTCATATACACCGCGCAAGGAAAGGCTACAGGGCGTCCGAGCCAAACTTAGCTACGATGACTTTCAAGAGATAAAGCATCGCGTCAAAGGCATTAGCAATGTCACGCCGACGGTAAGAGTTTGGGGCCCCAATGCGGTCGTGAGCTACCGTGGGCAATCTACAGACACCATGGTTATCGGCACCGCGTCGACCTACCAAAAGCTCTATACCGTTTATCCAGAACTCGGGCGCTTTTTTAACCTGAGTGACGACAAAAGCCGCCGTCGCGTGGCCGTGTTAGGCCCCTCAATTATCAATAAAATTGATATTAAGGGTGACCCCATTGGTCAGTATCTAAGTGTCTCTGGCGAGTGGTTCAAGATTATTGGTATCGCCGAAAAACGAGGCAAGCTACTAGGCTTTGACCAAGATGATTTTATTTTGCTGCCCTATACCACCACCCGCGCATTGCTTGGGGGTGCCGAAGAGCCGGATATTTCTATCAGCTTGCAAGTCGATGATATGCAGGCGGTTAACCAAATCAAACAGCACCTCAAAAACCTGCTGCGCCGCAATCATAAACTCGGCAAAGACACGGCAGACGATTTTAAGATCGCCACCGCCGACCAAATGCTTGATACCTTTAACCAGATTATCGGCAGCATCACCTTAGTGCTAGGTGGGGTTGTGGGTATCTCATTGTTAGTGGGCGGCATTGGTATTATGAACATTATGCTGGTGTCGGTGACCGAGCGCACCCGAGAGATTGGTATCCAAAAAGCACTGGGCGCAACACGCTTTGATATTTTGCTGCAGTTTCTAATCGAAGCCGTGTTTTTGTGCCTGCTAGGGGGCCTAGTTGGCTTGCTGCTGGGTTTTGGTGCGGGTTCATTAATAAGTGGCGTTACAGGTTTACCTGCTGCCAGTGTGCCCATGTGGGCCGTAGTTTTGTCCTTCGGTTTTAGTGCCGGTATCGGTTTAATCTTTGGCATTATTCCCGCCGCCAAAGCCGCCAACCTAGACCCTATTGACGCGCTACGTTACGAATGAGGCAGCCATAGACGACATCATTTTAAATTGGCTCCAGGCGCACAAACAGAATGCCTGGGCCGTAGTTCCTGTATTGGCCTTTCTGGAAGCATGCCCGGGCCTGGGTCTATTCGTTTCCGGCGTTATTTTGTTATCAGTCTCCACCGTTCTCTACACCGAACAGCTCGTCAGCTTACCACAAATAATGATGTTGGCTTTTGCCGGAGCCTGTGTATCGGACCATCTAGGTTTTTATCTGGGCCGCTGGTTTGGCCCTAGATTTCATCACACCGCCTTTGCCCAAAAACGCGCCAGCAAGCTACAAAAAGCCGAGAGCTTTATTCTCAAATATGGCGGTGCCGCTATTGTACTGGGCCGACTCATGACAGCTGTACGGAGTCTGGTGCCAGCACTAGTTGGGGTCAGTGGTACCCAGCCTATTAAATTTACGATGATGGATATTCTTGCCTGTGCTATTTGGTCGATGGGGTTAGGGTTGCTGGTGATGGGGCTGGATAATCTTTTTGCCTAATAGTCTTCAGGCTGAGGGCAAACGCAACTTCGTGTTATTTAAAACCCGGAATATTGGATGCTGTGATCTAATCAGCTGAGTTATCTATCCGAGCTATTCATCCGAGCTGTCTATCCGAGCTATCCAGTTGAGCTACCCATCCGAGCTCTCCATCCGAACTATCCATCCGAACTATCCATCCGAACTATCCATCCGAACTATCCATCCGCAGTATGTACCTACAAAGTACAGATACCCTGCAATAGGGGCGCGTATCAAGAAGTGAAATTTCATCATTGGGTTGGGGTTACGCTAAACGCCGAGAGCATGCCAGACCGCTTAGGCCCGCACCGACGACAACCCAGGGCACCTGAACAGTCCCCTGGATCGATTTACGTGCGCTGGTCAGTCGGGAAGTCCCTCGATGACAGTGTCATGGTTTACCTGTCTTCCTAGGGTTGTGCTGCGTCGGCAGCCTGAGCGGCCATTAGAGCTGCAACCTCGGCCTCCAGTGCGGCACCATCATGGGCCTGCTTAATAACATAGGCACGCACAGCCTCAGCGTCGGTTGGACTGAGAGCGTCGGAAAAAGATACCATGCCGTTATCTGCTAGAACTCCGTCAATCACTACGGCTTGCCATGCCTCGGCATTTGCTGAAATAGATGACCAGCGTAAGTCAGGTAATACGCCAGAGCTTATCGCCAGAGGGCCGTGACAGACACGGCAGTTAAAGTGGTATTGCTCAAAGCCGAGTTGAATCATCGCTGCATCACCAAATCTTTCTGCTTTAGGCGTGCGTGGAGCCATGACTAAATTTGGATCTGGAATCGTTCCCGTTGCGCCCAACTTAAACGTTACCACTTTGCCAACAATAGGAGGCACAGGTTGATCATAAGCTGATCCGCCCGCCAGAGCATAGGCAGAGCCCCAACCGGTA
>CAJJAO010000004.1 GCA_905182265.1 gamma proteobacterium HTCC2207 | reverse complement strand
GCTAGTGAAGGTTTGGCTTACCGCCGCATCTAAACCACTGGGCCTGAATACATTCCATGTGATTTTATCAGCCTTAGACACCGAGCTACCGCCAGCTTCTTTAACACTTTTTGAGCTTGAATAGCCCTCCGCACTGGCGCTACTGCCTCCCATGGAAGCTGTGTCAGAGCCTTCACTGAACGAGGTGCTTGCCTCTATGGAAGTTCTTTTAACATCATATGACTTAACGGTGTCGGCTTTTCTCGCTAAAAAAACTGCAGTAATTCGAGACCTAGGGCCCGTCATCTCGGACTTGCCTAGACGGCTGATTTTATTTACATCAACAAGCCCTTTGACCTTCAACTTAAATGATTTCCCTTTGCATCTTTGATCAACCTGGGCATTAAGGAAATACTCATCTAAGTTAGCTAAAATTTTCTCCTCGTTGTCATTAAAAATATTCGATATAGCTACCGACTTTCCTGCGGCCCAAGACCTTAGTGCGTTAGACTTCGCTTGTGCGAGGACCTCGTTAAACTCACTAACTTTTCTCGGCCGCCCGTCCTTACACTTAGACTTCAGTTCTTTATTTTGAGCCCCAGTGATAGTGTCTGAATATCCCTGCAGTGGCAACATAACACCCGCAGAGGTGATGACAACTAACATTAGCTTTTTTAGATTCATGCCTTTTACCTCAGATTATCAAATACTTCTTTTTCTAACTTTTTGGTGCTTTTTTTAAACTTTTTAAACGACTTTTTAGAGAACATTTTTTCTTTAAACCAACTCTTTTCTGGCTTGGCGAGCTGGGAGCAAAACTGATCAGATAGCACGGTTAATGAGTTTTTGAATTCATTCCACTCGTTGACCTCAAGTTTCTTAGAAAGGCTTAATACCAGACCAGACTGCGCCTTTTCACTAAAAAGGAGCTCGTTGAAATTCACATCACCAATTGACACACGCAAGCCCGATATAAAGGATGGATAAATCATATTTGTTGTTTCTTTCAAAATCTTCTGATTAAAGCCGAGTAGCTTTAAATCGACGTAGTAGTCTGCAGGCGGAAGTTCTAACTCCACAGCGTCTGCATTTTCAAATCGCATTGCCATAGCCCCCCCAATCGCCTGGCCCTTTGTAAATGGAAGTACTGGAACACCAAGCCTTTTGGACATCGCTGATGAAAATTGACTAGCCACCCTTACATCAAAAAAATCCTTATCTACGCCATATTTCGCAAGCGCCTTCTCCGCATTCGATGTGTATGACACACTTCTTAACTTAATATTCCAGCTATTAAACGGCTTCTCAAAGTTAACGTCCGCGAGTCTAGAAATAAATACGTTGATTAGATTAATCGTTTTAGACTGATCGGAATAGACAGTCTTGTAGATTCCGCTTCTATAATCGTCATCAATCTTCTTGGGGCTATCTGTGTAGCTGGTGATAAAAGGAATAGTACTGATAATTCTTTTTTCCGTAAAATCAAACAGCACAATCTGACCAAAAGTAGAAGCTTTCACGGCGTAGTAGCCACTACCCGTATTTTCTGCCTGAAATTGTTCCTCAGTGATCGCTAACGAGAGAGCTAAAGCATTACCGGACTTGGAGTTACCTAGCCCAAGCTCATAGGCTACTGAGTCATCTTCTATTCCAATTAAAGCCTCTCCTAGACGCTTGTTGTAATCGGCCAAGGCTTCTTTGTTTCTGATGATTGAGGCGGCATAGGGCGCAGCGGAGGACATATCTTTATCATCACCAATAAAAGATAGACCAGCGAAGTAAACCTTCTCTGCAGCAAATGCGCTAAGTGACATAGCCGATAGAATGACGACAAATGCGTATTTTCTTATTTTTGTAATGCGCCCAGCTCCTGCGTTAGCGTATTAACCTTGGAGGCTATTATTAGCTCCACCAGAAATGCCCCATAAGGATTCCGATAAGTACTTCAGTGGCTTCCTTTAAGCCTCTCTTTTTCCAGTACACCCCAAAGACACACCACATAAGAACGAAGCCACTAAAGTAACCTAGTTGGCCCTGAATATAGCTAGTAAATGTTTGCTCATCAAACAGCCAAAGAAGCAGGTCAACAGCTGCTACCGCTAATAAAATAAGCGCAACGATTATTGAATTTCTAGATGTCCGCCTTTCCCTGTAATCGTCTTCTTCCCTCGACCACAACGCTATAAACATCGCAACCAAAATAAGAAATGCCCCCGCGGCTTGAATTGACATATTAATTTCCATATCCAAAGTCTAAAATGATTGGTTATCTGCCTCATTGCTTAAGATCATTCAGCTGTAAAAAAATGTCAAGTGATTTTTTAGGATTACTTAATTTTAATTGTCATAGATTTTGCCAGCAATTCAAGTAATCGATCCAACATGTAGATAGTAAATTATCAAAATTGCTTCAATGTATGAGCATTATCTTGGCTAACTATTGAGGGCAGCATTTCCCTATTATTCGCGCGCTAGGCCGGAACAAATGTGCATTCACGCATCTGTTATCGCTTGTTTTGTTGGCTTCACTAACTTAGTGCGTGGCAGGGGGATTTTATTAACGTTACCCACATGGCTGTACAATCGGCTGTATTCTAAAAGTTTTGACAAGCCGAACCCATCTTGCATATAGTGCGATATCGCACCAAATGACAAGGAAAATTGGAAATGCAGATAAATCGCAGAAAAATGATCACCCTAATGGGTGGAGGGGTAATCCTAGCAGCTGGTGCCGGCACCTTTGTCAACACTCGCACGCCCAACGAGGCATTAGCTCCCTGGAATCTAGCAGGCGGCTACACCGAACCTAGAAAACGCGCACTGTCATACGCGATCCTAGCGCCCAACCCTCACAATCGACAGCCATGGGTCGTAGACCTGTCCCAACAAGACCTTATTGTCCTGCACATCGATACCGACAAAATGCTTCCCCACACCGATCCCTTTAACCGTCAAATTACCGTTGGCTTGGGTGGCTTTCTCGAACTCCTAAGAATGGCAGCAGCCGAGGATGGTTATCACACAGAGGTGGAGGCCTTTCCCCAAGGCGTTGACCCAGTGAAACTAGACAGTCGCCCTATCGCTATCATTGCTTTTAAGAAAGATTCCCAAGTGCAAAAAGACCCGTTATTCAAACAGGTTCTAGAACGCCGTTCGTTAAAAGAACCCTATGACATGACCCGGCTGATTCCCAAAACTGCTCTAGCACGGCTCAATGCTTTACAGCAGCCAGATGTTGCCTTGGCTTCGACCAATGAGCCTCAGTTGGTCGATAGAATACGTAAGCTAACCCATACAGGTCTGGCTATAGAAATAGAAACCCCTAGAGCCTATAAGGAAAGTGTCGATCTATTTCGTATCGGCAAAGCAGAGATCAATGCAAACCCAGATGGTATCGATTTTAGCGGAGCCACTTATGAAAGTCTTGCAGCCGCAGGGCTATTTAATAGGGAGGTAGCTCTAGACACGTCTTCAATCTCTTACCTAGAGGGGATCAACTCATTGATGGCCAGCGCAGACACAGCAGTGGCCTATGTGTGGCTAACGACTGAAACCAATACAAGAGTCGAGCAGCTTAACGCTGGCCGAGACTGGTTGCGTATCAATCTTCTGACTACCGAGCTTGGCATAGGCGTCCACCCTATGAGCCAGTGCTTACAGGAATACTCAGAAATGGACAAGCCGTTTGCAGACATGCAACAGCTGCTGCGGGCTGAGGGTAAGACGATTCAAATGCTAGGCAGATTAGGGTACGCTGCCCCAGTGCCTAGAAGCCCTAGGTGGTCAATTGAAGCAAAAATTATAAAGGCATAAGCGATTGCGTAACTCCGATAGACCCAAGCCAGCCTCCAAAAGCCTAGCGCTGTCCTTTGAGTTATTTAATGAAATTGGCATTGTGGCGCAGCTGGCTCGCTCGCAGCTATCGGACCAGTTACCGGAAGGGCTGATTAGTAGCCACTTTGGCATTTTGAACCACCTGATTCGTGTTGCAGATGGGCGCATGCCCATAGACCTAGCCAACGCATTTCAGGTCGCTAAAACAACAATGACTCATACCCTTAGGGGTTTAGAAGCACACAAACTCATCACCATAAAGCCCTGTCCTGATGATGGCCGCTGTAAACGAGTAT
Organism: gamma proteobacterium HTCC2207; assembly: GCA_905182265.1. Taxonomy (GTDB): domain Bacteria; phylum Pseudomonadota; class Gammaproteobacteria; order Pseudomonadales; family Porticoccaceae; genus HTCC2207. Next base: position 50,232 of record CAJJAO010000004.1, on the reverse strand, counting down.
GGATAACTGATGCTGGTTGTAAGTTGCGCGAGCAGACCATCGCTAATGTAGGACCTGAGTTGGCCGATCTTTTAGCTGATATTCCCGAACAGCAAATACAGTCGATGATTGAAACGTTGACTAATATTCGTCAGCAGTTAGATGCCAACCGAAACGGTTAATTTGGATGGCTATGCACACCATTGATAGAGAGCTTTTAGATCGTAACTTAAAATATCTTATGTACATCAATCTAAGTCTCTAACATTACAGTATAAAGTTCATGGCAATTAGCGATAGATTACTCAAATACTTTAATCGGAAGAAATCAGACTCTACCGATAAAAACCATACCCGTTACAGAAATGATATCTGCAACCACTGGGACTTGGATTATATGTCCATGGAAGAAATTGATAAGCTTCTTCAACAAGATAATGTCGAAACGACGATAACTCGCAGAAAGAAAGACGGCTAAGCCTCCTATGGACATAACTTTTCATCTGACGGGCTCCATCAGTTACAACACAGTCACTCTGCAGCTTCCATAGCCGCCTCGGCTCTTGATGGCTAAGGCTTTAGATTTAAGTCCTATAGTTCAATCTACTAATACAAACAGGTGTGCTATTGGCGGCAACTCATCGTCGTTCTTTCGAAAGATGACTCCTAAGCAGCCCATGTAAAGATAGGTACTAGCAGAAACAGTAAAAAAAGCTGCCGAAGCAGCCCTTTTTATCTGTCCAAGCTAGATTAGCTAATTTCTTTGATCGGGTAGAGGTCAAAGTCATAGTCATCACAGCTCATGGCAGCTTCACCAGCTTCGCGAGCAATATTGCCTTCAGCCAACCATGCTGCCATACCTGCTTCGCGCTCTGCAGCATTGGCCCAAAAAACGCTTCTGTAGCCGTCAATTCCAGCCGCTGCGCCTTCGGTAGTCTCTGGATCAAACAATGGCGTCAGTGAATTAACCATCAACCCATTAGGACCAGTGGCGGCTCGGCCGGCAGCTACCCAGTCAATGAACATTCCGGTAGCAGCTGCAGCATCAGCCTGAGTCTTGCCTTCGTTTAGCTTGCAGAAGCTGTACATAGCTGGAATGGTGCCAGTCCAGTCATACTCAACGTCAGGCTTTACTACGCTACTAACGGCAAAGAGAAATACACGCTCCGGGTTACAAACCAGAGTTGCGTCGTGCTTAGCACCAAAATCTGCCGCATCGTTGGCTAGCCAATCTTTCCACCCAGCATCTCGTGCTTCTTGGCTAGTCCAAACGTTAGTCCAAATACTATCAAAGTTAGGACTTTCTGCCTTGGGCACTAGCCCGAATGCGCCAACGGCCTTGTGCATAGAAGTGTCATTTAGCTCGTTCCAATCTGCAGCCAGTGCAGCAAACGTTTCTGCGCTGTAATCTGGTCCGGCTTTACACCACATGTATTCAACCAGCATCTCAGGCGAATTAGCAGCCTGCTCTTCAACAACCTTTACTGAAACTTCTTCTTTCGCGCAGCCAGCTAGGGTTGCGAGTACAACGGCCAATGGTAATAATATTTTCACGGAGAAACCCTCTGTTTATTATAGTGTCGATTTCGCTTGTCTATGACTCAGCAAAATGGGGAGGTTGGGACGCCTAGACCCGTATAGTCGCTGTAACGGGGCGTCTCTACCCTCTGATTAAAACCTTATTAGAAGAATTATACAAATGTGTATACATTTGAATTAGCAGACGTCGAATGAAATAGGTATAAAACAGGATAAAACTGACCAAACCACAGGAACCGAAGGCATCGAAGGCACCAAAGGACCAGCAGAGACCTGAGTCTGGCCAAACATGGGTTACAGCAGCAACAAAAGAAGGATGTGTCCCGTGAGGGACTTGAACCCCCAGCAGTCGCTTAGGAGGCGACGGATTTATCCAGTTAATCGAACGGGACGTGGCTTTCATTATAGAGTAATTGGAGCAAATAGTGTCAACCACCCGCGCTCATCACCCTAAAACAATAAATATCCATTACAATCCCAGCCATGAATCTACTGCTGCTATCTCCAGACCAAATAAGCGACAACTGCGCCCTTATACATGGCCGCCAGCTAGAGCACCTGCTGGCCGTTCAACGAGCTGAGGTAGGCGACAAGGTGCGACTGGGCCTTGTTAATGGCCTGATGGGTGAAGGGCTTATCAGAGAACTTGATGACCAGCGGATAACATTAGACATCACACTTGATATCCAACCCCCTACCCCATTGCCACTGACTGTTGTTCTGGCGCTACCTAGACCAAAGATGTTGCGCAGAACTCTACAGACTATTGCGGCTATGGGTGTTAAAAAAATATACCTTATCAATTCGTCTCGTGTCGAAAAAAGCTTTTGGCAGTCGCCCTTCTTAAAACCTGAGGCGCTTGAAGAGCAGCTTATTCTCGGACTGGAGCAGGCACGGGATACCGTAATGCCAGAGATTTTCCTACGTAAATTATTTAAGCCATTTGTCGAAGACGAGCTAGGCGAGATTGTTGCTGGATCAAAAGCTCTCGTTGCACACCCTATTGCTGCCGCGGCATGCCCTGTAGACAGCCAGTCGCCAATCACATTGGCCATAGGGCCAGAGGGTGGGTTTATTCCCTACGAAGTCGAAAAGTTAATTGAAGTGGGGTTTGAGTCTGTGCATTTGGGCCCGAGGATACTGCGTGTTGAAAACGCAGTCCCCGCTCTCATTTCACGGCTATTCCCTAGCTAGATTACCATTAGGCCCGCTATTACCATCAAGCCTCTAGCGGCGTCTAGGTGCAGACCGAGAAGATCTCGCCTGAGGTCGCTGCTTAATAGACTCACGTTTTTTCACTTCTCTCTCACGCCTAGATTCTCCCGGCACCAAGAAAGACGCGCCAGTACCAATAAGATCTGCTCTACCCATACGTCGCAATGCTTTGCGTAACATCGGCCAGTTATCTGGATCGTGATAACGTAAAAATGCTTTGTGTAAGGTGCGCTGTTCTTTGCTCTTTGCGCTAAATATTTTCTCATCGTTATTGCGGCCAAGAGGCTTCAGTGGATTTCTCTCGGTGTAATACATGGTCGTCGCCGACGCCATCGGTGAGGGGTAAAAGTTTTGTACCTGATCAACACGGAAGTCATTATTTTTAAGCCACAGCGAGAGGCTCATCATGTCTTCATTAGTTGAACCCGGATGTGCCGAGATAAAATAAGGAATCAAGTACTGCTTTTTATCCGCTTCCTTTGAGAAGCGCTCAAACATCTCTTTAAATTCGTAGTAGCTGCCCATGCCCGGCTTCATCATTTTGGTCAGAGGGCCGTCTTCACTGTGCTCTGGGGCAATTTTCAAATAGCCGCCCACATGGTGAGTGACTAGTTCTTTTACGTATTCCGGATCTTTTACAGCTAGGTCATAACGCAGACCCGAGGCAACAACTACCTTCTTGACCCCCTCTAATGCACGGGTTTTACGGTAGAGCTGAGTGGTGTGCTTATGGTCAGTTTCTAAATTAACACAGATCGATGGGTACACGCAGGAGGGTCGGCGGCAGGTTTCTTCGATCTTTTTATCTTTACAGTTGAGTCTATACATATTGGCAGTGGGACCGCCAAGGTCGGAAATAACACCAGTGAAACCCGGGGTCAGATCGCGAATTTTTTCTACTTCGTCAAGGATCGACTTCTCTGAGCGACTCTGAATAATACGTCCTTCATGCTCAGTAATAGAGCAGAACGTACAGCCACCAAAACAGCCGCGCATAATATTGACCGAGAATCGGATCATGTCGTAGGCGGGGATTTTGCTATCGCCGTAGGACGGGTGAGGGACACGTTTGTAGGGTTGCTCAAACACCCAATCCAACTCTTCAGTCTCTAGAGGAATCGGTGGCGGATTAACCCAGATGTCGTTGCGACCTTGGTTTTGTACAAGAGGTCGTGCATTACCCGGGTTCGTCTCGCGATGAAAAATTCTATCAGCGTGGGCATACAACACGGGGTCTGCCACGACCTGATCAAAAGATGGCATGCGAATATAAGTAGTGCTGGGATCGGTTTTAATAGCCTGAGTATCAGGAATGATCTTTAGAGCCACGGTCTCATTTTGGGCTACAGGCGCAGCTTCAGCCATTGCCCGATCGGCTTTGATACGAATATCTTTGGCATCATCACAGTCAGCTGGTTTACCACCCTGGTAAGGGTTCTTTGGCTTTTCTAAACGCCCGGGCTGGTCGATTGAGGTTGAGTCAATTTCACTCCAACCACTGGGCATCTTGCGAATTAAAAAGGCACTGCCGCGTAAATCGGTGATATCGCGAACATTTTCACCGTTGGCCATGCGGTGAGTCAGCTCAACCATCGCACGCTCAGCGTTACCGTAGAGCAGAATATCGGCGGTAGAGTCCATGAGCACGCTGCGCTTTACGCTTTCGGACCAATAATCATAATGAGCAAGACGGCGCAGGCTGGCTTCGATACCACCGGCAACTACTGGTACATCCGGGAATACTTCACGGCATTTTTGCGTGTACACCGTGACTGCACGATCTGGACGTTTACCGCCCTCATCCCCAGCAGTATAGGCATCGTCATGGCGCAGACGCCGGTCAGCGGTGTAACGGTTAATCATGGAGTCCATGTTGCCCGCAGTCACGCCAAAATACAGATTGGGCTTACCCAACTCTTGGAATGACTCTTTGTTACGCCAATCTGGCTGAGACAAAATTCCTACTCGAAAGCCCTGGGCCTCAAGCACACGACCAATGACTGCCATACCAAAGCTCGGATGGTCGACATAGGCGTCGCCGGTCACCAGAATTACGTCACAGCTATCCCAGCCCAATTCGTCCATTTCGCCGCGGGTCATAGGCAAAAATGGTGCAGGACCAAAACATTCCGCCCAGTATTTTGGGTAGTCGTAAAGTGCTTTTGGATTGGATGAAAATGCCGCCATAACTCAGATACGCTTCAATTGCAGGTTGGATTCTAAAACGGCGCCATTGTACCCGTTTTGTCTGCCTGATGAGAGGTTTAATGAGCTGAGGACTGTTGCGTAAGTATTTTGCGAATGAGAATCAATATTATTAACATTTAGACAAATCTGGCGTACAATAAGGTCATAAGCAAACGTAAAGAACAATACAGAGACAAATCATGACTCTTTGGGATCTTACACAGGGCGCTAGCGCCAAAGTCAGCCGCTTTAGCGCGAGCATCGAAAGCGGTTATCGCACTCGCCTCAGTGAGTTGGGTTTTCACCCTGGGGAACAGATTTCTTGCGTTATGTCGCCTAGCCTTGGAGCACCAAAGCTCTACCGCGTTAATAATACCGTGTACTCTCTCGATGACAGCATTGCTTCGTTAATCGAAGTTTCTTAAGTAACCATCGCCAATGTCATCGACTCAAGTGTCTAAGATTGCCCTTATTGGCAGCCCAAACAGCGGCAAAAGCCTACTATTTAACCGCCTAACGGGTCTCAACCAGAAGGTCGCCAACTTCCCCGGTATCACCGTTGATATCGCCTCGGGCAAGAGCGCTGACGGCAACAACATTGAATATCTCGATTTCCCCGGAGTCTATTCGCTCCAGACTATTTCTGGCGAAGAAAAAATTGCCGTACAGGCTTTTATGAGTGCGCTCCAGGATGACGTTTTAGAAGCCGTTATCTGCGTCGTTGACTGCACCCGGCTTGAGAAAGGGCTTATTTTTGCTCTGCAAGTACTTGAAGTCTGCCACCGCTATAATAAGCCCGTACTAATCGCCGCGAACATGATCGATATTCTCGATGTTCATGATATGCATTTTAATGCCGCAAGCCTCAGTGAGGCTCTTAAAGTATCTGTGCTACCAGTCTCTGCCAAAACCAGCGCAGGTTTGGCCGAAATTCCCGAAGCGCTTGCCCAGGCATCGGTACCTCCCGCGAGTTTTCAAAGCGACATTATTGCCAGCGACGAATCGATTAATCATTTGCACGCCCAAGAGCTAGCGGAAAAATATGGGCCAAAGGGCGACCTGCTGATCAAAGCCCAAACTAGGCTCGATAGCTTTTTTCTTCACTCCTGGTTGGGTGGTTTAAGCTTCTTTATCATTATGTATCTGCTGTTTCAGTCGATCTTTACCTGGGCGGCCCCAGTAATGGATGGGGTCGAGAGTATTATTCAATGGCTTGCCTCAGTAGTATTGCCAATGATTCCCCCTGGTGTGGCCAGCGACTTCACCTCTGATGCCCTGTTTGGTGGTATAGGCGCTTTTCTGGTTTTTGTGCCTCAGATTTTTGTACTTACACTGGTTGTGGGTATGCTCGAGGACAGCGGTTATTTAGCGCGAGCGGCGGTAATCTGCCATAAGCCCCTGCGATTTTTTGGTTTAACCGGTAAAAGTTTTATCCCGATGCTGTCAGGAGTTGCCTGCGCGATTCCCGGTATCTATGCTGCACGCACCGTCGAGTCTACTCGTAAACGCTGGCTCACCTATCTGGCCATACCGCTGATGCCCTGCTCTGCGCGATTGCCTGTTTATAGCCTCATCATAGCGGCGTTTATACCAGCACAAAAAGCCTTTGGTGGCCTAGTGGGCTGGCAAGGTCTCGCCATGTTTTCTATCTATCTGTTCGGTATTCTGTGCGCCCTTTTTGTCACTGCAGTAGTGTCTCGCAGCAGTGCCGAGCTGCGCACCGACCTACCTTTTGTACTGGAAATGCCTCCTTATCGTCTGCCATCTTGGCGACCCCTGTTAAGAAATGCCTGGAACCGTAGCAAGCATTTTGTCACTAAGGCGGGCAAGGTGATCTTTGCGGTGACTGTGGTGATATGGGTTCTGGGCTACTTTCCGAATTATGGTGCTTCTCTAGGCGATTCTTGGCTCGGTAGCATGGGTCGTTGGATCGAGCCGATATTTGCGCCCTTCGGTTTGGACTGGCGCTATGGCGTGGCTATTCTATCGTCCTTTTTAGCTAGAGAAGTTTTTGTAGGTACTCTTGGTACATTGTTTGGTATTGATAGTGCTGGCGAAGACTTTACTTCCCTGGCACAGCAGATTCAGGAAAGCGGCTTACCCCTTGGCGCTGGCGCTGCTCTGCTAGTATTTTTTGCTATCGCCTTGCAGTGTGTATCAACATTGGCTGTTCTCAAACGAGAAACGGGCTCCTGGCGTCTGCCAGTGCAGCTATTTGTGAGCTACAGTATTTTTGCCTACGTAGCAGCACTAGCAATGTTTCATCTGGTTGAGTTTTTGACTTAACCCTCTAAACCTGTCTCCTGCTCAAACATAATGTAGTCGCACGCCTTCATGCCACAGTTTTTGTACGTGGCCTGAGCCGCTGTGTTTTCTGTCTCGGCATAGAGTCTAAAACCACAGACTGGTGTTGGCGAAGCTGCCGCCATCTCTTGCAGCTGGCGGTACATTTCTGTGTACATGCCCTGTCTGCGAAATTCTGCCTTCACATAGACCGACTGGATCCACCAAAATAACCCGTTGCGCCAGTCTGACCATTCATAGGTAACTAACAGAGTCGCCGCTACTGATGAACTGGCTTCTGGCTCCCGGACTTCGGCGACGATATAAAATCCAAATTGCGGACGTTCAAAAAGGCCTTCAGCTCCAGCAATAGCAGCCTGAGCGTCGAGAATTTTACCCTCAGTTTCTAGAGCCATAGCGCAGTTGTGATCTGCAAGTAACTGGGCATCTGCCACATTGGCTGTACGTATTTTTATCATCTTAGATGATCCTCAAAATAATGATTTATTAACCTCTGAATTAAACCACTCATCCCGCCAGTTGACCATTGCGTAAAGCCAATAGAGCACATAGAGTACGCGGTCTATATTCATCTATTCACAACACAAAAACCTCGGCACAGATGCTACCAATCAGATTAAAGGACATACCCTATCAGCCTGACAGCGCACCGCTGTTTGCGGCCCTGCGCGATTTACCTGACGCAATCTGGCTAGACAGCGGCAAACCTCGAAGCCTGCAGGGCTGTTTTGATATTATTTCTGCCAGCCCTGATAGCTTGATTGAAACTCGGGGCCAGCAGTCGACGATTATCGACAGCGATGGCAGCCGAACATCCGCAGAGGACCCCTTTCTATTAGTGAAGCAGTTACTTGAGCCAATGCTAGATGTTGGTGAAATACCTGAGGCTCCGTTTATCGGCGGGCTTTTGGGCTATTTTGGTTATGATCTTGGCCGTTATCTGGTGGACATCCCTAACACTGCAGAGACAGTGGCAGACCTGCCCGATATGCGCATCGGCCGCTATCTGTGGAGTTTAGTCGTCAACCATCAGGCTCGCAGAAGTCAGCTGTTTTTTCATCCGCTTTGCCCCAAGGACCTCGAGGCCGATATCTGTCAAAGACTGGCCAAGGAGCCAGAGCTTAAATTAGAACAAGAGCCCGTCGACAATCCGTTTAAATTAAAAACACCTTTCGTCCCGACCCTCTCCCAAGAGACTTACCGGAAGTCCATCGGCGCAGTCAAAGATTATATCGCCAGCGGTGACTGCTACCAGACCAACTTTACACAGCATCTGAGTGCAGAGTACGAAGGCGACCTATGGCATGCGTACCTGGCCCTGCGAGAAGCTACGCCAGCGCCCTACGCGGCTTTTTGGCAGTGGCCAGATCAAGCGATCCTATCAATATCCCCAGAGCGGTTTATAAAGACTGATATTGAAAACGATCAAATCACTGTTGAAACAAAACCAATTAAGGGCACCATCTTGCGGGGCGAGACTGTTGAGGAGGATCAGGAGAACGCGATCCAGCTCGTTAATAGCAGCAAAGATCGTGCTGAAAATTTGATGATTGTGGACCTCTTGCGTAATGATATTGGCAGAAACTGCGAGCCAGGAAGTATTCGCGTTCCAGAATTATTTAGTCTCGAGAGTTTTCCTAACGTTCACCATCTGGTGAGTACCGTGACCGGTGTACTGCGTTCGGACCGGTCAATTATCGACCTTCTAAGGGACAGCTTTCCCGGTGGTTCTATCACCGGTGCGCCTAAAAAACGGGCCATGGAAATTATCGAAGAGCTAGAGCCAGTGCGGCGCTCAGTTTACTGCGGCAGCATTGGTTATATCAGCGCCTCTAACCGCATGGATACCAATATTGCGATCCGCACTATGGTGGCCGATGGCACTCATATTCATTGCTGGGGTGGCGGAGGAATTGTGGCTGACTCCGAAGCAGACGCCGAATTTGAAGAATCAATGAACAAAATACGCGCCCTTTTAAATTGCCTAGAAGCCCTTTAATAAAGAGCACTGTAATAAAGAGCACTATAAAAAAACCTACACCTGATGGGTCTCTCGCCAGCTTGGGTCAGTAACATCGCCTTCATGGTTCAGTGCCGGATACGGCAGCTGATGTTTCTGGCAGTATCTGGCGAGCAGCGGCTGAGTCCATTCAAAAAGCATTTTATGGTACTGGTCATCGGGCAGCCGGCGCTGATCATACAGCCCAGCCTCCTCTCTCTGCCGCCGCGCTTCTGCCAAAATAATTGCGCAGGCCACACTGACATTAAATGACTCAACCATACCCAGCATGGGCACGGTGATTCTAGTATTGATAAAAGGCTCAGCTGCATCACTGATCCCGTACTTTTCGGCGCCTAGCAAGAGAGCTGTCGGGCGGCAGTAATCAATTTCTCGATAGTCGACAGATTCCCCAGATGTGTCTGCGGCAATTACCTGATAGCCATTGCCAGACAGGTACTTTAAGGGCTCGGATACATCTCGATACACATGGGTCTCAACCCATTTATGTGTGCCCATTGTGGTACCCGTATGAGCGCGAAAGGTAGCGGCATCAAGTGCTGAGTGAACGGCCATAACCCCCACAGCATCACAGGTGCGCACAATGGCGGAGAGATTTTGGCCTTTGTGCACAGAGTCGCTGACCACAGTGAGATCTGGCTGACGCTTACTTAGTACTTCGGCGACTCTATGAAATCTCTCTATGGTCATGGCAGCGTTTGTTAAACCGGTTGGCTCGCCTGCTCGTAAGCGGCGGCAACCTCTTGGCCAATAATCTCAATGCCCTGCTCTACGGTTTTTCCCTCTCCTGCATAGGACACACGAATACATTCCTGCTGATGGCGCCAGTCTGATGTCATGCCAGGGAAAAAGTTATGCCCAGGTACAATTAAAACACCACGGGCTTTGAGTCGCTCATAGAGCTCTTGGCTAGTAATGGGCAAGCCATCAAACCAGAGCCACAGAAATATCGCACCCTCGGGCTTGTGAATACGGTAAGGCAAATCCCCTAGAGCAGTTCTAAATAAACTGACTGCACGCTCCGCTCTCTGCTGATAAAAGGGACGTACTGTGTTGTTACCCAGAGTTAGAATTTCTCCGGTGCTAAACAGCTCACGAGCAATCGCCGGCCCAAGATTACCGCAGGCTAGGCTAACCACAGTATTGGCATTGGTGTACGCCTGCACAATGTCTTCCCGCGCCACAATGATACCGGTACGCACTCCGGGCAACCCCAGTTTAGAGAGACTGAGCACCAGAATCGTATTCTCATTCCAATGGGGCTTGGCATCATTAAACAGTATTCCAGGGAAAGGTAGACCGTAGGCCCCGTCAATAATAAAGGGAATATCGGCGGCCTGAGCAATCTGATCTAAATGTTCAATTTCATCATCGGTGAGTACATTGCCCGTCGGGTTTGTCGGCCGAGACACACAGAGAGCTGCCGTTGATTGTTCGCTGACATCAAGACGGGAAAAATCCACGTGATATTTAAATTGGTTGTCGTCGAGCAATTCGATTTCTGGCTTGGTTGCGGTAAAGAAGTTTTCTTGTAAGCCGATATCCCCGTAACCAATATATTCCGGCGCCAATGGCAAATGGATGGCGCGGTTGCTGCCATCTGGCATCTTGCCCGCCAACATATTGTAAAGAATAAAAAACGCTGACTGGCTACCGTTAGATATGGCGATATTGCGCTCGGACAGATTCCAACCAAACTCTTTTTTGAGCAAGCCTGCAATCTGACCGCGAAATACTTTGTCTCCCTGGGGAGATTGATAGATGCCCATTAAACTGTGCAACTGTTGTGGGTCGGCAAGCACAGTCTCTAATCGGCGTTTAAAGATAGCCTCGGCTTCGGGTATGCGCCCAGGATTACCACCACCCATAAAAATCATATCTGGATTTTCGTTAAGCGCGGTACCTAGGTCGTCCATCAACTCTACGATGCCCGTGGTTGCCGCAAATTTTTCGCCAAACTTAGATAATTTCAAAATAACTCCCTGTGATCAATGGTCTGTCTCCATATACCTAAACGTGAAATTCACTCTAGATTCTTGCATGCTGGGCACCTTTGCCAGCCTGTGTTGCCAATGAGCTTGAATACCTGGGCCCATGAGTAATAGTGAACCATGAGGCAAGCTCAGAGACAGGCGCTCCTTGCTGTGGTTATTACGCAGCTGGAATACACGCTCGGCCCCTAAGCTCACAGAGGCAATAACCGGTGCCGGCCCGAGCTCTGGCTCGTCATCGGCATGCCAGTCAACGCTGTCGCGACCCTGCCGATAATAATTCACTAGCGCACGATTAAATAACTGCTCGGTCTGCTGCTCTACCGAGCTACGCAAACTGTCCATCCAATCCGGAAAGCTCTGTGCTTGCAGGCGAATACCGGAGTAAGTATAGCTGGTCTGTGGGTCACCGAACCAATTTTGTAGGCGCGGTAATGGGATGGTTTTACCAGCAATTTTAATGTTGTCTTGGCGCCAGGGGGTCTGTTCGATGGCGGTTTTAAAAAGCTCATCGGCCTCTTTAGTGGACAACCAGTTTGGCCAAAACACAATTTCGCCCTTGCCCACGCTCTCTCCTGCAGCCTTATTAGGCCCTAGAGAAAGAGGTATTACCTGACGGTCGAATAAGTCCATAGGGTTATAACATTAACTCGTCGCGCTGCCATAAACTCGCGGTTCAATCTCTAATGCAATCGAGAATCGCGCCTGCACCTTGGCCTGAATCTCAGCCGCCAAGCCAAGTAACTCCGTGCCAGTGCCACCAAAATTCACTAGCACCAATGCTTGGTGTTCGTGGACAGCAACATTTCCCGAGCGGAGACCACGAAACCCGCACTGATCAATTAACCAGGCGGCGGGTATTTTTGCGCTGGCCAAACTTTGACTAGAATGCTCTCGATTAGGAGGCGTTTGATTAGAATGCGGTTGATTAGAATGCGGTTGATTAGAGTTCGTTTGATTAGAATTCGTTTGATTAGAGAGCGATTGGATAAAGTGAGGCATCCCAGGGTTCGACTCTAACAATTTTTGCAGCAGCTCCAACCTAACCACTGGGTTTTTAAAAAAACTACCTGCATTGGGTATTTGAGCCGGATCTGGCAACTTGCTTCGGCGGACGCTACAGACCGCAGCGCTGACCATTTCGGGTGTTGGCAGAGCGTCCTTGGCCATCTGATCAAGCCTCTGATCAGCAAGTGCGGCGGCCAATGCTGGGTAGTGGATATTCACCTTAGGTACCCGAGAGAGTGCCAGCGTGACCTGAGTAATCAAATACTGGTTCTCATAGGCTTGCTTGAAAATACTGTCCCGGTAACCAAATTCACAGTCCGCCTTATTAATCACCACCAACCGGCCGGTACTGATCTCTACAGCTTCTAATGAGACAAACAAGTCGCAGAGCTCAACACCATAGGCACCAATATTCTGAATCGGTGCCGCACCCATATTGCCGGGAATTAGGGAGAGATTTTCAAGGCCATACCAACCCTGGTCGAGGCAGTAAATAACCGCCTGATGCCAGTTTTCACCTGCCGCAAAAGTAACATGCACCAGATCATCATCGAGCTCCTCACAGTAGATACCTGTGCTCTCTAGATGGATAACTAGACCGGCAATATCCCCCGCCAAAACCATGTTGCTACCACCGCCAAGTGCCGTAACCGGTAAACTATTTTGTCGCGCATAATCGAGCGCTTGCTGCACCTCAACCTGATCAGTGACAGAACAAAAAAACTCCGCATGACCTGGCAATGCAAGGGTGTTTAGACCTTGCAGGCTAAACTGAGGGATTATTTCTAGATGGGGTACTGCGCTCACAGGCGTTCCACAACATGGCTTAGTAGCCCAGCCGAAGCATCTTCTACAAGGTCTAGCACCAGGGCGAAGCCATTGTCCCCACCATAATAGGGGTCTGGCACCACATCGTGGTTGCTAAGCTCTGGTTTGACCGAATAGTCTAGGAACAACCCGAGTTCTCCTTCATAGCCGGCAGTACGCATCACCTCGAGGTCGCACAGGTTTTCATGGTCCATACCAAGAATATAATCATATTCACCAAAATCTGCGGGCGTAACCAAGCGGGCGCGCAGGTTACCCATATCGTAGCCCCGCTCTGCTGCAACTTCGCTGGTACGCTTATCGGGCGCGTGGCCAAGATGCCAGTCGCCGGTACCAGCCGAGTCCACCAAAATCTGCTCACTTAAGCCCTTGGCGTCAACCATGGCCTGAAAGACTGCATGGGCTGTTGGCGATCGACAGATATTGCCAAGGCACACAAATAACACTGATATTTTACGCATAGTTCAACCGAAATAAACTTAATCTAATTTCTATATAAATCTTATAAAATATTGATTTATAAGCTTTTAATAATTTTAATGGCGCTTTCTAAATCCTGCTCAGTATCAATGCCCCCCGGCACAGGCTCAATGGCATCGGCAATATGAATACCCACAGAATTCCAGATAAAGCGCAACTGTTCTAGAGATTCAGAACGCTCTATAGGCGCCACAGCCCAGCTAACAAAGCGCGTCAATTCAGCCACTCGATAGGCATATATACCAATGTGTCGTCGCGCGAGATCGAGGTCAGGCATAGAATTCTGGCTCTCTTGAAAATGGTCTCGGGGCCATGGAATGGGTGCTCGGCTGAAATATCTGGCCAACCCCTGCACGTCTGTCACCACCTTGACCACATTAGGATTGCAGAAATCTTCTACAGACTCTATTGGCTCGCATAGGGTCGCAACGCCAGCCTGCTCATTAGCGGCTAGATTTGAGGCCACCTGGTCAATCACGCGAGGTGGAATCAATGGCTCATCACCCTGCACATTAACCACTATCTGGCTGCTATCCAAGCCCAGCTGCTGCGCCACTTCTTGCAGACGATCGGTGCCTGACACATGGTCTGCTCTGGTCATACAAACTTCTGCACCGAAGGCTAAAGCGGCAGCCTCAATGCGGCTGTCGTCGGTTGCTATAACCACTCTGGCTGCGCCACTTTTACAGGCTTGCTGCCAGACCCGCTGGATCATTGGCAAACCGGCAATATCTCGCAGAGGCTTACCAGGAAGCCTAGTCGACGCATAACGAGCCGGTATAACGACAATAAATTGCATTTCAACTTCCTGTAGTTGTTTGCTCGGCGCGCTCGGTTAAGCCAGCGCTGCCAATAAGCTGGTCTATAAAATCACTTTCTAAAGCGATCTCTACCTCTAATACCCAGAGATTATCCCGCGGGGTACCATTAAGTTTAACGGCGTCTTTAGCCGTAATAATCACCGGCTGCTCATCGTCAAAAATTAGGTCACCTGGCACTAGAGCCTGATGGTCATCTTTTCCATGCAGGGTAACCGCTAAACCTAGGGATTCTAGAGTGGTTCTAAAACGCTCAGGATTGCCTATAGCAGCGACGGCATGAACTGACTTTGCTTCGGCCCAGTCTTTCGCGACAATGCTCGTATTAGAGCCTAGGTGGCGAAATACACTGGGCTGCAAGTGTATATGAGTATCAGGTTTGATATTAGCTAGAGTAGACGGCCCCGTAGCTAGAATAGACGCCCCCGTAGCTGTCGTAGAAGGCCCAGAACCTAAACTAAAAGCCCCGTTAACGACTACAAAATCCACTTCCCTGAGCCGCTCCGGAGACTCTCGCAACGGACCCGCCGGAAGCGTGCGGCCATTGCCAAGTCCACGGGATCCATCAATCAGTGCAATCTCTACATCTCGGTGCAAACGGTAGTGCTGAAGTCCGTCATCACTGAGCACCAGATCAACCTCGTGGTCAGCTAAAAGTTTGGTCACTGCCGCAACTCGATCCGGCGCTACAACCACCGGGCACTGCAGATGAGCTAGCTCAAGGGCGATTAACAATGGCTCATCACCACTAGCTTCTACATTGGTCTCTGGGGTTACGTCCAATGGATAATGGTTCGCATGTCCACCATAGCCCCGACTGACAACGCCCACCTTAATACCTCGCTCAGCGAGAGCCTTTGCCAACGCTACAATCAAAGGAGTTTTGCCACTGCCACCCACAGAAATATTACCGACAATAATCACTGGTACTGCAAAGGCCGCGCCCTGATACCTAGTCTGCAGGCGCGCACGTCGCCACCGAGCCAATAAATTAAATAACCAGCTAAAAGGCAGTAGAGATTTAAGCCACCAGCTATCCGCATACCAAGCTCTGGCCAGTCGTTGTTGGAGAGAAACCGGCAAAGCTTCAGGAACAGAGCGCTCAGCGCTAGACAATTTTACTTAACCCCGACTTCAGCAAACTGGTTTTTATGTAGCTGGGCATATCGGCCACCCTTAGCCAGCAAGTCAGCGTGACTGCCATGCTCAATAATTTCACCCTCTTCCATTACTAGTATTCGATCGGCTTTCTCCACAGTACTCAGCCGATGGGCTATGACAAAGGTAGTACGATCTTTCATTAACGTCTCGAGTGCCGCCTGAATATGCCGTTCAGAATCTGTATCCAAGGCACTGGTAGCCTCATCCAAAATAAGAATTGGCGCATCTTTCAAGACCGCCCGAGCAATAGCAATACGCTGCCGCTGCCCCCCAGATAACATCACCCCATCATCGCCAATTTCGGTGGCGTAGCTCTTAGGTAGCTGCTCAATAAAATCATGGGCATGAGCTACTTTAGCCGCTGCCTGCACCTTTGCGGCACTAGCATCGGCTAATTCACCATAGGCAATATTGTTGAAAATACTGTCATTAAAAAGCGTCACATTTTGGCTGACGATAGCAATGTGATGGCGCAGATTGGTCAGGGAATAATCGTTAACGTCCACTCCGTCCAGCAAGATACTGCCTTCAGCATGATTGTAGAATCTAGGGATTAATCCAACTAAGGAGGTCTTACCACTACCGGACGAACCCACCAGTGCAATGGTCTCTCCCGGGTTAACGGTAAAATTAATATTCTTGAGCACCGCACGGTCAGTGTTTTCGTAGGCAAAATTGATATTGCTAAACTCAAACTTGCCCTGCACCGAGTCCTTCTCGATAGACCCATTGTCCAGCTCAGACTTCGAATCAATAATCTCAAATATAGACGCGGCTGCGGCAATACCTTTTTGAATGGAGCTATTGACCTCAGTCAGCTGGCGAATCGGCTTAATGAGCATGCCAGAGGCCACTAAAAAGGTGATAAAGCTACCAGTGGTCATGGTCTGTAAAATCGCAGGGTTAAGCATAAACCCCGTAATCGCACCAAAGGCCAGGGACACAATCAGCATCACTAAGGGATTACTTATGCCCTCGGTCAGTGCCATCTTCATATTTTGACGTCGGTTGCTGTGGCTAGCTACTTCCATACGCAGTCGCTCGGCACTCTCTGCACCAAACATACGCACTTCTTGGTAACCATTAACAACTTCTTGAGTGACGTGGGTAACATCGCCCATGGCCGATTGGATTCTGGTACTAATAAGTCGAAAACGCTTGCTGACCAAGGCTACTAAGACGGCAATCAAAGGCATGATGGCAATAAAAAACAAGGTGAGTTTCCAGTTTACATAAAACAGGTAACTCATGAGACCAATAACCAAACTACCCTGCTGGAGCAGTGTTTTTAGCGCCTTGGTACCAGCTTCAGTGACCTGCTGAACATTAAATGTCACCACGGACACTAGGTGACCCGCCATAGAGCGATCAAAGAAACCAAAGGGTAATTTGAGGTACTTGTCCAAAATATCAATACGTAGAGCATGGACGAGATAGTTTGAAACATAAGCTAGGCCATAGCTGCCAATCAGATAACCGATACCACGAAAAAGGCTGACCAGAATCAAAAATAAAGGAATCACCATCCAGCGCTTGTCGGCAATGGAATCGCCAAATAGGGCATCGGCAAAATAGGCGGTTAACCCTGTGGACGGTAGGCTAGATTCAGTGGCGGATGAGCCAGTAATAGAGCCAACGGTATCGGTGATGTAACCGAGCAGATCAACAAAAGCCACTTCGGCCGCTGAATGCAGAACCAAACCACAGATACTAACAACAAAGGCCAGCCAGTAGCGGCTGACATACCCTAGTAAACGCTGGTAAGTCTTGGCACCACTCGACGGTGAATTTTGAGTCATAAAACTATTGCTCTAGAGGTTGCTGGGTTGCGATATTAAGATTGTTAAAACCTAAACGGCTCGCCGCATCCATGGCAGTAATGACCGACTGGTGGGTCGCATTGGCATCGGCAGTAATGCTCAATGGCTTGCTGACATCCCCTCCCGACGCATCCTTTAACGCCGCCATAATGGTCATAATATCTCGATTTATCAAATTTTGTCCGTTGAGGCTGTAATTGCCCTCACGGCTGACCAGTAAATCCAAAGGTTCAACCTGCTCTGGAGCAGGTTCGCCGCTGGCTTCAGGAAGGTTAATCACAAGGCTCGTGTGCTTGGTAAATGTGGTGGTTACCATAAAAAAGATCAGCAATAAAAACACCACATCAATCAGTGGCGTCAAATTAATACCGTTGTCGAACTTGGGCTTGCGGCGAAATTTCATGTCAGGAAGGCTGGTAGAGATCGCTGTGCATAGCATCGACCAATTTAATTGCTTGGCCTTCCAAAGACACGACCAAAGACTCCACATGACGTTCAAAATAACGGTGTAAGAGCATTGCCGGAATGGCCACAGTCAATCCCGCTGCTGTGGTTATCAAAGCCTGAGAAATACCGCCGGCTAGCTGGGACGCATCCCCAGTGCCGTAGAGCATGATATCGGCGAAAACTTGAATCATGCCCAGAACGGTACCCAGCAACCCCAGCAGTGGTGCAGTGTTAGAAATACTGCCCAGAATCGCTAGAAAACGCTCAAGGGAATGAACCACCTGCCCAGCCGACTCTTCGATACTGTCTTTCATCACATCGCGGCCATGGCCAGCGTTACTGATACCAGCCGCCAGAATATAACCTAATGGCGAAGAATCCCTTAATTTGGCAAGCTGCTCAGAATTGTCCAGCTCTTTGCTCAACAGCTGAGTCCATACGCCTGCTAACTGTCCAGTGGGAACAATCCGCTCTGACCTCAGCGTCAAAAAACGCTCGATCGAGATTGCCACCACCATAATTGAACAGAGTAAAATCGGCCACATCAACCAGCCGCCAGAGAGAAATATTTGATACACAGTAAATCCTTATCAATGCCCACCAATCAGAGCGGACTCTACCATAATCCCTCCCTGATACACACTTGTCGAACGCCACCAATACTGGCGCCCGTCCTGCCTTGCAGACTCAACTTTAAGCTGCGCTTTAGACGAGCCATTAGCCTTCGCTAAAAAAGTCCCAGACCCAGTCCATATAAAGGATAGCCCACCCTGCTCTGCTGTATTCCATAATCTGCTGCCAACCGCTCTGTAACGACTCACTACATCAGCATGAGGGTGCCCAAACTGGTGCTTATAACCGGTAGAAAAAACCACATCTGCTGGCTCAACTTGGGCGACAAACGCCGCAATAGATGACGTCTTACTGCCATGATGGGGAGCCACCAGCAAGCTCACCTTGGGTAGCGCCCCTGCCGCTAGTAGTTCTCTCTCAGCCTCTTGTTCAATATCACCGGGCAGCAATATTACTAGATTCTGCCAGCGGATTTGCAACACACAGGAGCTATTATTGCCACTGTTATTACTGCTGCTGTTGCCGCTGAGGCCAGGCGCAGAAGCTGGCGCTAGTATCTTAAAGTAAACAGTACCCCCCGCTTTTGAAGACCAAGACCAGGCCTGACCCGCAGCGCAGACCTTGCGGTCCATCTCGAGATAGTTCGCACTATCTGGATTGCCTACATAGTCTGCCAAGCCTGGCCCAACCATCAATCGTGATACGGGCATAGAGCCAAGCAGCCCCTGGAGCCCGCCGGCATGGTCACCATCCTCGTGGCTAATAATGAGCCTGTTAATCCTCGACCGCCCTCGGCTTCTTAGGTACGGCACAATGATGCCTGCTCCTGCATTGAATTTATCGCCGTAGGCAGGTCCAGCGTCATAAACCAACACCCGATCATGAGCCTCCACCACAGCACTCAAGCCCTGCCCTACATCCAACAATGTTACCCGCAGAGAATTAGTCACCACCGGGGCCACTAAATAGGTCATCAGAGGCAAAGAGCAGAGTAACTTACCGCCGATACCTCGAGGCAGTAACCAACCGACAGCGGCTATAAGTCCCGCAACAGCCAGTGCCGGGGACAAAGGCGCGGGTGAGCTAATAAGACCCGCAGTTGTGGGGATTAAATCAAGAACAAACCAGAGGCCAGATATAGAGTAATCGGCAAGTATCCACAGCCATTTAGCTAACTGGGGCAAAATAAAGAGCACTAAACTGCCCAGTAAACTGAGGGGCACTGTGATTAGAGAAACCCAGGGCACAGCCACCAGATTGACCATAGGCGCTAACCACGAAGCTTGGCCCACAAGTAAAACACTTGGCACCACAAGACCCGCAGTCAAGGTTAGCTGTGCCCCAGCTGCTTGCAGGGGAATAATCAAACGGCGGCTAGACTGCCAAGGATAAAACCAGCCAATTAAAACAACAACCGCAACAAATGAAAGCCAAAAGCCGCTACTCAAAACAGCCAGAGGCTGGGTGACAGCAATCAACAAAATAGCCCAGACAACACAGGCAAAAGGCCTCACCCTGCGAAATGAAAGCTTGGCAATCATAACGACCAGTACAGCAATTAACGCCCTTTGGGTCGGCAGAGAAAATCCAGCTAACAGGCTATACAGAGCAGCTGCCACTAACCCAATAATAGGTGGCAGCCATCTAGCAACATGGTGCAGTCCGCTGGGACTACCCGACCTTCCTGCCACCAGAACTAAAACACGAGTAAAACCACTACCTAAGAAAAACCCAAGCCCCGCAACCAGTCCAATATGCAGACCTGACACAATCATTAGGTGCACGATTCCCAGTCGCACTAAACGGTCCCACGAGCCCGCGATCCCACTTTTATCACCTATAGTCAGCGCCGCTATAATGGCCTTGCCCCTGTCTGACAAAGGCGCCCCATTGATTGCACTGGCAATTCGATGCCTCCAGAGGCTTATCGCATCGCGAGCCCTGCACCAGTGACTGTGACCAGCAGTCGCGACTAGCTTATTTTGATTACTAGGGCGCAGGTAGCCCGTAGCAGAAACCCCCTGCTGGATCAGCCATCGCTGGTAGTCAAAGGTACCGGAGTTGAGCAGGCCTCTGGGCGCTTTAAGGCGCACCACAAATTGCCAATGCTGACCAGGCTTCAATGCTGCTCTCTGGTGCTGGCTGCTGTACCAGCCGAGTTGCAGTAATTTGAGATTCACGAGCCGGCCCGGCTCACTAAGACTGGTTGCACTGTCCACATCAAAGCGAAATCGACTGTGGCGGACACTGGTTTCAACCAAACCCACAATACTGCCGGTAACCAAAAAATCCTGCCGACCCAAATCCTCTGGCAACTGCAGGGCCAAAGTCTTATGGGCGCATACCAAGCCCCAACAGCTGCCCCACAGTATGCAGACAAACAGCTTGCCCCATTTTGCTAGGTAATGGGATCTACAGACCCAAAGCGGATAAACAATTAAAGCGGAAAACAGTGCTACGGCACCAAGATAGTGCTCTTGAATAGGCAATTCTGGCCAACCAGCCACCGAAAAAATACCCACACTAAACGCCAAAAGAAAAACCATAATAGGTCCCTGCTTGCAGATCGCATCCAGACTGGTAAAGTCGCGGTAAGACGATCAGCGTTCAGTGTAGGCAAAAGTATATTTCCACCCACAACGGCATCCACAATCTAATGAAGAACCTGCTAATTATTTATCACAGCCAATCTGGCAATACAGAGCAGCTAGCCAATGCTGTCCTGAGAGGCTGTGCTCAGGAAGCAGATGTTCAAAGTAGATTACAAAGGGCCTTTGATACAGATTTAGAGGCACTGCGCTGGGCGGATGGACTTCTGCTTGGCACCCCAGAGAATTTTGGCACTATGAGTGGCGGGCTAAAAGATTTCTTTGACCGCACCTATTACCCTGCCGAGCCTTACAAACTTAATTTGCCCTATGGAATTTTCATCAGCGCAGATAACGACGGTACCGGAGCCGTTCGCGATATCAAGCGAATTGCCAAGGGCTACCCCCTGCGCCTAGTGAGTGAGCCGCTTATTGTGAACGGGGAAGTTAAGGCCGATCATCTGGGGCAGGCGGAAGAATTTGGATTGGGGATGGCGGCAGGGTTGGCGCTGGGGATTTTTTGATCGGTGCTCTTTAGTAGGTGCTTTATTAATAGGTGCTCTTTAGTAGGTGCTTTATTAGTAGGTGCTTTTTAATTGGTACATTTTAATTGGTACATTTTAATCGGTGCTTTCTAACCGGTGCTTTCTAACCAATACTTTTGTAACACGCACTTTATAATTGGCAATGATAAAACTATTTAAGCAGTCTAAAAAGGAATCGCAGCATAATGAGTAGAGGACTAGTTTTAACCGGTGGTGGTGCCAGAGCAGCCTATCAGGTCGGTGTGCTTAAAGGCATCGCATCAATTTTGCCCCGCTCTGTCTACAACCCCTTCCCGATTATTTGCGGCACCAGTGCTGGCGCTATTAATGCGCTATCTATTGCTGGTCGCGCTGGGCCATTTCGCCTGCGCACCAAAAAACTCGAAGGTATTTGGCATAATCTGCGTGCTCCCGACGTGTACCGTACCGACTTCTTTGGAGTCGCCGCTAATGCGTTTCATGTGATGGCCTCGTTTCTGCACAGTGGCTATGGCATAGGTCGGCCAATTTCCCTACTCGACAATACTCCCCTGCGACAGCTGCTTGAGAACTATGTGAAGTTCGATTACTTGGATACAGCCATCGGTAATGGTGAACTCGAGGCAATAGCCATCAGTGCTATGAGCTACGCCTCAGGGCAGTCAGTCACTTTTTTCCAGGGCCATGAGCAGATCGACCCCTGGACCAGGGCTCGACGTCGAGGAGAAAAAACCGCCATTACAATCGACCACCTCATGGCTAGCACCGCGATTCCCAGTTTATTTCCGGCGGTGAAACTGGATGGAGGCTATTTTGGAGACGGAGCAGTTCGCCAACTAAAACCCATTAGCCCGGCCTTGCACATGGGCGCAAAGCAATTATTAATTATTGGCGTAAGTGACAATGCCACTATCAAGCCCCCTCAGCCAGCTGCAGACCACTCACCGTCGATCGCGCAAATCGTCGGGCATATGTTTAACAGCGCCTTTATTGACTCAGTTGAAAGCGACCTAGAAACACTGCGTGCCATTAATCGGCTAGCGGAGGTATTACCAGAGTCACTGCGAGCCAATAACGGCATGACTGACATGAACCCCATTGACGTGCTGTCGATTTCCCCCAGCCAGTCAATCGATCAGATTGCCCAAGAACATATCCATGAGCTGCCTAGGTCTCTCAAACTATTCCTAAAGCTCACCGGTGCCACAGCTCAGGGAGGAGGCACCAGTGCCGCCAGCTACCTGCTCTTTGAACCAGGCTTCTGCCGTAAACTTATCGACTTAGGGTACCAGGACGCACTAGCGCAGCAGGACTCGATCAAAACCTTCTTCGAGCTAGACTAACGCCTAACCCAAACCAGAATTAGCTCAAAAAGCCTGCAATATCTAAAAGACAGCGTTTAGATATCCCGCAATCTTTAAAAGACAGCCTTTAAATATCCCGCAATGTTCAAAAGACAGCGTTTAGATTACCCGCAATGTTCAAAAGACAGCGTGTAAAAAAAGCAAGGCAAAAAAAAGCGGACCCTTGCGGGCCCGCTAGCTCTCCCCCTCTTGTCTTATCATTAGCCACTGATTCAGTAACAGTAACAATAACAAGAGGAATTCTTAAAACTTACATCTATGACGAGCCTATCTTCAAACCCCTAATAAAATAATGTAAATAAAATTTAGGCAAAAAAAAACGCAAAACCGGAGTTTTACGTTTTTTAATATGGAGCGGGAAACCGGGTTCGAACCGGCGACCTGTACCTTGGCAAGGTACCGCTCTACCAACTGAGCTATTCCCGCAGATGCCGTCAATGGCGTCTTGTAAATTGGCGTCCCGTAGGGGAGTCGAACCCCTGTTACCGCCGTGAAAGGGCGGTGTCCTAGGCCTCTAGACGAACGGGACGTGACTGGCTAGGAGGCGCGCATTCTAAGTAGCAGCAGGTACAGTGTCAACCCTTACCGGCTTTAAATTTAAGCGGTTTTGCTGTTTTATCAAAAGCGCTTGAAATTTGATCAAAAAATCCTCAATTCGAGCCGCATTTGCCCCATAGTCTTCAATAATGTCTCTCCCGGACGATCGCATATCAAGAATACTACCTTGATCCGCAGCGGGAATAGCATTAATCCTAATAACAATATCAGCTTCAAACCCTAACAATAAGGTTGTCGACACTGCCTCAATACGACCGCCGTGTAAATCAGACTTACTTACCCACCAACCTTCCAGCTCGACTAGATAACGAGCCACGCGGAAGGCCTCCAATCGGCCCACACCCATCCTAAGAGACGAAATATTAGCCATAGGCTCAACCATCCCAGATAGATAACGAGCAGTTTGAGCCTCAAGACTATTTTGGTCGGGGGAACGAAGGTCCTGCGCATAGTAATAGGTAGGAGGGTTTATGACATCGGTACTAGCATCATTGGTTCCCGATGTATCAAACCAACCAGCCCCAAGCAAATTTATAATCAACGCCAATGGAGTTATGGACAGAGTTACCGTCAGGACTAAACCTGCTGAAATTGGGCGATTTACAAAGAGACCTACGACAGTAACCAGCATGCCCGCTAATCCAATAAAGCTGATAGAGCCGACAATACTATATAAAAATGGGGCCGCTAATATTATCGGTAACAACTCAAATCGGTAACCAAAAATATTTAACGGAAATACTATAATAATTACACTACCGAGGATAATCACTATTTTTTCAAGTTGATCCAAAAGTGTTGGGATTTTGGCTACAATGGTCATCTGAAAACCTCCTTGTTTATGCGAATACGAATAATGACTGAATTACTCAAATCCCACAAGCTCTCAGGCGTTTGCTATGACATCCGCGGTCCCGTGCTTGATCATGCCAACTGGCTAGAGGATCAAGGGCAAAAAATCATCAAACTAAACATCGGCAATCCCGGCGCCTTTGGCTTTGACGCGCCCGATGAGATTATTCACGACGTCATTCAAAACCTACGAGAAGCCCAAGGCTACTGCCACAGCAAGGGCCTTTTCTCGGCGCGAAAAGCGGTCATGCAGCGCTATCAGCAGCAAGGTATCGACGACATAAACATAGAAGATGTGATTATGGGCAACGGCGTCAGCGAGCTTATCGTGATGGCCATGCAGGCACTGCTGAACCCTAGTGATGAGATTCTGATCCCCTCCCCTGACTACCCTCTCTGGACCGCAGCTGTCTCTATGGGTGGCGGCACACCAGTACATTACCGCTGTGATGAACAAGACGATTGGCAACCGAATATTGCCGATATCGAAGCAAAGATTACTCCTAATACCAAGGGTATCGTTATTATTAACCCTAACAATCCAACGGGGGCTGTGTATTCAAAAGAGACGTTGCAGCAGATTGTCGCTCTAGCAGAGCAGCATAATTTAGTGGTATTTGCCGATGAAATTTATGACCGTATTGTCTATGACGATGCCGTGCATATTCCGCTCGCCAGCCTAGTTCAGAATTGCCTGTGTCTAACCTTTAATGGCCTATCTAAGACCTATCGCCTAGCGGGCTTTCGCTCTGGGTGGATGCTGATTACGGGTACCAAGCAGAGAGCGACGAGCTATATAGAAGGGCTCGAAATGCTCGCCTCTATGCGACTCTGCGCCAATGCCCCTGCCATGCTTGCAGTGCAAACAGCGCTGGGTGGGCGGCAGAGTATTGATGACTTGATCTTACCCGGAGGCCGTTTACTGGCCCAACGAGATCTGGCTCATGGCCTTATCACCGCTATTCCTGGCGTTAGCTGCGTGAAACCGAAATCAGCTATGTATCTTTTCCCCAAGCTCGACCCGGCAATTTATCCCATTGCCGACGATGAAGAGATGGTGCTGAATTTACTCAAAGAAGAACGTATCTTGATTGTTCAGGGCTCAGCTTTTAACTTGGATAGCAAACAGCACTTCCGGATTGTATTCCTTCCCGATCAAGATCAAATCACAGAATCTATCGAAAGATTTTCCAATTTCTTAGCGCGCATACGCGCTTAAACATTGAAGGTAATTATGACTATGACCAAGGAAAAAGAGGATGCGGTGCAGGCACATAAGCTAACCGAGTCACCAACAGCCGAACCCGATTTTAACGGCGGCGCAATTATCGACGACCAAGGTGCAGAAATTCCGATCACTGAAGAGATGGTCCAAGATGCCTGTGATGAATTAGGCGATGACGAAACCCAAGCTTAGGTACTGGGCAAGGCCCTCGACACTTAAATCAACTCGATAATGGCTAAACTCGCGCCTTACAGGATACTCTTTTCGCAGTCTATCGAAGGCTAATGCGCGCTCTGCCTTCTCTAAGCCAGCAGACTCACAGGCTCGTATAACATCCCGCATCCGCTCATCATCCATAGCCACGTCGTAACAATCCAGTATCGCCTCGTTAAGAGACTCAGGCTCCAGCAGTAAGCTACTCTCATCCCTTGATGCCATCGATGCCATCGGATCTGCCACTTGCAACTTTTCTGTAACCACCAAATCAGCCCAAACTCGGAACGCATCAAATACCATTCCAGTGCCATTAACCTTGCCCTCAAGGCTATATCCAGCAATGTGAGGCGTAGCCATAGCCACAAAACTCATCAGATCGACGTCTATGTGAGGTTCAGTCTCCCAGACATCCAGTGCAACCTGAAGAGTAGAACCCCCTCGAAATAACTCTAAAAGGGCCCTATTGTCGATCACAGCACCACGGCCCGCATTAATCAGCAATGCATCTGGTTTTATTAACCGCAATCGGTCCATATCCAAGAGATGGTGCGTCGGGTATTCACCCTCTGCAGTGATCGGCGTGTGCAGGCAAATAATATCGCAGTCCAATACAGCCTCTAACTCACCAAGGTCGGGAATATCTGCCCTAGACAAAAACGGATCGTACACCGCACAGCTAACACCAAGATCTTGCAGTCGCTTATAAAGTCTGCCGCCAACATTGCCGCAGCCAACAATACCTACCTTTTTTTCTTGCCAATCGGGCATAAGCCGACACATCACCGATAGATCGTATTGCACCACCGCCTCGGCATTGCAGCCTGGCGCATGGGAAAATTGAATGTCCGACTGCTCAAGATAGCCTAGATCAATATGATCGGTGCCTATGGTAGCCGAGCCCACAAATTTAACCGGGCTGCCAGCCAATAGCTGCTGGTTGACCTGGGTCACCGACCGCACTAACAGAACATCAGCGTCCTGCAAATCAGCAGCACTGATATCACGACCAGGCAACAGCCGAACATTGCCATATTCAGCAAAGAGCTCTTGCACTAGGGGCATATTTTGATCGGCGACTATATTCAGTTTGGGCACTCTTTTTGTTACTCTTTTTATGATTACTGACTAGACGGAGCGAACATCTCTCGCTGCTTCAGAACTTTAGCTCTACCGGCGAAGGCAGAGCCAAAACCCATTTCTTCGCAAAAAATTTCAAAGGCATCTTGGTAGATGCCCTGCCAAGCGATGCCTTCCAATGTCGGCGCTTCATCAATATCGGTGACAATTTGAGTCAGCTGGCGTGAAAGGAATAGCTGATCGCGATGAGTATCAAGCTTGTCTGCTAGCTTTTTAGCCCCACGGATAGGCAAATCCTGCAGCTGGTCTAGATGCTCCATAATGGCATCTACAGAGGGAAAATGGGACAACAATTGCCTTGCTGTCTTGGCACCCACCCCGGGTACCCCTGCAATATTGTCGCTACTGTCACCCATCAGGGCCAAATAATCCGCCATCTGCCCACAGCCCAACTCTAGCTGAATCTCAAGTTCAGTCTGATTTTTAGGCTGGGATTTACCAAAGTCCCAATACAGGTCGTTACCCTGAATAAGCTGTGTTAAATCTTTATCTCGACTCACAATCACAGGTTGGCCACTGGCCTGCCTCACTTTACTGGCAACGCCACCAATCAGATCATCTGCCTCAAACATGGTAGAGGCCATTTCACTGATACCAAGCACACGACAAAGCTGTCGACAGGCATTGAGCTGAAATGCCAGGGCTTCGTCTGGCAGCTCGCGGTTGGCTTTATAGTCAGGGCACAGCTGGTGCCGAAACCCAGAGCCCAGACTTTCGTCAAAGGCACAGAACAGATAATCGGGCTGCTTCTGTCGCAGAATCTCTAATAAAAACCCCGTAAACCCATACACTGCATGGGTCGGGTGCTTAGAATCCTGAGCATGCCAATTATCTGGCAATGTAAAATAGCTGCGGAAAATATAAATTGAGGCGTCAATCAAAAATGCTTGCATAGAATACTGTCTAATTTATGGGCTTTTAGTAAGTTAATGGCTCAATGGCTCAATGGCTTTGGGGCTTTGGGGCTTAATGGCTTAAGGTGCTAAGTCGCGATCACGATAATGCCTAGCATCCAAAACATCAGGCCTGCTAAATACCTTAATTAACACATCAATAAACATGGCAGCCCTGCTTGGTAATCGACCCAGCTGACACCAGTCTAGCGCTTGCTCAGAGACCGCCCGAGAAAAGTTTGCACTAGCGGCACAGCTGTCACCATTAAGGTTGTCAACGCTGAGCCGAAAATCTTGCCCACAGGCAATAGAAAATATCCATTCAAGCGCCTGGGGTTTCACTTCAGCAGCCTCAAACATCGCTTGCTGTTCCGGGCTGCGACCGTCTGGGTTGTACCAGTAGCCAAAGTCTTCTTTTTTGAGCCGCTCTAAGCCGGCAATACACCAGTGAGCTGTTTCATGAAGAGCGCTAGACACATAGTCTTCTCGAAAGAATAGACGATGGTATGCAAACTCGCCATTAGCAGGGAGATAAACAGGCTCATCAGCACCGCCAATCAATCGGGTATTGTAGGTGCTCAAAAATTGCTGCTCAAAAAGGTCGATAATAGCTGACAGATCAGGGCCACCAGCGGCTATGACGCCGCCAGCGGGAAGAGCACCTCCGGTAATTATTTTGCTCAAGACCACTCAACCGAGTCGGGGAGACAGTCAGTGCTATTAATCCCCTGCCAATAGTCGTCAGACAAAAACTCACGACCAGCAAGTAAATGATCCACATACCAGCGCGCCGGCAGAATTTGGCTATCCAACACCGCTGGATTAGCCACATAGACCCAAGCGGGTTTTGGCCCACCGCTAGTTTGAACATAAAATACTTCACGACTGTAACGCCTTGGGGCACCCTCATGGGGGTCAAGTTTGGCAATCTCTGCCAGAGTTTCCAGCTCGTAAAGCACACCTTCAATACGTTCATTTCGGGCAAAAACAATATTGGCACAGGCCAAATTATCGTCGCGCCTCGACCGCTTGTTAAAGCGCAAACCAAAGCCATCAATCCAGCCAGCTACCAGGCTGACCACCCGCATATCACGGCCCTGCATACGCAGCTGATTCATGTTCGAACCATAGGCAAAATAAAACTGAGCTGTTGAACTAATGGCCAATAAATTCTCCCCGCGGCTAATTATTGAATATACTTATAAAAACAAAGGAGGGATTTTACAGCAAAATAGACTAACTCGGTTAACTTGGAATGGCCCCTTAAACTTTTTATGCGTTTAAGCTTAAAACACAAAATGTTGTGCTTGCTAGGTTTCTGGAGTACCTTATATAGTGTTAGTGTCGTTTTACTATCAACTGCCTCAAGGAGATATATGTATGCCCATACCGGCGATTGATCCTCCGATGGACAACGTGATTGATATCTTTACACGTAGACCTCTCTCTGAACTTTCTAACAACAAACTTATCCGCATCGCTCCTGAACTCGATGGCCTTGAGATGCTTTATAGCAATTCCGAAAACCCAGAAAAGCTATTTTCAGTCAAGGTCTTGGCCTGGGGTTTACGATTAAGTGGAGAGGTTGTCGGCCTAGTTCCCTGGCTCGACGAACTGGTTTCTTGCGACGAAATTAACGACCCCTTAAATGGCCAGTGGCAGGGCTATTACGATCAGGGCGTCGATGAGTTATTTTTTGCCGCGCCTCTACATAAAGTCGTCGAGCTAGAAACAGCCGCCGACTACTACGAGTACCAGTGTGACACTGGGTGCGAGATTATTCAGGAAGTACCTGACGCTATCGGCACCCATGCGGTGCTTTCGTCAGACGGTTTTCACAGTATTACATTGAAAGAAATTATCAGCTGGCGACTGCTTAGTGATGGCAGCATGGAAGCTATGTTGGTCGATGAAAAAAAGGTAGTTAGCACGCCAATCCTGCCTGGAGATGACTGCCTCTATGCGGCAGACAAAAGTGAGGATTTTAGATACTTCTTCCAGCACCATATCGCCAATAAGATAAAGTCTCAGGACCCTGATGCTCTAGCCGCAATGTCGTTGCTGGAAGAAAGTTAACTTACTGCTAGTCAGGCCTGCCGTAGGACATAAGGCGCTGGTAACGGCGCTCTAGGAGCTCTTCAATGGGCACTGCTTGAAGCTCATCTAACTGCTCGCTAAGCCGCGCTTTTAGGGTTGAGCTCATAGCTTCGATATCGCGATGCGCGCCACCCATGGGCTCTGGAATTGTCTCGTCAACAATACCCAATTTTTCTAAGTTATCTGAGGTGACACCCATAGCTTCTGCCGCCTGAGGTGCTTTATCACTGGTTTTCCAGATGATATTGGCACAGCCTTCCGGGGAAATAACGAAATAAGTGCTGTATTGCAGCATGTTGAGCTTGTCGCCAACACCAATCGCTAGGGCTCCACCAGAACTACCCTCCCCTATAACCGTACAAATAATGGGGGTCTTTAATCTCGACATAACGGCCAAGTTTCTGGCAATTGCCTCAGAGATATTACGTTCTTCTGAGTCGATACCAGGGTAGGCTCCCGGCGTATCTATAAGCGTTAAGACTGGCATCTTAAAGCGTTCGGCAGTTTCCATTAGGCGTAAAGCTTTGCGATAGCCCTCGGCCTTAGGCATACCAAAATTGCGCATAACCTTTTCACTGACACCACGGCCCTTTTCTTCGCCAATCACCATCACCGGCTTGCCGTTTAAGCGAGCAACTCCGCCTACAATAGCGCTATCATCACCAAAATGGCGATCGCCATGCATCTCTTCCCAATCGGTAAAGATACGTTTGATGTAGTCTAGGCTGTAGGGTCGCTGCGGATGTCTCGCCACCTGCACAACCTGCCATGGCGTGAGTTTGGCGTAGATATTTTGGGTTAGCTTTTGAGATTTATCCCTTAACTTGGATACCTCTTCAGCTATATTTAACTCGTTGTCATTGCCGACCAGATGCAGCTCTTCGATCTTTGCTTCCAGCTCGGCAATTGGCTGTTCAAAAGAAAGATAGTTTAAATTCATCGTATGCAAATTCCTGGAGGTGGCTGGCGCGCATTTTAACATCTCTGCACGCCACTGCCAGTGCCATAGTGATTGTTTCTCTAATGATAGTGCAAGGTGACGCTATTTTTACCAAAATCTTCCCGCAAGCGGCTAATTAATTCATCTCGTGGCTGCACTAACCATTGTTTGCCCAGCTTTAACTGCCCCACTGCACTGGCGGCAGCGTATTCCACCGTCACCGGGCAGTTACCGTCCTTGAAGTCGCCGATGGTGCCGTGAAATCTCTCAACCCAGTCTTCACCATTGGCATCCGTTGGAATACAGAGCTCCAGACTACTGAGCTTACTGCAACGAGCGTCATAAATTGACTGGATCGATTCGGCTACCATTTTTAAGCCGCCGGTAAAGCTATCTTCAGAGACAGCACCCTGAACCACCAGTAATGCATCTTTGGTCAAAATATCGCGGTATGCATTAAATTTTTCTGCCCAAACAGAGAGTTCAATACGACCGCTTTTATCATCGATAGTCAAAAAGGCAAAACTATCGCCGCGCTTATTTTTCATAATGCGCATACCGATAACCATACCAGCGACCGTCGAGCTATCTTTACCTGGTCTTAAGTCCGCAACTCGGCTGGGCACCATGGTGCGCAGCTCCTCTTCATATTCATCAATAGGATGGCCGGTAAGGTAAAGACCCAGAGTCTCTTTTTCGCCGTTGAGCCGTTCCCTCACAGAGAGTGACCGCGCTCCATCATAGCTGCTGTAATTGATCTCAGACGCACTCTCGGCGATAGAGTCACCAAACAGATCCCCCATGCCGCTGCTAGTATTACGAGCATGTTGCTCAGCCAACTTAACCGCTTTATCCATACCAGCGAGCATCACGGCGCGGCGGAATCCTATCTCGCCCTCAGGGCCAATTTCGTCGAGAGCGCCACTGCGGATCATGGCTTCCAATGCTCGCTTGTTGACCTTGCGGCCATCAACCCGTGCACAGAAATCAAAGATATCCTTAAAGGGACCACCGGTAGTTCTGGCGGCAATAATATTTTCTACAGGGCCTTCACCCAAGCCTTTGATCGCACCTAGGCCATAAATAATACGTCCCAGTCCATCGACACTGAAATGGAACTGGCCGCTGTTAACATCTGGGGGCTGCAGGTCCAACTTCATGGCACGACATTCGTCAATAAAGGTGACGACCTTGTCAGTCTTATCCATATCCGATGAAATCGTCGCCGCCATAAATTCAGCGGGATAATGGGCTTTAAGCCAACCGGTCTGATAGGCCACCAACGCGTAGGCAGCACTGTGAGATTTGTTAAAGCCGTAACCGGCAAATTTTTCCATCAGGTCAAAAATATTGGAAGCCAGATCTAAATCAAACCCTCGTCCCAATGCACCCTGAGTAAACAGCTCCCGCTGTTTGGCCATTTCATCAGCATTTTTCTTACCCATGGCGCGGCGCAATAAATCCGCTCCACCGAGGGTATAGCCGCCCATTTCCTGGGCAATCTGCATGACCTGTTCCTGATAAAGAATAATGCCGTAGGTTGGCTCTAGGGCCGGTTTTAGGCATTCATGCTGGTAGCGTACATGAGGGTAGCTGACTTCCGCGCGACCCTTTTTGCGATTGATAAAGTCATCGACCATGCCTGACTGCAATGGGCCGGGACGGAACAGAGCTACCAGCGCCACGATATCTTCGAAGCGGTCGGGGCCAAGCTTTTTAATCAGCTCTTTCATACCTC
Organism: gamma proteobacterium HTCC2207; assembly: GCA_905182265.1. GTDB lineage: Bacteria > Pseudomonadota > Gammaproteobacteria > Pseudomonadales > Porticoccaceae > HTCC2207. The sequence goes on along the minus strand of CAJJAO010000004.1, from coordinate 17,730 downwards.
GAGATTCGAGCTGGAACACGGCAGTGGTCTCTGCACGCTGCATCATCTCAAAGGTCTTGGTGTCGTCTAGAGGCAACTTCTCAATATCTAACGGCTCTTCACCATTGGTGGCACGGGTGCGATTAATCATGCGCACCGCCCAATCAATAATCGTTAATGTGCGCAGGCCCAAGAAATCAAACTTAACCAGACCGGCTTCTTCAACATCGTTTTTGTCAAACTGGGTAACAATACCGCCGCCGGTATCGTCGCAGTAAATCGGCGAAAAGTCGGTAATTACTGTGGGGGCAATAACCACACCACCGGCGTGCTTACCGCAGTTGCGAGAAACACCCTCAAGCTGCAGGGCCATGCTCCAAATCTCGGCGGCTTCTTCATCGTGGGCGAGAAATTGTTCTAGCTCTGCTTCTTGTTCAACCGCTTTCGCAAGAGTCATGCCCACTTCAAAGGGGATTAACTTAGAGAGTTTGTCGGCAAGACCATAGGACTTGCCCTGCACTCGAGCCACATCTCGCACTACTGCCTTGGCTGCCATGGTGCCGAAAGTCACGATCTGAGACACTGCGTCACGGCCGTATTGCTCGGCCACATAGGCGATCACCTTATCGCGACCCTCCATGCAGAAGTCAATATCGAAATCGGGCATAGAAACCCGCTCTGGGTTCAAAAAACGCTCAAACAGCAGGTCGTATTCTAGGGGATCAAGATCAGTAATTTTTAACGCATAGGCCACCAGAGAGCCTGCACCAGAACCGCGACCAGGGCCGACGGGAATATCGTTATTTTTAGCCCAGCGAATAAAGTCCATCACGATCAGGAAATAGCCGGGAAAGCCCATCTGAATAATGATATCTAACTCAAACTTAAGACGATCGGTGTAACGCTGCTTGGTCTCAGGAAAATCAGCGGCCTGAGTGTCAAATAATTTAGCCAGGCGCAGATCGAGGCCCTGCTCCGACTCATTGATAAAGAACTCATTAATAGTCAGGCCATCGGGGATTGGGTAGTCGGGCAAAAAGTACTCGCCCAAGCGCATCTCTAAGGTGCAGCGCTTGGCAATCTCTATGGTATTTTGTAAGGCTTCCGGAATGTCAGAAAACAACTCGGCCATTTCTTCAGCACTGCGCAAATACTGATTGTCTGAATAACGGCGCTCACGACGGGGGTCATCAAGTGCTCGGCCTTCATGGATACAGACTCGAGCTTCGTGGGCTTCAAACTCATCAGCCGAAAGAAACCGTACATCATTGGTGGCGACCACCGGGCAGCTATAGCGACTCGCCAGCCCAACAGCAGCATGCAGATAGTCTTCTTCATCGGCACGGCCAGTGCGCTGTAACTCCAAATAAAAGCGATTGGGAAAGAGCTGCATATACTCAAGCAGAAGTTGTTCTGCATCGGCTTCTCTACCGGAAACCAGTGCCACACCAACCTCACCACCACGACCACCAGAGAGGGCAATCAGGCCGTCGCTATACTCAGGCAACCAGGATCTTTTAATGGTTGGAACACCCAGGCGCTGCCCTTCTTGGTAGGCTCGAGAGACTAATTTAGTGAGATTTTTATAGCCGATTTGATCTGCGACCAACAGCACCAGCTGAGTTGGGCTGCCTTCACCATCCTCATCAAGCAATAACAGATCGGCACCAAGAATAGGTTTAACACCCATTGCCTGAGCGGCTTTATAGAACTTAACCAGACCAAAGAAATTATTAAAATCTGTGAGCCCAACCGCAGGCATGCCCATCTCCGCAACCTTTTTGGCCAGCGGTTTAATACGCACCATGCCATCAACGAGGGAGTATTCGGAATGTAACCTTAGGTGAACAAACTGTTGGGTCATTTAGATAAACTGCTAGGCCATTGTTATAAAAGGTACGGTTTCATTTAGACAGCAAGTGCTGAGCATCCACGCCATAATAGGCAAAACTCTCTTTCATCAGATCGAAGACAGTGCCATCGTAAGGTGCAATCTCTGCATCGGATAGCTGCTTTGGCTCGACTCTATCGCCCCAGCGAATAATACCTGCACCACAACTCAAGCCTGCGCCAAATGATGCAGTGAGAATGGTCATGCCGGGCTTTACTCTTTTTTCGGCCAATGCATCGCAGAGTGCCAACGGAATTGCAGCGGCACTGGTATTAGCGTATTCATCAATACAGACCACCACTTTTTCCATGGGGAAATCAATACGTTTAGCCAGAGCCTGAATAATACGTACATTGGCTTGGTGAGGAATAAATAGGTCTATATCCTCAGGCGTAAGCCCTTCCCTTTCAAGAACTTCGGCAATTGAATCGGACATGCCCTTAACCGCACTCTTAAAAATTTCCATACCCTCAAAATCTAGGGAAACATGGATGTCACCAGTAAGGTGTTTGGTTGTCATGCCCCAGCTCGGTAGACGCAGGCATTCACGACTATCTGGCACACAACTCATATGAGCTGACAATAAACCAGACTTATTCTCTGAGGCTTCAATAACAACGGCACCAGCGCCATCGCCGAACAAAAAACAGGACTCTCGTTTGCTCCAGTCCATGGCCAGTGAAATGCGCTCGGAACCGATCACGACAGCCTTTTTAATCGACCCGGACTTAATCATATCTGTGGCGACATTAAGACCATATAACCAGCTTGTGCAGGCAGAGTTTAAGTCAAACGCCGCTGCCTTGTGGGCACCTAGCTTGTTCTTAATAAAGCTCGCAGTGTTAGGGCAAATTTCTTCCGGAGTGGTTGAACCCAGTATAACCAAATCAATATCAGTCGCATCGATACCAGCAGCGGCCAATGCTCGCTCGGCAGCTAACCAACCCATCTCGCCGGTGGAGACATGACTGTAATGGCGCTGGCGGATACCCGAGCGTGAGAATATCCACTCATCGCTGGTATCAACAATTTTAGCCATATCATCATTGGTCATTAGTAGCGGTGGTGCGTATTTGCCCCAGCCTGTGATCTCTGCGTAATTCACTCAGTGCACCCCGAAATATGTGGTATTTTTTATGGCTTTGAATGTAAAGCCTGAGCGACTTTAACTCAAGCGTTAAGTGAATTTTAAACGCTCAAACGATCGAATAATTCGTTAAATCATACTGTGCTAAAACAGTGGTGCCTGCTCAAGCTGCAAGCCATCCCTGACCGGTGCAAAGGAACGCCGATGAATCGGGGTTGGGCCCTTACGCTGCAGTGCTTCGAGATGCTGTGCTGTGCCATAGCCCTTGTTGCTATCAAAGCCATAACCGGGGTATTTACTATCCATGGCCAGCATCTCAGCATCGCGAACCACCTTAGCTAAAATAGAGGCGGCACTAATGACCTCTACACGACCATCACCTTTAATAACGGCTTCTCCAGGATATTCCCACTGGGGCAAACGGTTGCCATCAACAGCCACATAATCCGGCTGAATTTTTAGGCCCATCACCGCACGACGCATGGCCATTAATGTGGCCTGTAAGATATTAAAGCGATCGATTTCTTCCACAGAGGCTCGGCCTATGCACCAACAGGTAGCATGGCTAACAATATCTTTATAGAGATTTTCTCTCTGTCGCGCTGAAAGAGCCTTAGAGTCGGCCAAACCTTCAATGCGGTGATTGGCGGGCAATATTACTGCGGCTGTGACCACATCTCCTGCTAGTGGGCCACGCCCTACTTCATCTACCCCAGCCAATAACTTAATGCCAGCTGGTGGTTTGAACGGTTTGAGCGGCTTAATCGGCTTAATCGACTTAATAGCCTTGAGTACTTTTAATGCTTTCTTTGGCTTAGGCTCTTTCATGACTCGACTAACTCGGCGATGGCCTCTGCGGCAATAGCCCCAGAATCAACAGCCAGCTGATGGTGCAGCTCATCAAACTCTGCCACCAAGGCCTCACGCCGCTCAGGTTCAAATGCATCTATCACCGCGGCTGCTAAGTTCACAACAGTTGCATCGGCTTGAATAAATTCTGGCACCAACATCCGACTGGCGAGCAAGTTGGGTATTGACGCATAGGGAGTCTTGATAAAGGGTGACACCAATCTCCAGGTCAGCGCCCCTAACCGGTAGCTCACGACCATAGGCTTCTTGAGCAACATTGCTTCAAGAGCCGTGGTTCCAGAAGCCAGTAACACAACGTCTGCGGCCTCCATTGCTAAATGGGAGTTTTGCTGCAACAGGGTCACCTTGAGGTCAGGCATAGTCGCCAAAATCTGACTAAGTTGACGGTGGCGTTCCCCATTAGCCGCAGGAATCACCAGCTGTAGGTCGGCACCAATACTTTGTCTTAGTACCCGCGCCGTTTCAAGAAACAACTCAGCCAACAACTCAATCTCACCGGACCTGCTACCAGGCATAATGCAGAGCACAGGCAATTCGGGGTCTAGACCCAACTTTTTGCGAGCCTGAGCAGTATTCGGTTGCTCGGGAAACTGCCCCGCTAAAGGATGGCCCACAAAGCGCACCGCAACATTATGCTGCTGGTAAAACTCAGTCTCAAAGGGCAACAGGCAGAGCATTAGATCCACTGCCTGCTTAATTTTCTTGATTCGGCCCTGTCGCCAAGCCCATACCGAAGGACTCACATAATGAACGGTTTTTACTCCGGCAATGCGAAGCTTAAGTTCTATGGTGGTATTAAAATCAGGTGCGTCGATACCTATAAAAGCCGCGGGGCTATTATTTTTATAACGCTGGATAATACTGCGGCGAATCTTCAGAAGTTCTGGCAGACGCTTGAGAGGCTCAACAAACCCCATCACCGATAGACGATCCATTTCAAACAGCGAATGAAAGCCTTCAGCCTGCATCTTAGGCCCGCCGATACCTTCAAAGATGGCGTCGGGAAAACGTTTTTTTAGAGCGCGAATAAGATCAGCGCCCAGGATGTCACCTGAGGCTTCTCCAGCGACCATCGCGAAGACCTGCGGTTGGGCATTCATGAATTAACGGATGATACCGCGGCTGGAGCTCTCAAGAGAGGTAAGCAACATGGTAATTATCTCGTCGTCACCCAGCTCTGCGATGGCAGTTAAGGCCTCTTCTAGCTGAAGCCCGCGGCGATAAAGCAGCTTATAAGCCTTGTTAGCCAGCGCGATCTGTTCGACGCTGTAGCCTCTGCGCTTAAGACCTTCTCTATTGATTGTTCGTGGCTCTGCTGGGCTACCAAAAGCAGTCACAAAAGCAGGAACATCATGGTAGATAAAAGCGGCGGGGCCAACAAAGCAATGGGGACCAATATGGACAAACTGATGTACCAATGAATACCCGGACAAAATAGTCCAGTCACCAACAGTGACATGGCCAGAAATAGCTGAGTTGTTCACCATGATGACATGATTGCCAATCACACAGTCATGACCAACATGCACGTAGGCCATTAAGAGGTTATCACTACCTATACGAGTCTCACTATTATCCTGAACGGTGCCACGGTGAATGGTTACACCTTCACGGATAACGTTGTTATCGCCGATCACTAATCTGGTTGGCTCACCGTTATATTTCAAATCCGGGGTGTCATCACCAATGGTAGAGAACTGATAAATCTTATTATTACAGCCCATGACTGTCGGGCCTTTAACCACAACATGGGAGGCGATTTCACAGCCGTCACCAATTTCAACGTCCGCGCCAATAATCGTCCAAGGGCCAATACTGACGTTTTCGCCAAGTACAGCTGAGGGATCAACAATGGCTCTAGGATCAATCATGCTAGGGTATCTCTATCCTGATAGGCGCAGAGTAGAACCGCTTCGCAGGCGGTCTTGCCATCGACTGTGGCCGTGGTTTTAAAGCGCCAAATGTTGCGCTTTACGGCATCAATCTCTGAGGTTAATACCAACTTATCTCCTGGCACTACAGGACGTTTAAAACGCACCTTATCAACACCGGCGAATAGATAAAGCTTACCGTCGTCGGCTTTTTCTCCGGTAGTAGCAAAGCCCAAAAGACCAGAGACCTGAGCCATGGCTTCGACAATCATTACTCCAGGAAAAATCGGCGCACCGGGAAAATGGCCATTAAAGACATCTTCGTTAATAGTGATATTTTTATAGGCGACAATACTTTCGCCTGGCACTATTTCTGTCACCCTATCGACCAACAGAAACGGATAACGATGTGGCAACAAGTCCATTATTTCATTTACATTCATGACAGAATCCAATTCAAGCCTCATCAATTAACGTCTAATTTCTAACGTACCGAGCCTATGCTTCTTAGGCTTTTAGCCGCAGCAACCCAATAGGCAACTACCCAGTCTGTTTTATTTTTCGTTCTCAATTTTTTTGAGACGGTGGGCCATATCATTTAGCTGACCGATACGAACCGAATTTTTGCGCCAATCTGTCGTTTTCATCATGGGCGTGCTGCCGGACGAATACGAACCTGGCTCGGTAATATTTTTAGTCACTAAGGTTCTTGCTGTGAGCATGACGTTATCACAGATCGTGACATGACCAACCACACAGGCATCGCCACCCAGAATACAATTACGCCCTATATTGGCACTACCGGCAAGGCCAGAGTAAGCGGCCAGAGCACTGTTGTCACCGACAACACAGTTATGGGCTATCTGCACATGGTTATCTAGAATAACGCCATTGCCAATAACCGTATGAGCCAGAGCACCTCGATCAATCGTGGTACAGGCTCCTATCTCAACATTGTTACCAATTCTGACGCCACCAATCTGGTGAATCTTCTGCCAGCCACCCTCAGCTTTTGGTGCAAAACCAAATCCATCAGCGCCAATCACAGAACCGCTATGAACGGTAACTCCGCTACCTAGTACCACATCGTGATATATAGAAACATTACTGGCTATCTGGCAATTCTGACCCAGAACCGAACCAGATCCAACATGACTATTGGCCGATATTGAGCAGCCCGATGCGATTTTAACGCCCGCATCAATCACCACATTGGGGCCTATATAAACATCGTCTTCAACCTCAGCACTGTCGTGAACAACAGCGCTGGAATGAATACCGGCCACAGCGCAAGAAACCGTTGTGAACCAAGCGGTTATTTTTGCATAGCCAAGATAGGGGTTGTCTAAAATCAGGCAGTTGCCAGCAAAAGCTTCAGCCTGCTCAGCTTTGAGCATCACTGCCTCGGCACTACTCCCAGACAGCTGACTGGCATATTTAGGGTTAGCCAAAAAGGCTAGATCCCCTGCCGCTGCATCCTGTAATGTATTCAGGCCCGTTATCCGCACCGACCCATCACCGCGCAACTCAGCATTGAGAAACTCGGCAATTTCGGTCAGGGAATAATCGTGATTCATGACAGCGCTCTGCTAACGACTAATTTAGCAGCAGTGCTATTTACTAGATTTATTTAAACGGTCGATAACCTTAGCAGTCAGATTATTCTCTGACGCAGCTATGATAACGGCTTCTTGGCGCAGCAAAACAGTGATGCCTTCTTCTTTAACAATTTCACCAATCACTTTTTGTAGTTGCGGCATAAACTCTTGCTGAATTTTTTGCTGTAACTGCTGCTGTTCTGCCTGGATCTTACGGTTAGCAAGTTCAGCATCTGCCTTCACATATTCCATTTTCTTCTGGTGAGCTGCGGCTTCTTCCTGAGACCAGGTAAGGCGCTTAGACTCTGCTTCTTTTGCCAGTGCTTGGAAATCGGCAGTCGAGCCTTCAAGCTTAGCTTTGAGTGCAACAAAATCGGCACTTTCAACGGCCTGCTTAACGCGTGCCCGTGCAGGCTCTGAGGCAAAAATAGCCGAATTAATATCAATCACAGCAATTTTAGTCTCCGCGACTGCATTCACTGATGTTGCTGCAGACAGACTTGTCAAAACGACTAAAACAAAAGCTTTTACATTACCCACAATACTTCTCCCACCTATTATTAAAATTGATTACCCAACGAGAACTGAAATACTTCTGCTTCGTCTAAGTCACTTGCATTAAGAGGTTTGGCCAAACTAAACGTGATAGGACCAAAGCCACTTAACCATGTTGCACCCACGCCGACAGCATAACGCAACTCGCCTGCATCAGGCTTAAAACAATTTGCCTGAGATTCACCACATTTAGTGTTGAAAATATTACCCGCATCAAAGAAAAATGATGACTGTACCGAGCGCTGATCTTTTAAGAATGGCAGTGGGAAAATAACCTCTGCACCAAACTCAACTTTAACATTGCCACCAATCGGATCTGGGTCATCGATAAATCCGGTGGTGCAGGGAGGATCGGCAAAATTACAGGGGGTATCCTGAGGCCCAAGAGTGTTTCGCTCAAAGCCACGAACAGAACCAAAACCGCCACCATAGAAGTTTTTAAAGAAAGGCAGCGCGGTAGTCGCACCGTAGCTCTCGCCATAGCCCAAATCTGCCCTTACCTTTAATGTTAATGAGCGACCCAAGCCACGCAGATATTCTGCGCTGTAGTTCACCTTGTAGTATTCCAAACCAGAACCGGGAAGTGCTAGGTCAAGGCTGACACGCTGAGAGTTACCGCGAGTTGCAAAGACACCGCGGTTTAAGGTCGACTTTGCCCAGTTAATGTTGAAGTTAAACACGTCAAACTTGTCACCATTGGCGCTCACGAAATCGCTAATTTCTCTCGACGCAAAAGAGCCTGTTCTCAGGTCCAAATTCTCGTAGCCAAAACCCAGGCCAATACGTTGAATATCAGAAATCGGGTAGCTCCAGTTAACACCACCACCAAAGGTGTTGGTGGAGAAACTCGCCACGTTAATACGGTCGTAATCTGTCTCTCTGGAATAGATGTTATAACCAACGCTAACGCCATCAACCGTAAAGTAAGGCTCAGAATAGCTAAAGTTCAAAGAGCTCTGATAGGTGCTGCGATTGACACCTATGCCTACCTGCTTGCCTGTGCCTAAGAAGTTATTCTCGCTGAGGTTGGCACCCAAAATAAGTCCGGTACCCTGAGCGTAACCGACACTAGCACCGACGGAACCTGAGGGCTGTTCTTCCACGCTGTATACCACATCGATTTGATCATTGGTGCCTGGGACAGGAACATTCTCAACCGTGACTTCTTTGAAAAAGCCAAGGCGCTCAAGCATTACTTTAGAATGTTCAATTAGCATGTTGTTAGCAGAACCACCTTCCATCTGACGCATTTCTCGGCGTAGAACATCATCGGCAGTTTTAGTATTGCCACGAAACTCTACTCGACGCACATAGGCGCGCATGCCCGGTGTTACTACAAACGTAATGGTTGCCGTTTTTTCTTCTTCATCAACTTCGGGATAACCAGCCACTTCGGCAAAGGTATAGCCTTCGTTACCTAGACGGCGGGTAATGTATTCGCTAGAAGTCGTCATTAATGTCTGAGAGAAGGTCATGCCTTCTTTCATAATAATCAATGCTCTCGCTTGAGTCTCAGGTATTTTTAACTCACCAGACAGCTCTATACCGCCAATGGTGTACACATCGCCTTCATCAATATTAATGGTAATGAAGACCGACTCTTTATCCGGACTAATGGATACCTGTGTACTGTCCACTGCAAACTTTAGATAGCCGCGATCGAGATACCAGGTTTCAAGGGTTTCTAAATCACCGGACAGTTTTTCTCTGCTGTACTTATCGTTGCTAGAAATCCACGACAACCAACCTGTAGTGTTTTGTTCAAAGGTATCGAGCAGCTCTGATTCACTAAAGTCTGTGTTGCCAACAATATTGATATGACGAATTTTTGCGACATCGCCCTCTTCAATATCGATATTGACTGCAACGCGATTGCGCGGCAGTGTTTTGACTTCTGTTTTAACTAGGGCGCCGTAGCGACCCTGGGAAACATATTGGCGCTGTAGTTCTTGAGTCATGCCCTCAAGAATCACCTGGCGGAAGATCTGGCCCTCAGCCAAGCCATTATCCCGCAGCGCATCAAGCAGCTGATCGGTTTCAATGGCCTTGTTACCCTCTAGATTTATCTCGGTAACTGCTGGCCTTTCAGCCAAGCCAATGACCAAAATACTGTTCTCACGTGCCATTACTACATCGGAGAAATAGCCTGTGCGAAAAAGTGACCTTGTGGCTTCACGAATCGCGGGTTCGTCGACCAAATCACCGGCACTGATCGGGAGAGCCGCAAATACGGTACCTGCAGATACACGCTGCAAACCCTCAATACGGATATCAGCAACTTGGAAAACCTCTGCATGCAACGACGGCGAGAGAGTACATAATATAAAAAGTAGACCTGTTAAAAGCTGCTTCATGTAGATAATGGAACCCAATTAGTCAGTTAGTGTTTACGCGTTAAAACGCCCGCGCTACATCGTTGTATGTGGCCACAACCATCAGACCCATCAACATGGCAAACCCTACTTTATATCCCACCATCTGAATTTGATCAGAAACAGGAGAACCTTTTATCACCTCAATCAAGTAATACATGAGATGACCGCCGTCCAACACAGGAACAGGCAATAGATTCATTACGCCGAGCATTATACTGAGAATAGCGACAAAGCGAATAAAATTGTCACCTCCAGACCTACCGCTATCACCGGCTACTTTGGCGATGGTAATTGGCCCGCTAAGGTTCTTTGGCGAAAGGTCTCCGACAATCAGCTTGCCGATAGATTTGACCACAAAAATACTGGTATTTGCCGTCTCGGTTGCGCCTCTTAACAGTGCCCCAATAACGCTGTAATCCACAGAGCGAATCAAACCCTCCGGGTACTTGCCACTAGAAGCCAGCTGCACGCCCAACTGCCCTACCTGTACACCCTCTCTATCAGTGAGCAAGGGAGTTACTTCGATTAGTAGATTCTGCGATGCTCTCTCAATACCCAAAAAAACTGCCGCTTCGGTACTGCCAGCAACAGTATCGACAAACTCATTAACATTGGTAATCGCCTGACCATTGATGGTTACCAACCTATCCCCCGCCTGCAGGCCAGCCTTGAAGCCAGCTCCGTCTTCAAATACCTCAGCAAGAGACAAACTTTCCAACTCAAAGGGTGGGCTAATACCCAGCTCTCGCATTGGCATTGGGTCTTCAACTTCTCGCAGCCAGCTCTCGACAGGCACGGCCAAATCATATTTTAAATCGGAATCTTGGTAGCGCACGGTAAAAGGAATTTCGCCGCTAGACCCTATAAACCCAAATAACTGCCTAGACACAGATGACCAAGTATTGGTCGGGACGCCATTGACCGCAATAATTTCCATACCGGGCTCAAAACCCGACTGGCTGGCAACAGAATCCAGCTTAGTCTGACCAACAACTGGCGCCAAGCCTTGCTCACCACCCAGAAAAATAACAAAAAACACTGCGGTCGCCAGTACAAAATTGGCCATGGGGCCGGCACTAACCACTGCCATCCTCTGCCACACGGTTTTTCGATTGAAGGATGACGGTAAGTCCTCATCACTGACATTACCCTCACGCTCATCAAGCATCTTTACATAGCCGCCCAAGGGCAACAGGGCAAAAACAAACTCGGTGCCCTGCTTATCTCGCCATTTTAAAAGCGGCTTGCCAAAACCAATAGAGAATCGTTCAACTTTGATACCACAGCGACGAGCCACCCAAAAATGACCGAACTCATGGATGGTAACCACCACACCTAGGGCAATAAAGAAGTAAAAAATGGTCTGCACTAATTCCATAAACTAGGACTCAATCTCTGCAATATAATTAGCGCTATGGTAACGCGCTTTTAGGTCGGACTCTTGGACTGCGTCAAGGCCGTCTGGTTCACTATAATCAAGGCCCGAGAGGGTATTATCAACCACCTCGGCAATTTGAGTAAAACTAATGCGTTCATCGAGAAAAGCCTGCACAGCAACTTCATTGGCGGCATTGAGAATAGCAGGAGCATCACCCGCAGCGGCAGCGGCATCAAAGGCCAGCTGAAGACAGGGAAAGCTCTTAATATCGGGCTGCTCAAAATCCAACCGGGCAATCTCAAAGAGATTCAAATCTGCCACGCCAGATTCAATACGATCGGGCCAGGCCAGTGCATGGGCAATGGGTGTGCGCATATCTGGGTTACCCAGCTGGGCGAGCACAGAGCCATCGGTATACTGCACCAGACTGTGAATCACGCTCTGGGGATGCACAACTACTTCGATCTGCGATGCGTGCATATTAAACAGCCAGCAGGCTTCGATTAGCTCAAGCCCTTTATTCATGAGGGATGCAGAGTCAACGGATATCTTGCGACCCATGCTCCAGTTGGGATGTGCACAGGCTTGGTCTGGAGTCACAGCGGCCATCTGTCCGAGAGACCAGCCACGAAATGGACCACCAGAGGCAGACAGCAGTAGCTTACTCACCCCAGATAACGCTGCCTGCTCGTAGTTAGCGGGCAGACATTGGAATATTGCATTGTGCTCGCTATCAATAGGCAGTAGCACCGAGCCTGAGGCCTTAACTGCCTGCATAAATAGCCCGCCAGCCATCACTAAAGACTCTTTATTGGCGAGTAGTATTTTCTTACCGGCTTTTACCGCAGCCAATGTGGGTACCAGGCCAGCTGCGCCAACAATAGCAGCCATAACTGTATCGACCTGCACTGCACTAGATACCTGACAGAGGGCTTCAATACCGTGCAGCACTTCAGTTTTGCATCCAGTAGCCAGCAGCAGCTCACGTAACTGAGACGCCGCAGCTGCATCATTTACAATAGCAAACTGGGCTCGATGGAGTAGGCACTGGGTTGCGAGTTTTTGAATTTGTGTGTTGCCGGTTAGGGCAAAGACAGAATACTTGTCAGGATGTCGGGCGATCACGTCTAGAGTGCTTTCACCAATCGAGCCCGTTGCACCAAGTATTGTGATGGATTGCATTGATTAAAAGGGACGCGTTTGCGATAGCAGAACGAGAAATAACGGCATGGCCGACATGATGCCATCGATACGATCGAGCACCCCGCCGTGACCAGGCAGCAGATTGCTACTGTCTTTTACTCCAGCATGACGCTTGAGCATACTTTCGAATAGATCGCCCATCACTGAATAGAGGGCAACAGGAATAATCAATACTGCCAGATCTCGGATACCAACATCAGGCAACAACCAAAACAGGCCAGATATAAGGACTAACTGCAACAACATACCACCGGCAAAACCCTCCCAGGTTTTACCGGGGCTGACAATAGGAGCCAGCTTATGTTTACCAAATAATTTGCCTGCGATATAGCCACCAATATCGGCTAGTACAACGATTACAATTGCGAGCAGCAGCAACCAACGACCAAACTCAGCATGTAAAATCGTCACCACAGCGATCCATGTCATGGCTAGCAGAATCAACCCAAGCAGAGCCAACATAGGCTTTGGCGACCAGAAAATAGCGCTAGAAGGATAGCCCTGAATCCAAAGAAAGATAACCGCCCAGAGCCCAATAGCCGAAAAGCTAAGCTGCACTCCAATCTCTGCATCATAAGCAGAGCCTAAGCCGGTAAAGTAGCCATAGGTCGCCAATGTAGCCAAAAGTAGGCCCAAATAAGCGGCCTTGCCTGCCTTCGATTTAATATTTGCTAGACCAGCCCATTCCCAGCCAGCGACCATGACCAACAGCAGTATCACCAGAGAGAAACCCGTTGCTGACAGGCCAAACAAAAGCCCGAGAAACACCGCAGCCATAACCACTGCCGTAAAAAACCGCTGTTTAAGCATGGGCTGTATCACCTGTATCCAGCGCAGAGGATTTGTCGTTATCGGGGCCGTTAGCACTATCAGAGTTGCTATCAGAGTTGCTAGCGGAGCTGTTGTCTAAGCTGGTGTCATTACCATCACGAAGACCAAAGCGACGCTGTCTTGAGTAGTACTCAGCAACCGCTAACTCCAACGCCTTGGCATCAAAATCAGGCCAGTAGCAATTGGCGAAATACAACTCTGTGTAAGCCATCTGCCAGAGCAAGAAGTTACTAATTCGCTGTTCACCCGCCGTGCGAATACAAAGATCCGGATCTGGGATGCCATCTTGTTTCATATACTTAGCAAACATATCTTCGCTGATATCGGAAGGTCTCACTCGGCCCAGCTGAACCTCAGTCGCTAACGATTGCGCCGTGCGAGCAATATCCCAGCGGCCACCGTAATCAACACATAAATAGAGAGTAAACTTGCCATTGGCTGTCATGGTCTCTGTATCTTGAATAAGACGTTTTAACCGGTCGCTAAAATGACTGCGGCTGCCCACAACCTTAAGGCGCACGCCGTCGTCGCGAAGGGCTTTGCCTTCTTTTTTAAGATAGGAGGAAAATAGTGACATTAAGCCGCGAACTTCTAACTCTGGACGCTTCCAGTTTTCACTGCTAAAGGCAAACAGAGTTACGGTGTCTATATTGTGGCTCTTCGCCGCTTTAAGGGTGTCACGGATACGCTCAACGCCAGCCTCATGGCCAGCAATACCGCCTAGGCCACGTTGCTTAGCCCAGCGATTGTTGCCATCCATGATGATCGCAACGTGCTTTAGCGGGTGGGTAGATACTATGGAGACAGAATCAGCCATGGCCTTAGGAATATGGAGATTAAATCTCCATCAAATCCTTTTCTTTAGCCGCAAGCGCCTCTTCAACTTTTGCAACAAAGCGATCTGTGATCTTCTGCACATCGTCCTGAGCTTTACGCTCCTCATCTTCGCTGATGTCTTTAGCTTTTTGCAGATCTTTAACATCTGAAATAACATCCCGACGAATGTTGCGGATAGAAACTCTGGCACCCTCAGCTTCGGCCTTAGCCTGTTTGCCGTAATGCTTGCGAGTCTCCTCAGTCAATGCGGGGAGCGGCACACGAATAACCGTGCCAGCTGTAGATGGGTTTAAACCCAGGTCCGACTTCATAATGGCTTTTTCAATCTCGGGGACTAGTGCTTTTTCCCAAGGGGTAACCGCCAATGTGCGCGCGTCTTCTATGGAAATGGACGCCGCCTGACTCAGAGGTGTATCAACACCGTAGTAGTCAACGGACAGGCCATCCAGAATACTGGGATGTGCTCGACCGGTACGAATTTTATTAAAGGCACTGGCCAAGGCATCTATTGCCTTAGACATGCGTTCTTCTGCGTCTTGCTTTAACTCTTCAATCATTTCAAACGACCCCTTATCCCTCTTCGATTAGCGTGCCCTCGGCACCGCCAACGACTAGGTTCAGTAAAGCTCCCTGTTTTGACATGCGAAAAACTCTGAGCGGCATATTGTGCTCACGACACAAACATATGGCCGTCAGGTCCATCACGCCGAGTTTTTTGTCCAGTACCTGATCATAGGTTAAATGGGTGTAGAGTTCAGCAGAAGGTTCCAACATTGGATCTGCCGAGTACACGCCATCGACCTTAGTGGCTTTCAAAACCACATCGGCATCAATCTCGATACCCCGCAGGCAGGCTGCAGAATCAGTAGTGAAAAACGGGTTGCCGGTACCAGCCGCAAAAATAACGACGTCACCGTCTTTAATATAGCGGATAGCACGACGCCGATCATAGTGTTCAACAACACCACTCATCGGAATCGATGACATAACATGGGAGGAAATATTTGTGCGTTCCAGAGCGTCACGCATGGCCAGAGCATTCATCACTGTGGCCAGCATACCCATATGGTCGCCAGTTACTCGATCCATACCAGCTGCATTTAGCGCGGCTCCACGAAACAGATTACCACCGCCGATAACCAAACCGACCTGTACACCTATACCAACAAGCTGTCCGATTTCGAGCGCCATGCGATCGAGAACCTTGGGATCAATCCCGAAGCCCTCTTCACCCATAAGCTCTTCACCACTAAGTTTGAGAAGGATACGTTTGTACTTTTTCTCTTTACCGGCGGTTGGCATATCTGCTCCTATCTATTTATTCGCTAGCACCTGCAACCTGAGCGGCTACTTCTGCAGCAAAATCAACATCTTCAACTTCGATACCTTCGCCCACTTCAAAGCGGACAAAAGACACAACCTCAGCGCCAGCAGCAGCAACTAACTTGCCAACTGTAACATCTGGGTCTTTAACAAACGGCTGGTCAATCAGGCTGCTCTCTTTCAAGAACTTACTGACACGGCCACCGATCATCTTTTCAATAATCTCTTCTGGCTTACCGCTCTCGCGAGCCTGGGCTGCATAAATCTCTTTCTCAGCCGCAATTACGTCAGCAGGCATTTGATCTGAGTTCACTACTGCAGGGTTTACCGCTGCAATATGCATAGCCACATCTTTCGCCAGCTCTTCAGTGCCACCGGTAAGACCAACAATAACCGCAATGCGATTGTTACTGTGCACATAGCCACCAACCACTGGAGCATCAATAGCGCCAGCACGACGGGCAGAGATGTTCTCGCCAATTTTCTGCACCAATGCTTCGCGAGCTGTTTCTAAGCCGCCAGCCATCAATGTAGGAATATCTGTCTGCTTAGCCGTAAAGCTAGCGTCTAGCACTGAGCTAACAAAGCCCTTGAAGCCTTCATCGCGAGCAGCAAAATCTGTTTCACTGTTCACTTCTACAAGCACGCCGTAGGAACCATCAGTTTTAAACATAACGATACCATCAGCTGCCGTTCGGCCTGCTTTTTTGGCTGCTTTCATACCACTAGACTTGCGTAATTCTTCGATTGCCTTATCGACATCAGCTCCAGACTCAGCCAGTGCCTTCTTACATTCCATCATGCCTAGACCAGTGCGATCTCGCAGCTCTTTCACTAAAGATGCTGTTACCTGTGACATTGTATTCCTCTCTAAAACATTTAATCAGTTGGAGAAAAGGGGGCAGTGCCCCCCTTTGTCTTGTTACTTAGCTACCCTAATACATCGGGCCTATTAACTTGGGCCTATTAAATCGAACCGAATAAACTGGGCCGAATAAGCTGGGCCGAATAAAAAGACCAGCCGGAATTACTCCGACGCAGCTTCTTTAGGCGCAGCTTCTGCTGGAGCTGGAGCAGCCTCTACTGGAGCTGGCGCAGCTTCTTTAGCAGCAACGGTCTCAGCAGGAGCAGCTTCAACAGCCGGAGCTGCCTCTGCGGCTACTTCTTCAACAAACTCGTCCTTGCTAGTAACAACTGCAGACTGAGCCTTGCCCTCAAGAACTGAATCAGCAACAGATGCTGCATACAGCTTAATGGCACGGATCGAATCGTCATTACCAGGAATAACGTAGTCAACACCATCAGGGTTACTGTTGGTGTCAACGATACCAACAACTGGAATACCCAGCTTGTTAGCTTCGTTAATAGCAATGCGCTCGTGATCGACGTCAACCACAAACAAAATATCAGGCAGACCATTCATATCCTTGATACCACCGATGCTGTTCTCAAGCTTAATCTTCATACGCGTGCGCATGAGGACTTCTTTCTTGGTCAGCTTCTCAAAAGTACCATCAGCTTCCTGAGTTTCCAGTTCACGGAAACGACGGATAGACGCACGAATAGTTTTGTAGTTAGTAAGCATGCCGCCCAACCAGCGGTGGCTGACATAAGGCATGCCACAACGCTCTGCTTGCTCTTTAACAATTTTTTGTGCAGCACGCTTGGTGCCAACAAAAAGAATTTGATTACCTTTGGCAGCTTCAACACGCAGAATTTCTAATGCTTCGTTAAAGGCTGGCACTGTGTGCTCAAGGTTTATGACATGAACTTTGTTACGTGAGCCGAAGATGTACTGGCTCATTTTGGGGTTCCAGAAGCGGGTTTGGTGGCCGAAATGCACACCAGCCTGCAACATATCGCGCATACTGACAATAGACATAAGATTTCCTCTTGGGGTTAAGCCTCCACATCCCCCAATGATCAACCAAT
>CAJJAO010000003.1 GCA_905182265.1 gamma proteobacterium HTCC2207 | reverse complement strand
AAGCATCAAACAATAATAATGCTATCTGTGACAGGATGTATAGGCTCACTACCATCCTTGGTGATTAACGTTAAATCCTCTAAATGTGCAGACCCGCCAATGCCTGTATGCAGAACAGGCATATCCACGCTAATAATCATATTTTCCTGAAGTACTAAGTCATCTTTCTGCCAGTAGGCTCCAGAACCATCCCGACCTGGCTCGTCTGTGTGGCAAAGCCCGACGCTATGAGGAGTTACTGCAACAGAAAGGTCATAACCGGCATCCTTTATGGCACGCCTACCAATTTCTTTTATCTCTGAGTAACGAATGCCCGGCTTTAACTTTTGACGCACAGCATCCCAACCAACCGCTATCGCATCGGTTGCGCGCCTCATAGTTTTTACTGGTTCACCAATAAAAACGGTGCGGCCAAAGTCACCTGTGTAATGGAAGCCCTGGCTTACAGCATCAATTGCAAATCCCGAACCATCCTTAAATTCGGTGTTGTAAGTTTCTGACATAATAGTGTCAATTTGCATAAACAACGGAGTGTTTCCACGCAAACCGCAGTGAGAGAAAAACGACGCCCTTAGCTCATGGAGGGTTGCCCCGGAGCGCAAAGAGACGGCAGCAGCTACTGCGGCTTCTGCATTTACTGTCGCCGCTAACCTCATAAGCTCTATCTCTCGAGGGGATTTAATCATGCGGATTCTACGCAGTGCATAATCACCATCAATCATGCGCGCACTGAGATTCGCTGATTTAATGATGCGTTCGATAACCGGATCATCGATACCAATTATGGCCTTATCAAGCTTTAAATTTTTGACTGCCTTTACCAACGCACTCTGCGCACTTCCACTTGGAGTATTATTATCTAAGATATTATTAAGTGCTTTTAAGCGATCCTTCTCAAATTTTCGATCAAGCTTGGGGTCTTTACTGCTAAAAAAGAATGGAGGCATTACATCCCGTTCTACTGACTCTTTTTTCCCAGGCTCTGAAGTTAATTTATCGCCCCAACCAGTAAACAGGTTGACAGTAGAGTCCCATTGGAAATTACTATCAGCAACACTATAGTAATATATAAACTGATTCATAATTACGCATGATGGAAGGTCTTCATCTCGACTCAGAATAGCAAAGGAACACGGTGTATCCATACGAACGGCAAGATGGTCAAGGTAACCCGTAAAATGATAAAAATTAATTGGTCGAGTAACTATCAAAGCGTCTAGGTTCTCTTCATCCATGACCTGATATGCGCGAGCGAGGTCAAAGAGATGCCCTTGCTGCAACACAGGCCCGCCATGGCCTTTCAAGGCGTTGCTAGATTCATCGTTCCCATGAGCCAGTGATGGGCCTAAAATTGCAGTTAGGCCTGCCGTGGTTAAGAATTGCCTTCTATCGAGCATGGCGATACCGCTATTTTGGAAGTTAAATGGATATCCAGATAGTATCACTCAGTCGTCTTTTATCCATTACTTGATAAAATTGGTCCACTATTGAGAACCCATGGCCCCGGTTGAAAACTGCACCATTACCCAAAAAGGGGTCTTCGATTTATCCTATCGAATCATTCAACTGCAAAGATTGCTTTTCAAGGTGCTTATCTAAAAGAGAGGAAAATTCCCTTGCAGTTTTACTAAGCATGGGAACAATTATATCATTTATGTCCTTTTCGCTCACTGCCGGCTTATGGTAGCGTAATGTCAGCGCCCCATAAACTTTATCCCCCATCTGTACCGGAACGGCAATGGCTGAAATGTCAAAGCGAGCTCTTTTCCGGCTGTGTGTCGCATAACCAATCTTGAATGCATTCTTAATTGAGAGTCTTACCTCTGTCAATTGTTGCATCAACTGGTCCCCATGGTAATTAAATGTTCCTAGCATATCTAAAATAGCATCTCTTTCACCATCGCTCATGAACGCCAAAATACATATCCCTGACGCTGACTCCAAAATGGGCATGCGATACCCTATTTTGAACTTCTCAACAGCCAATGGGCTAGAGGCATCAGTATTTTCATGGATGATAAGGTCAGCTCCCGAGATAGCAGCAAAAGAGACTGGCCAAGATAACACCTCCGTGACCTCTTCCATTAAATGCCTACCCAAGTTAGCAATAACTGCTTGATCTGTATATCCAGAGCTAAGCATTCTGACTTTTGGAGTTAATCGAAATTCTCCATCCGATGGGTGCTTGTAGATGTAGCCCTTGTCAGCCAAGGTCTCCAAAATACGATGTACTGTGGCTCTCGGCACACGTAACTCTTTTGCAAGAATGACGGGGGTTGCGCTACTAAAGCGATTAAGGAAACTGAGAATATCTAATCCACGACTTAGTGAGCGAATCATATATAGACCTTTTTTATGGCAGCTAATTAACGTAGCCCTTTTAGCTTATTTCCAAGAGATAATGCATCAACCCTTTCATAAACATTACCTTCGTCAAGAGTATTATGCAAATATGCATTAACCAGTTAGCAGGCCATCAAAATACTGGGCATATTATCTCCTCTATTTCCAGTACCCAGAATCTATACTAAGTGAGACAAACGAGCACCAGTGAGAATCTCAACTGAACTAGAAGGTTATTGACAAGATCGCTGTCTAAAGGCCGTGCGGCGAGAAAATGGCATCGCTAGGATGGCAATCTGTTTGGAGGCGATTTTTAGAGATGGCAATTAAAGAAGAGATTATGCCTAAAGAGGACTGGTTTGCGCAGTACGATATGAAGCGTCGAGGGTCCACCGATACTGGCGGAACCGTAAGCGCCGAATTAGACGTTTCAGGTTTCAGCACCAGTCAATTTTTGAGGGTTTACGACAAGTCGATTCATCTCGTGCCTACGTCAGAATAAGCGTTTAATGAAGATAAATGCACTTTATTAGTGACTGCTATCGATGGATGACTAAAAAATGGTGGGCCGTCCGCGACTCGAACGCGGGACCAATTGGTTAAAAGCCAACTGCTCTACCAACTGAGCTAACGGCCCTCAGAGGAGGTGCGTACTATACGGACCAGAAGACAAAATTCAAGCCTTATTTTGATATCTGGTAGGGTCTTTTACTCCTGCTTCGATAAAGCCCTGAGATCGGAGTCTGCAGCTATCACATTTACCACATGCTAGGCCTTCTTGGCTTGCCTGATAGCAGGAAACCGTCTGGCTATAATCTACCCCTAAAGCCAGACCTGCCTCTACAATATCGGCTTTGGTCATAGTCATCAGTGGTGCGTGGATCCTTAAGCGCTGCCCTTCAACACCAGCTTTGGTCGCCAGATTAGCCATGGATTCAAAAGCACTGATATAGTCTGGCCGGCAATCGGGATAACCAGAGTAATCCACCGCATTAACGCCTAGGAATATATCATTGGCACCTAACACTTCAGCCCAGCCCAGAGCGATAGATAAAAAGACGGTGTTGCGTGCTGGTACATAGGTGACGGGGATACCTGTAGTTTCGTGTTCTGGCACATCAATCGCTGCGTCGGTGAGTGCTGAACCACCAATAGTGCCTAGGTCTAGCTTGACGACTTTATGCTCTACAACCGCAGCAGAGTCCGATACACGCTGGGCGGAGTCGAGTTCTGATCTATGGCGCTGGCCATAATCAAAACTCAGGGTATAGCAATCGTAACCCTGAGCTAGGGCCATCGAGAGTACGGTGGTTGAGTCCAGTCCACCAGAGACTAGAATAACGGCTTTTTTTGACATGGTTTTGACCTAGTGACCGGGCTGGTCGCCCCAGATATATTTGTGGGTTTGTATCTGCATTCTGACATTGAGCTTATCTTGCAGTATCCATTGCGCCAGCTGCTTTGGTGTTAACTCTCCCTGACTGGGCGAGAACAAAATTTCTGCGGCACGATCTGCGAGCCCAAGCTCGTCCATTTTCATACAGCTCCAGTCATAATCCTGACGATCGCAGATGACGAATTTGACCTCATCATGGGGCAGCAGCAGTGGAATATTTTCATACAGGTTGCGGGTGACTTCACCAGAACCCGGAGTTTTTAAATCGACAATTTTGACGACTCTGTTATCGACGTCATCAATAGGCATAGCGCCGCTTGTTTCAAGAGACACTTTGTAGCCAGCGTCACAAAGATCCTTCAACAATTCTAAACATTGAGGCTGCGCGAGAGGCTCGCCGCCAGTCACGGTGACATAGCGGGCACCAAAGTCTGTCACGGTCTGCATAATCTCGCTGATCATCATTTTACTGCCTCCCTCAAAGGCGTAGGCAGTATCGCAGTAGCTACAGCGCAGTGGGCAACCTGTTAGGCGCACAAACACCGTAGGCAGGCCAGTGGTACTGGTCTCACCTTGCAGCGAGTGAAAGATTTCAGTAATACGTAACGATGATTCAGACATAGTCAATTCAGAGGTTGGCTAACCGGGATTTGGCTGGCGATTAAAAATTATTATTTAGGTAGGCAAGTGCCTTTTTAGCCACGCCTCCGCTGCTGGTCGCTGCGGTTTCAAGCAGCTCCCGCGCACGGGCATCTTCACCTAGCTGGTGGTAGAGCTTGCCCAGCTTAAAACGCGCATCCATTGCTTTGCTGTGCAAGGGGTACTGCTCTATAACCGATGTAAATGCTTGGCGAGATAACTCAGCCTGGTCCTGCAATAAATAGATCTCACCCAACCAGTAATAGGCGTTTGCCACATAGGGGCTGGAGGCATAGTCAACAACATGTTGCTTAAAGGCGAGTGCCGCGCCATTGATATCTCGCTTCTTTAGCAGCAAGCTCGACGCGTTTTCGTAGTTGGCCTTCATCTCTGCTAGTTCAGAGGGGCCAGCTGCGACTTTGGCGGCACTAGGATTGTTGGATCCTGCCGGATTTAGGCTATAGCCACTGCTGTCTGTAGAATTTTTGGCATCCAGTGCAGCAGAACTACTGCCTGGCCTAGAATTGGCTGGCGCGTTATTGGCTAGCGCATTATTAGCTGGCGCGCTATTAGCCTGCGCGCTAGAAACAATCGCACTTAGACGGCGATCAATATCCAGATAGTCATCCATCTGCCGCTGTTTAAGCTGCTGCAGCTCATGGTTTAATTCTTCAACCATGCCTCTGAGCATCTGTACTTCTTGTTGTAGTACCTGCATCTGATAATAGCGGTCCCCTGCTGCCTGACCTGCATTAACTGCACCATCGACGTTAGTGGTTGAATCCATATTTTGAGCTGAATCAGATTGGCTATTTAAATCCACAACCGGTGTCAGGCTCTGCCCCAGCGCTGTGACAGAAAAACAAGCCAACGTAAGCAATACAGCGAGAGGAGATTTCATAGCAATTCACCACTTTCCCAGTTCAGGCTAAACACAGAAACGGCCAGAGTCAGTATTAACCCCAGCCGTATTCGAACATCTGTGCATTGTGAAGCAACTATAGACCATTGCTGGCCTCTAGGCTTTACTTCAATTCAACGCGACGATTCAAGCCCCAAGCACTATCATTGCTACCGAAAGACGCTGCGCGCTCTTCGCCGTAGCTGATAACTTCGATCAAACCGCCAGAAACACCCTGTAATACCAAGAACTCTTTAACAGCATTGGCGCGACGCTCGCCCAGTGCCATGTTGTATTCACGAGTACCACGCTCATCGGCATGGCCTTCGAGACGTACACTGCGTGGGTTGCTAGATAATGCAGCTGCGTGCTCTAGTAGAGCAGCGCGAGATTCTGGCTTAAGCAGAGCTTTGTCAAAATCAAAATAGAATACAGTGTCGGCTGAACTAGCCATGGCACTATCATCAATCCCTGAGGTATCGACCTGTCCAGTCTGTACTGAAGTATCTTCAATATCGGTGGACGTTTCTTCAACTGGTGCTGAACTACAGCCTACAAGTACCATTGAAAATAAAATTGTGGCTAAGCCAGTCTTGTTAAACGAGGTCTTCATATTAACTCCTGTGAGTTATTTATCTAAAAAAAATAGTCTCTTATTGCAGAAACGGCGACCATGCCGGTTCCCGCACATCACCATTTTTTGCCGGAAGTACGTATCTTACCCCTACATCTAAAGAAACCGCCGCAAGTACACCACGATCTCCCTGCTTGGTCGCGTACATTACCATAGCGCCGTTAGGTGCAACAGTAGGTGATTCATCTAATCTTGTCTCTGTCAGCTCAATCATTCGACCGGTTTTAAGGTCAAAAGACGCGATATGAAACGTTGAGGACTCTCGATGAACTAGAGCTAATGTGCGGCCATCTGGAGCCAAGCTGGGACGTGCGTTGTAATTACCCCTAAATGTTAGGCGTTCTGTAGCCCTCGTGGCAACATTTAATTTGTATATCTGGGGTGTTCCGCCTCGATCTGAGGTAAATAAGAGGGTATTTCCGTCCGACATCCAGGTTGGTTCGGTATCAATGGCAAAATGACGGGTTAAACGGGTAAATTTAAAAGTGGATAATTCCAGCATATAAATCTCTGGATTGCCGTCTTTTGACAGCACTAAAGCTAGTTTTTTTCCGTCTGGCGACCAAGCCGGTGCTCCATTCAATCCCGTATAATTTGTTAGCTGCTGACGCTTAGCGGTAACAAGGTTTTGTCTAAATATCGCCGGCCGGCCGGTTTCGAAAGACACGTAGGCAAGCTCTTTGCCATTAGGGGCCCAAGACGGCGACATAATAGGCTCTGAGGACTCAAGCATGAGTTTTTCTCTCGCGCCGTCAGCATCTGCCACATTAAGGCGGTAGACAAATTTCCCTGAATCTCGGTTGGCGGTGACATAGGCAATACGCGTGGAAAAAGCGCCGCGTATGCCTGTAATTTCTTGATAGACTTTGTCACTGACCAGATGAGCCAGATCACGCATCTCATTAACCCTACCCCGCACGGCATGCTTAAACTCGGTCTTCTGGGCGGTCACATTTAACAAGCTAAACTCAAGCTCATAGCGGCCATCTGCGATTGTTCTCATGGAGCCTACCACCAGATATTCGCTGCCCAACATGCGCCAGTCGCGAAAATAAACATCGGAAGCTTTGGAGGGAAAGGCCAGCATATCTCGCCTTGGGGTAGTGCGGAAAAGCCCGCTGCGCTGAAGGTCAGCCTCTACAATGGCTCCTATATCCTCTTTGATACGCAGCCCATTTAAAGCAATGGGCGACACGGCAACGGTGGTTGGCTTGTCGTTGCCCTGAGTCACGCGAATAACTAACTCAGACCAGGCGCTGCTGCTAGACAGTGCCAGTAAAAATGTCAGGGACAGTATTCCGTAAAGCTTTCTCAAATCCATATCTCCATTAATTCTATAGCCTTAAATCTTCTGGACTAAACGCCACTTTAACAACACGAAAATATTTTTCAAATAGTCGCGGGTCTAGCTGTTTTATCTCTTCAAACTGTTCGGCCTTAAATGCCGCCTGTTCAACTGAGCGATCAAAGGCTAGGTCGCCGCTGGACTTCACCACATTCACACCAACGATGCGGCCTGTTGGCACCAGCCTTATCTCGATCATTGTCTCCATATCCCTTCGAGCACTGGGGGGCCGGCTCCAATTCTGGGATAGTCGCTGGCGAATAAGCTGCATAAAGCTATTAGCCACTTGTTGGTCTTCTTGGGCACTGATATCAGCTTGTTCTTGGGCCAATGTTTCGGCAAATTCGGTCTCGATACGCTGACGCTCGGCTTCGGCTTGATCTGCTTTGCGTTTAGCTTCCTGCTTTGCTTTTAGTTTAGCTTCTAACTCTGCCAAACGTTTGGCCTCGGCTTTGTTTTTATCCGCTCTCTTTTTTTGATCTGCCCGGCGTTTATCCTGCTCGCGTTTTTTCTTGGCTCTGTCTACTTTGGGCTTGGCAGGCTTTTTGACCACTGGCGTTTTTTTGGGTGCTAGCTGAACCAACTTGGCCTCAATATATTGGGGCTGAATAATGACCTTTTTACTGTCTGACTCCCAGTTGATCACCAGCGCGGCAAGTACCCCCACATGGATAATAATGCTCAGCAGTGCGCCGGTTGAGTAGCTGGTAACATTTCTCATACTATTTGCTGGGGGGCTCTGTCACCAGACCCACTGAGGACGCTCCTGCCAGCTGTAGCTCGCTCATCAAGTTAACCACAGCACCATATTCAACAGCACTGTCACCCCAGACTAAAATAGGGGTTCCCGGCTTCTGGCGCAGCACTTTGGCCACGCGGTCTTTAATGACCGCCAGGGTTTCGGTTTTGTTATTGCCCTTAACGTCGATCCAATAGCTACGGTCAGCCTTGATAGACACAATAAAAGGGTCTTGGTCTTTGGTATCCATTGGTGCTGAGTTAGCATCTGGCAACTCGACCTTGACGCCCTGCATAAGCAGCGGCGCGGTAATCATAAACACCACCAGCAACACCAGAGTCACATCAATATAGGGAACCACATTGATTTCAGCGACCAGTTTGCGTTTCGGTTTTTTATGCTTCACAGCCTATGCCTCCAACAAGATTAACGGGCGTGAACCTGACGATGCAGGATGCTCGAGAACTCTTCAGAGAAGGTCTCGTAATTGGCGTTAATGACCTCAGCCTTAGCCGAATATCGATTGTAGGCAATCACCGCTGGAATCGCTGCAAATAGGCCCATGGCCGTGGCGATCAGTGCTTCAGAGATACCTGGAGCAACGGTTGCCAGCGTCGCCTGCTGCACCATGGCAAGACCACGAAATGAATTCATGATGCCCCACACGGTGCCAAATAGACCTATATATGGGCTTACCGAAGCCACACTTGCCAGAAATGGCAGATTGGCACTAAGCTTTTCATCTT
Organism: gamma proteobacterium HTCC2207; assembly: GCA_905182265.1. Classification (GTDB taxonomy): domain Bacteria; phylum Pseudomonadota; class Gammaproteobacteria; order Pseudomonadales; family Porticoccaceae; genus HTCC2207. Next base: position 60,739 of record CAJJAO010000003.1, on the reverse strand, counting down.
CGCGACTTAGGGCCACGCGCATTGCACGATCCGTGCCTTCCATCACTGCGTCTGGGTCTGCTTTATCGGTTTGAGCTAGGCGGTTAAATTCCCGAAAGCCCGCACGAAAGACATTTTCGATGCCGTCGATAGCGCCGTTTTGCAAGGCCCTATCTGTGAGCTCCTGATAGAGCTTATTGAGATCTACGCCAGACCAGAAAGTATCTTCAAATTCACGGAAGCTACGCTGGGCGCCGTTCAAAAATATGCCCCGCTGGACAATCATTATCCACGACATGATCGAGGCAATAAACAATATGCCCATCACTGCCTGGACTAAAAAACTCGCATTGGTCATGAGCGCGAGTATCGACATGTTTTCTTCGTTCACCAGATAAACTCCAATTTAGCCGAGGTGGCTTTTTAAGGTTTCAAACATAGGTTTTGGTATGCCACAGGGGCGTTTGTTTTGCACATCGATGCAGGCCACTTTAATAGTGCCCTCAACCAATAATTCGTCACCGCAAAAAACTTGCTGGCTCATAGTGAACGTGACCCGGGAAACTTTCTCAAACCGTGCCGTCACCAGTATCTCGTCATCAAGTACTGCCGGTTTGTGGTAGAGCAGTTCCACACCGCGGACGACAAATTGCAGGCCGTCAAACAGTGCCGGTTTGTCATAGCCTAGACTACGCATTAGCTCGGTGCGCGCCCGTTCCATATATTTTAGGTAGTTGGCGTAGAACACAATGCCACCGGCGTCGGTATCCTCTACATAGACACGAATCGGCAAGGCAAAATCAGTCATCCAAAATATCCAGCTGGTCTTGAATACGCTTAGGGCTCTTGAGGCCAAAATGCTCGTAGGCCATGCGTGTCGCCATGCGCCCCCTGGATGTGCGCATTAAATAGCCCTGCTGAATCAGATAGGGCTCAAGAACATCTTCAATGGTGCCGCGCTCTTCGCTTAGTGCTGCTGCGAGGCTGTCGACACCGACGGGGCCACCGTCAAATTTTTCCATCAGGGTAAGTAACAGTCTTCTATCTGAATGATCAAAGCCGCTCTCATCTACTTTGAGCATATTCAACGCAGCATCGGCAATTGCCTTGTCTACGGAGCCATCGCCTTTCACTTCGGCATAGTCACGCACACGGCGCAGAAGCCTATTAGCTATCCGAGGTGTGCCCCGAGCACGGCGGGCAATTTCTTGGGCGCCACTATCGTCTATGGGCACTTCAAGAATATCTCCAGCGCGCTTCACAATGCTGGTGAGATCTTCAACGGAGTAAAACTCAAGACGCTGGACAATACCGAAGCGATCACGCAGCGGTGAGGTCAGTAGACCAGCTCTGGTGGTCGCCCCGACCAAGGTAAAAGGTGGCAGGTCTAACTTGATTGAACGGGCTGCAGGGCCCTCTCCTATAACAATATCTAGCTGATAATCTTCTAGGGCTGGGTAGAGAATTTCTTCAACCACTGGGCTCAGACGATGAATCTCATCAATAAACAGTACATCCCCTGCCTCTAGATTGGTGAGCAAGGCGGCCAAATCGCCGGCCTTCTCAAGTACGGGTCCAGAGGTGGTTTTCAGGTCTACTTGCATTTCGTTAGCAATAATATGGGCCAAGGTGGTTTTACCTAAGCCTGGGGGGCCAAATACCAAAGTATGATCAAGAGGTTCGCCACGCTTGCGGGCCGCTTCAATAAATATCTGCAACTGCTCTTTAACTGCCGGCTGACCCACATATTCGGCGAGCGCAGTCGGACGCAGAGCGCGGTCAAAACGCTCTTCGCTAACGGAAGTATCTGCGGAAATAAGTCGATCAGGTTCTATCATTGGGCGCCATCTCAAATTTGCCTGTAAGCATACCTTGATGACTTGTAATTTTCACTAGCTTTACTCTGGGACTAGCCCTTGAGCTAGGTAAATAGCTGCTTTTGCCGTCTACTTGGATACCATGCTTTTTAGCGCAGCTCTAATAAGCTGTTCTGGACTGGAGATATCATCGCTGATGGCCCTGCTGACCATCTTGGTGGCGTCCTGAGGTTTGTAGCCCAGAGCAATCAATGCGCTCTCGGCCTCTTCGGCAATGCCTGGCGGCTTTGCGGATACCGCACCGCCTGTAGCATTAGTGGCATCAATATCACCCACTCTGTCACGCATCTCAATCACTAGACGCTCAGCTGTCTTTTTACCCACACCGGGCAGTTTAACCAGCGTGGCGACATCGTTATTAAGGACGCTCTGAGCAAACTCAGAAGCGGACATGCCAGAAAGAATGGCCAGAGCCATTTTGGGGCCCACACCATTGACCTTAATGAGATGACGAAATAGCGCCCGCTCTGCGAGCTCAGAAAAGCCAAACAGCAACTGGGCGTCTTCGCGCACGACGAAATGGGTATGCAAAACAACTGACTCACCAACAGCGGGCACGGCAAAAAAAGTACTCAGAGAAACTAATACCTCGTAGCCCACCCCCTGAACGTCCAGTAGTAAATCTGGGGCCTGCTTATGCAGCACTGTACCTTGAAGTCGTCCAATCATAATCTGTCGATTGCCTTATTTAGTCTGTGGGTTCTATTTAAGTCGGCCGCGAGCATAGCCTTTAACACCAGAGCCAGCCAGCGCTTCATTAGTGCGCATACTATGGGCATGACATATGGCTACTGCTAGGGCATCCGCCGCATCTTCTGCTGGTGACTCAGACAGCTTTAGCAGCTGCACTATCATCATCTGTACCTGAGTTTTATCTGCCGCTCCGGTACCCACCACGGCCTTTTTAACACTTCGGGCAGAGTATTCCCCGACCGGCAACTTGGCATTCACCCCCGCAACAATTGCAGCACCCCTCGCCTGCCCCAGTTTTAAGGCAGAGCCAGGATTATGGGCGACAAAGACTTCTTCTATGCCCATATGCTGGGGCTGATACTCGCCAATAATCTGCGTAACACCATCGAAGATAATACCTAGACGACGGGCGAGAGACTCTTCTGGCAAGCGGATGATACCGCTGGTGACATAGGTAATTTTGCTGCCCACAACATCAATCACACCGTAGCCGGTGCGCCTTGAACCTGGGTCAATGCCAATTATTCGAGTCATGGAGATGCTTGTCTTTAAGTTGTCGCAGAGTGTTGCAATCGCACAGCGATCAGTCAACCATTAAAAAAGCCCCCTGAAGAGTATTCAGAGGGCTTTTCGTAACAGACAGATTAAAGACAGCCGCAAAAGCGGTTGCGATCTTAGTCTTCTGCTTTTGGTGCCGCTTTAGCTTTTGGCGCTGCTTTAGCTTTAGGTGCTGCCTTAGCTTTAGGAGCTGCTTTGGCTTTAGGTGCTGCCTTAGCTTTAGGCTCTTCTTTAGCCGCAGGCGCTTCTTCTGCAGCTGGAGCCGCTTCTTCAGCAACGGGAGCTTCTTCAGCAACTGGAGCCGCTTCTTCTACTACGGGCGCTTCTTCAGCAACTGGAGCCGCTTCTTCTACAGCAGGAGCTTCTTCAGCAACTGGAGCAGCTTCTTCTACAACAGGTGCTTCTTCGGCAACTGGAGCAGCTTCTTCAACAGCTGGAGCCGTCTCTTCTACTACAGCAGGAGCTGCTTCTTCAGCAACAGGAGCCGCTTCAGCCGCAACTTCTTCAACAGGCGCTTCTTCAACGACTGGAGCAGCAGGCATAACAGCTTTAATAAGTCCTTCGGCTAGCAGAATCTTAATCTTCTCGTCTGCATTAACCCATTTTTTGTTTGAATCTTTTACCGCGTAACGGCCACTGGCCTTCTGGTAAACAACGTAGTCTTTAGTTTTCTTTATAACTTTCATCGGTATAACCTCGTTTAATGATTACTCGTTTGAGTTTAGGGTGTTGGTAATTCAGTAACGGCCTACTAAGGGCTTTTTATTCCTTGGCTAAGGGCCTTCTTATTCCTTGGCTAAGGGCTTTCCATACACCTAGCTAAGGGCTTTGCATAAACTTATCAGCTAAGGGCTTCCATTACATCATCGGGAATCTCTGCATTGGTATACACGTTCTGCACATCATCCAAATCTTCTAAGCCGTCAATCATATCCAACAGCTTCTCTGCCCCCTCTTTATCCATAGGAACAGTAATGTCGGCCAGCATTGTAATCTCTGCATGCACAGGGTCAAGACCGGCAGCCACAAGGGCATCTTTAACGGTTAAATAATCTTCGAAGCTGGTCTCCACATCGACGGAGCCATCATCATGAGTTTTAACGTCTTCAGCGCCAGCCTCTAGGGCAGCATCCATCAATACTTCTTCGTCGACACCGGGCTCATAACTTATCTGCCCAATGCGATTAAACAAATAAGCCACCGAGCCGTCAGTACCTAGGTTGCCACCACGCTTGGCAAAAGCATGCCGTACATCACCCGCGGTGCGGTTGCGATTATCGGTCATGCATTCCACTAGTACTGCAACACCACCTGAGGCATAGCCTTCGTAGGTGATCTCGTCATAATTTTCGCCGTCGTCAGCGCCAGCTCCCCGAGCTATAGCTTTGTCCAAGGTATCGCGCTTCATGTTGGCACCCAGAGCTTTGTCTACCGCCGCTCTGAGTCGCGGATTATCATCGGGGCTTGGCCCTCCCGCTTTCGCCGCTACCACCAGCTCACGAATAAGCTTGGTGAATACTTTCCCGCGCTTCGCATCCTGCGCCGCCTTGCGATGTTTAATATTGGCCCACTTACTATGACCTGCCATCAAAAACCTCCGTTGTTAACTATGGGTAATTAACTTGAACTCTTCTCTTCCGTGACACGCAACTTAATATTCAGGTCGCGCAACTGTGCCGCTTCCACTGTACCTGGGGCATTGGTCAACAGACAGGCTGCAGACTGAGTTTTCGGGAAGGCAATAACGTCGCGAATACTGTCAGCACCCACCATCAGCATAATCAAACGGTCAAGGCCAAAGGCCAGTCCACCATGGGGCGGAGCACCATGCTTAAGCGCATCCAACAAGAAGCCAAACTTCTCGCGCTGCTCTTCTTCGCCTATACCCAGCACGTCGAAGACCACTCCCTGCATCGCTTGATCGTGGATACGAATAGAACCACCACCCAACTCACAGCCGTTAAGAACCATATCGTAGGCCCGAGACAATGCATTAGCTGGATCTGCCTGCAATGCTTCAACCGAGCATGAAGGTGCGGTAAAGGGATGATGCAACGGCGTCAGGCCGCCGTTATCCGTCGTTTCAAACATGGGGAAATCAATCACCCACATCGGCGCCCATTCACAGGTATATAGGTTTAAGTCTTCGCCCACTTTACAGCGCAATGCGCCTAGTGCTTCAGAAACTACATTGGCTTTATCTGCGCCAAAGAAGACGATATCGCCATTCTTTGCACCCAGACGCTCCATGATATTCATGGTCACTTCATCGCCCAAGAACTTAATGATTGGTGACTGTAAGCCTTCTATACCAGTCTCAATGGCGTTAACCTTAATCCAAGCCAAACCTTTGGCACCATAGATACTGACAAATTTGGTGTAGTCGTCGATCTGCTTGCGTGATATCTCGGCACCGCCCTGCACTTTTAGGGCAGTAACACGGCAAGCTGGGTCGTTAGCTGGGCCAGCAAATACTTTGAACTCGATATCTTTGAGCAGGTCTTTGATTTCGACCAGCTCTAGGGGAATGCGTAAATCCGGTTTATCTGAACCATAGCGATGCATTGCATCTGCATAGGTCATGCGCGGAAACGCATCAAAATCAACACCCATGTGCTCAGAGAAAATGCCAGTGATCATGGTTTCAGTGATCGACATAATGTCCCCTTCATCAATAAAAGAGGCCTCTATATCAATCTGGGTAAATTCTGGCTGACGATCTGCCCGCAAGTCTTCGTCACGGAAACATTTGGCAATCTGATAATAGCGATCAAAACCAGCCACCATAAGTAACTGTTTAAATAACTGGGGCGACTGGGGCATGGCAAAAAACTGCCCGGGGTGAGTGCGCGAAGGAATCAAGTAATCCCGAGCACCCTCTGGAGTCGCTCTAGTCATAATTGGGGTTTCGATATCTAAGAAACCATGATCAACCAGATAGTTGCGGATAGACGCGGTTATCTTGGAACGAAAACGCATGCTGTTCTGCATCTGAGTACGACGCAAATCCATATAGCGGTGCTTCAAACGCACATCTTCGCCGACGGTAATATGATCATCTAGCTGAAACGGCGGGGTTTCCGCAGTATTCAAAATCTCTAGGTGGGTCCCGTAAACTTCAATCTCACCAGTGCCCATATTGGCATTTATAGTAGCTTCACTTCGGGCTCTAACTTTTCCTGTGACCTTTAAAACGTATTCCGAACGAACCTTATCAGCCTGAGTAAAAAATTCTCCGGCGTCAGAATCAAATACGACCTGCACAATGCCCTCGCGATCACGAAGGTCGAGAAAAATGACACCACCGTGGTCACGGCGACGGTCCACCCAGCCACAAATTGTAATCTCTTCGTCAATATGAGCGCTTCTAACAAGTCCACAATAGGTTGTTCGATACATCAGTTTTTATTCCTAGGTTAATCACTTATCGCGATTAAGCGATAGAATTTGGTTTTAGTCTTTGGCTGCAGGCGCACTGCCACCAGAGTTTTGCTCCCCACTAATATTCTTCTTTTTACCGCTCTTAAAATCGGTCTCGTACCAACCACTGCCACTCAGACGAAACCCAGACGCAGAGATCAACTTCTTCAGCGCAGGCTTTGCACAGCTGGGGCAGTCAGTGAGCGCATCGTCGCTCATTTTCTGCAACGATTCGAACTCATGATCACAATCACCACAGCGATACTCGTAAATCGGCATTTTGCAATTTCCTTTAACCAAACAGCCCTGAGCCTATAAAAGTAGTAACCCTGAGCGAGTTATCAGCCCTGAGCCAATTAAGTTAAGCCCTGAGCCATTTAAAAGCGCAGCATTATACATCAGCCAAAGCGTCTGGCGAATGCTTAAAAAGGCTGTTTAAGCGGCACAGAGACAAAAATTCGGTAAAAAAAGCCTACATACATGGCACAACTGGAATTCAGCAGCTATAAATAATGGCGAGGCCCTGTTTTACGGTACCTGCGCTACCTCAGGGTTGGTTTAATTCGGATAACCAAAATCACAAAGGAACTTACAATGGCTGTAAAAAAAGGTACTGCAAAAAAGAAAGCTGTAGCAAAGAAAAAAGTTGTCGCTAAGAAAGTAGCAGTTAAAAAAGTCGCGACTAAAAAATCTACTGTCAAGAAAACTCCCGCCAAACCAAAGGCTGCGGCAAAGAAAAAGCCTGTTGCAAAAAAATCTGCTGCTAAAAAAGTGGCTGCTAAGAAGACCGTTGTGAAGAAAGCTGCTTCAAAGAAGGCTGTTGCGAAGAAGGCCGTTTCAAAGAAGGCTGTTGCTAAAAAAGTTGTGTCAAAAAAAGCTGTTTCAAAAAAAGCAGCCCCCAAAAAAGCAGTCGCTAAAAAGCAGACTGTCACCAAGAAGCCAGCTGCAGCTGAAGCGCGCAAGCTGACCGCAATCAGGGAACGCTATAGCAAAACAGATATCGTTAATGAACTAGCCCTTAACGCCGGCTTAAACCGCAAACAGGTATGCACTGTGCTTGATGAACTCGCTATCCTTGTGTCACGCCATATCAAAAAACGCTCAGTAGGCGAATTTGTTTTGGCCGGTTTAGTCAAAGTCACCACCGTTAAGCGGGCCGCCAAAAAAGCTCGAAAAGGCATCAACCCGTTCACAGGTAAGATGACCTCGTTCAAAGCCAAACCAGCGAACGTTGCTGTTAAGGTGCACGCTCTTAAAGGGCTTAAAGATATGGCCCAGTAAGCATTGCCAGTAATGCATTAATTGTGGCTTATAAAAAAACCCCATCATCTGATGGGGTTTTTTTTAATTTATTTTGACGACATTACTAAACTCGGCAAACTGTCCCTTATGTCTGCCACCAAATCATCCAGCACATTTCCACTGTATTGCAAGGCTGGCACTGCGCCCCAAACTGGTCCCGGCCAAGCAGCGTCTGTTTCCAAACGCGCCACATGGTGCATATGTAATTGCGGAACCACATTGCCAATAGTCGCAATATTAAGCTTGTGAGGTTTAAACAGAGCCTCCATAGCCTCGGCCACTAGGCAGGATTCATGGAGTAGTTGCAGGCGATCCTCTTGGTCGAGCTGGTAGATTTCTTTTACCCCCGCTCGAGCAGGCACCAAAATCACCCAGGGATAGTTGGCATCTTTGCTTAAAAGCACCAGTGACAATGGAAATTCGCCTATTAGCACCGTGTCAGCCAATAATCTTTCATGTAATTGAAACATTTTTCCTCTCTATTCCCCTTTGCCCTGTACCGCGGCAGCTACGCCCCGTAAAATGGCGGCACATTATTCCTTCTAAAGTGTCAGAAAACTATGCGCGCCAGCAAGTACTTAATTACCACTAAAAAAGAATCCCCAGCCGATGCCGAGGTTATCAGTCACCAGCTGATGCTGCGTGCTGGCATGATCCGTAAAGTTGCCTCGGGATTATACTCTTGGTTACCCATAGGGCTGCGAGTATTTCGTAAAGTAGAAGCCATTGTGCGTCAGGAAATGGATAAGTCAGGTGCCCTTGAATTAATGATGCCCGTGGTTCAACCCGCCGACCTCTGGAAAGAGTCTGGGCGCTGGGGTCAGTTTGGCCCTGAATTACTGCGCATTAAAGATCGCCACGATCGCGAATTTTGTCTCGGCCCCACCCACGAAGAAGTCATCACAGACATTATCCGTAGCGAAATCAGCAGCTATAAACAGCTGCCCGCTAACTTTTATCAGATTCAAACCAAATTTCGTGATGAGCGCCGACCTCGTTTTGGCGTAATGCGCACTCGTGAGTTTTGCATGAAGGACGCCTATTCATTCCATGCCAATGCCGAGTCATTACAAGACACCTACGACGTTATGTACCAAACCTACAATGCGATTTTTACCCGTGCTGGCTTAGTCTTTCGCGCAGTCCTTGCTGACACGGGCAGTATTGGTGGCAGCCACTCCCACGAGTTTCATGTGCTTGCCGAGTCTGGGGAAGACGCAATTGTGTTCTCTACCGAAAGTGATTATGCAGCGAATATTGAAAAAGCCGAGGCAGTGGCAAGCGACCCTTCGCCCGCCGAAGGTACATCTAATGCATTAGAAATGACCGAACTGGCCACCCCAGGTGTTCACAGTATTGATGATCTCTGTCAGTTCATGGATAAAGATGCAACCCAGACACTCAAAGCACTTATCGTGAGCGGCGAAAATGCAGAGGGCGAAACCCAACTATATGGCTTGATGCTGCGCGGTGACCACGAGCTTAATGAAGTGAAAGCTCAGCACGCATTGGGTCTATCTAGCGAAATAACCTTTGCCAGCGAAGAGCAAATCAAAGCTGCCTTAAATTGCTCACCCGGCTCACTGGGGCCCGTTGACCTTAACCTAACCATGGTCGTTGATCGCAGTGCAGCCCAGCTAAATAACTTTGTCTGTGGAGCCAACCGCGATGGCTACCATTTGACCAATGTTAACTGGGCCTCTAACTGCGGTGAATTTACCGTGGCGGATATTCGCAATGTAGTAGCCGGCGACCCAAGCCCTGATGGCAAAGGTATTCTCGAAATCAAACGAGGTATCGAAGTGGGTCATATTTTCCAGCTCGGCACCAAGTATTCAGAGGCTATGAAAGCAACGGTTCTCGATGAAAATGGCAAAGAGCAGTTCATGAGTATGGGCTGCTACGGCATTGGCGTTAGCCGCATCGTAGCCGCCGCTATCGAACAGAATTATGATGACAATGGTATTATCTGGCCCGACGCTATCGCACCGTTTCAGGTAGCCATTGTGCCCATCAACATGCACAAATCTGAGGCCGTAAAAGAGGCCTGCGATACCCTCTACCAAAAACTCAGCGATGCTGGCTATGAAGTGTTATTCATGGATGAGCCCAAAGCGCGCCTCGGTGGTATGTTGGCAGATATCGAGCTTATCGGCATACCTCATCGTATTGTCATTGGCGACCGCGGACTCGAAGGCGGTACTGTGGAATACCGCGGTCGGCGGGATACGGAAAATCAACATATAGCAATGGATGCGCTAGATGACTTTATGGCAGACAGGTTTTTTAAATAGGCACCTAAAGCGAATTGGACACAGGCAGGGCCACACACTTCTGGGGACTGCCTGTTTCATGCTGTCTGTTTTGTTACTCGCCACACCTTTACAGGGAGGCGAACCTGGTGCTGCGCTTTCTAATACTCTACGGGCTAATGTTCTAGGGACTAATGTTCTAGGGGCTAATGTTCTAGGGGCTATTGAAGAGGCTATTCTAGACCCTGCCCTCGACCCAACGCTTGTGTCCAAACTAAAACTCGCCGCTGCCGCTGCCCCTAGCTTTGACAATCATTATGATGCCCAAGTCTGGCTAGTATCAAAAGACCTGCCCCTCTCTGCTCTGATTAAAGACGCCGATCAGCGCCTGAAACTGCTAACCCTAATCCATAGCGAAGCCACCCTGGCCAAGGTATCGCCAGAAATTGTCCTTGCGTTGATAGAAGTAGAAAGTGGCTTCGATAGCTATGCAGTATCAAGTGCTGGAGCTCAGGGCATAATGCAGGTGATGCCGTTTTGGAAAAAAGAAATTGGGCGCCCCGAAGACAACCTTATTAACATGCAAACTAATCTGCGCTATGGCTGCACTATTCTTAAACATTACCTCGACATTGAGCAGGGTCGTCTGGCTGATGCTTTAGCTCGCTACAATGGTAGCTATGGACAATACTGGTATGCTGAGCGGGTGTTGGATGCCTGGGCCGAGCGATGGCGCTAAGCTGGGAAAGCAACTCTAGCCATCTATGAAGCCTATACCACCTCTGGGTTACTCCTGATGAGTTTAGGCCTCAGCTTTGCTAAACTCCGGTTTATAATAAGTTGGAACTGCTATTACTGATATGCCTAAGTTACCTAAAGAGTTACCTAAAGAGCTACCTAAAGAGCTACCTAAAGACTTGCCTAAAGAATTGCCTAAAGAATTGCAAAACATTTCTCCAAGCCAGCTACGCGAGCAAATTCGTAGCGGCGCGCACAGTGGCAACACCTCTGGTTACTGCGCCGGCTATGTGCAGTGCAACATGGTCATACTCCCTGCCGATTGGGCAGATGATTTCTTAACATTCTGCCAAGCCAACCCCAAGCCATGCCCTCTTATCGCCGTATCAAAAGCCGGTGAGTTCAGCTTGCCCGAGGTGGGTGCAGATATCGATATCCGGACCGATATCCCTAGCTATAGGGTCTTTGAAAATGGCCAGCTCAAAAGTGAAACCAATGACATTTCAGATCTGTGGCATGAGGATCTAGTAGTATTTTTATTGGGCTGTTCTTTTTCCTTTGAAGAGGCACTAATCGCCGACGGCCTAGATGTGCGCAACATCAGCGAAGGGCTCAATGTACCCATGTATCGCACCAATATTGACTGTATGCCCGCTGGTCCTTTTTCCGGCAACATGGTCGTCAGCATGCGCCCCTTTTCACCAGAAGACGCCCTGCGCGCCGCAGAGATTAGCGGCAGATTTCCGTCTGTGCATGGCGAGCCCATTCATTACGCGAATCCAGAGACTATTGGCATTGCCGACATAAACCAGCCAGACTACGGCGATGCAGTCACTATCAAAAAAGGTGAGCACCCACTGTTTTGGGCCTGTGGTGTAACACCGCAGGTAGCATTAGAAACTGCCAAGCCTCCTTTTTGTATTACTCACAGTCCCGGCAGCATGTTAGTGACTGACCTCAAAAACAGCGACTTTACCGTCGCGCCAACGGATTAGACCTATGTCATTACTTTTAAACTGCGATCTCGGCGAAAGCTTTGGTGCCTGGACCATGGGCCTAGATGACAAGGTTATGCCCTTTATCGACCAGGCCAACATTGCCTGTGGTTTTCATGCTGGCGACCCAGTAGTAATGAAAAAAACCCTACTCGCAGCCAAGCGTAATAATGTCATGGTCGGCGCCCACCCAAGCTACCCAGATATTGCAGGCTTCGGTCGCCGGTCTATGAAATTACCGCCCATAGAGCTAATTGCTATACTGCAATACCAAATTGCCGCGCTTACTGGAATGGCCGAAAATCTCGGTGTGCAGGTGCACTATGTCAAACCCCATGGCGCGCTTTACAACGACATGATGGCCGATGGTCATATTCGCAGCGCCGTAATGGAAGCAATCACCGAATGTCATAATCCACTGGCATTTATGTTGCAGGCCACTCCAGACTCAGGCATCCATCGTGAAGAGGCCAAAGCATTTGGCATTGAAGTATTATTCGAAGCCTTCGCCGATCGCTGCTATGACGACAATGGCGCGCTGTTATCAAGAGCCAAAGAAGGCGCAGTACACAGCAGAGAAAAAATGCTTGAACAGGTAATCCAGCTTAAGGAACAGGGCACAGTCACTACCATTGGCGGTCATCAAATTGCTCTAGCCCCAGACTCACTTTGCGTACATGGCGACAATATGGATGGCGTGCATGCTATCGAAGAAATTCGCCGCCTGATTAGCCAATAGATAATCATGAGTAAAGCAATTTCAATCTCGGTGGCCGGAGAAAATTCATTGATTGTCTACTTTGGCGATTCGCCCAGTGCTGCCATCGCTACGCAAATTGCGCAAACTGTCGCCTACTTGAAAACGGTGCTTGGTGACCTGCTAGTAGATTTGGTTCCCTCCTACGCTTCGCTGCTGGTGATCTATCAGCCTCTACAAACTGACCACTACTATATAACCAGTGTCATTCGCAGTGCCATTCGGGAGCCCATTGTTAAGATTGGCAATGAGCCCGACCAAGATCAGACACAACAGCAGGGCAACAGCGTCAGTCTGCCAGTTTATTACAGCACTGAATCCGGCCCAGATTTACAGTCCCTTGCCGACCGAGCCAAACTCTCGGTAAAAGAAGTTATCGCCATTCACCAGCAAACTGAATATCGCGTTTATGCCATTGGCTTTGCCCCAGGGTTTGCCTACCTAGGTGAAGTTGATGAGCGCATTGCCTCGCCTAGATTAGCTACCCCAAGACAGAAGGTTCCCCGCGGTGCTGTGGCTATAGCCGACAGACAAACCGCAGTCTATCCCGCCCAGTCCCCCGGCGGATGGAATTTAATTGGCCTCTGCCCCCAGAGAATGTTTGATCCCAATGCCGAACCCAGCATGCCGGTTCAGGTGGGCGATAGAGTTCGTTTTACCGCCATTAGCCGGGAAAACTTTATTTCCTTGGGCGGCGAGTTGCAGGGAGATACTTAATGGCTAGCCTAAAAGTCATTCAGCCGGGTATTTTTAGTTTGCTACAAGACAGCGGTCGCTTTGGTCATCACAGCATTGGCTTAACCACTGGCGGGCCACTCGATAGGCAATCCTTTCGCTGGGCGAATCAACTTTGTGGTAACACAAACTATGGAAACAATGGCCATGGAAATAATGCCAAGGCCAGCGACAGCGACAGTGACAGTGATAGTGACAAAAAGAACACCACAGTGATTGAAGTCACCATAGGCGGGCTAGTGTTAGAGGCTAATAGCAATACCAGCATTGCCCTAACCGGTGCTGATATCCCTCTCAGCATTAACAAAAAACCCGTCGCCCTGTGGCAAACCCACAGAATAAAAAAAGGTGACCGCATTGATCTGGGCTTTGCCCAATCTGGCTGCCGAGGCTATCTTGCAGTCGCCGGAGGTTTTCAAGGGCAACCTATTTTTAATAGCCAATCGACCGTACCCAGGGAAAGCCTAGGTGGGTTAAATCAAGATGGCAAACCACTACAAGCCGGTGATCATCTGCCCTACTCTGAGATTGAACCACCAACCCTACAGCGTCTCGAAGAATCTCAGCGACCAAGTTTATCCCGCACTAACACAGCCCATCTAAGGGTGGTCTTGGGATACCAGCAAGACGCTTTTAGTGCACTGCAAAAACAAGTTTTTTTCGCCTCAGAATATCTTGTTACCGAGAACGCTGATCGTATGGGCTACCGTTTAAATGGCCCCGCCATCAAGCCGAGCTTAAAGGGGATTCTGTCTGAAGGCATTTGTCTTGGTGCTATTCAGATACCCGCCGACGGTCAGCCTATTATCCTACTCGCCGACCGCCAGACCATTGGTGGCTACCCAAAAATTGGCTCGGTGCTGTCGCTGGACTTGGGCAAACTCGCCCAACTCACCCCTGGTGGCAAAGTCAGCTTTGAGCCCATTGGCATAGAGCAGGCACATAATTTGTTGTTACTCGATGAACAGCAGTTCCAAAACACGCAACTTGTTAGCCTCGCTGACACCAAGGCTGACCATGCTTGAAGTCAGCCAAAAAGAAGTCAGCCAAAAAATTGAAGACCTGATGGTCGCTAGAAACCCGCGGGGTATGAAAACTCTGCAAGCTGCACTAACTCCTGGCTATTTTTTTCGGGCTGCAACCTTAATTGACCAGGCCGTTAACTCTGCTGCTGGGCCTATTCTTATTGGCACTGGCTTTCCAGTGGACAGCACGTTTGAAACCGACGGCCCCCTGGGCGCTATTGCCCTTTATCGCGCCATTCAAAAATTGGGTGGCAGTCCAGTATTGGTGTGCGGCGATCCACTGGCTGAGCGCCTCAAAGCCGACTTTAGGGTTTACCAAATTACTGTGGCAGATAATGCCAATCGAGAGCATGAGGCTCGTCAAGGGTTGAAAAAATTGAGCCCTAGCTTGGTGGTCTCTATCGAGCGTCCCGGCCTTAATGCAGAGGGTAATTACTGTAATATGCGCGGCGAAAATATTAGCCCGCGTTGCGCTAGCTTTGATGAATTTTTAAATTTGGCCAGCTGCCCCACTATTGGCATTGGCGATGGCGGCAATGAAATTGGTATGGGTAACGTTGTCGAAGCGCTCGCAGCCTTGAATATTATCCCATCTATAACCCAGTGTGACGAGTTGGTGATTGCCGATGTCTCTAACTGGGCCGCCCATGGTTTGATTGCCATGCTCTCGTATTTTAAAAACGACGATATGCTAGCTGACTGGAATAATCTTGAGTTACTGCATTATCTGAGCAGCCTTGGCAGCGTCGATGGTGTGAGCCGCGAAAACACATTGACCGAAGATAGTCTCGACTCGACAGTGAGTGAAGAGGTTATTTTGAGTCTTAGAAAAATTAGTGGTTTTTGTTAATACCGAAAATTTTATTGCAAATAGCCTTACTGGCAAGATTTATTGCTAAAGTAAGCGCAATGAAGTGGAACTTTAGGTCAATCCGCTTTGCGCTCTAAATAGCACGCTGCTAACATTTTTACCCATACAATCAGGTATTACCGAACAAACATAATTAAGGCTAGGATATGAGTATTGCGTTTTTAGATGGCCATTATTTACCGCTCGAGGAAGCCCGTATATCCCCTATGGATAGAGGCTTTTTGTTTGGCGACGGTATCTACGAAGTTGTACCGTCCTATGCAGGGAAAATGGTTGGCTTTGCACCTCATATAGCTCGAATGCAAAACGGACTCGATGCGATTGGTATTAAACTCGACTGGTCCGAGCAGCATTGGGCAGATCTATGTAAGCGCCTAATCGACGAAAATGGTGCGGGTAATTTAGGTCTTTATCTCCACGTGAGTCGTGGTGCCGACAATAAACGTTTCCATGGTTTCCCAGAAGCAGTTACACCTACGGTGTTTGCCTTTGCCTTTGATATTGCTCCCGCACCGGTTGCCGATATAGCGTTGGCAAGGCCCTATAAGGTGTCGTCCACTCAGGACTTACGCTGGGATCGCTGCCATATCAAATCGACAGCCCTACTAGGTAATGTGCTGCATTTTCAGCAGGGGTATGAAAAAGGCCATGGCGAAACAATACTCTTTAATGCCGACAACGAATTGACCGAAGCCAGTGCCTGCAACGTTTTTATTGTTAAAGATAATAAAGTGATTACCCCAGTACTGGATAACCAGTTGCTGCCCGGCATCACACGCCATATCGTGCTTGATGTTCTGCGTCGAGATGGCACTATTTCCATAGAGGAACGTACTGTCACTATGGATGAAGTGCGCAGTGCCGATGAAGTCTGGATCACCAGTTCATCAAAAGAAATTGCACCGGTTGTCCAAATTGACGACATACCCGTTGGTGATGGCGCGGTTGGCCCAATGTGGCTGGCGGCACAAACCCTGTATAGCGCCGGCAAACATGATTACTGAAGTCTAAAATTAAAATATAGTGAAATAAAATAGACTAAATTGAATTGAAGTAAATGGAAGTAAATTAAAAAGCAATTAGGTAAAAAGCGGCTATGTCTCGACCCTCAGTAGCAAAAATTGATCTCAGTGCCCTGCGTCATAACTTTGCCGCGGCCCAAGCGCTAGCACCTCATTCCAAGACCATGCCAATGGTCAAAGCCAACGCCTATGGCCATGGCGCCGTCGCCATCGCTCAGGCTCTGGCAGATATTGCACCAGCCTTTGGTGTCGCCTGTATTGAGGAGGCAATCGAACTCCGGCAAGCAGGTATCAATAACCCTATTTTATTACTCGAAGGTACGTTTAGCGCAGACGAAGTAGAATTAGCAGGCCAGCAAGATCTTTGGATAATGGTTGAAAACGATAATCAGGTTGAGGCTATAGTTACGGCTAATTTGGCCAAGCCCATTCAGGTCTGGTTAGGCATCGACACCGGCATGCACCGGCTCGGATTTCAACTCCATGAAGCCACAGATGCATTTGCTCGCCTTAGAGACAGTCGCAATGTCTGCACATCGATGGTGATAGCCTCACATTTCGCCAGCGCAGAAGATCTCGACAATGGCTTTACCGCAGAGCAGATAAATCGCTTCGAGCAAGTCACACAAGAGATACAAAATATTAAAGGTGATAGTTCACTACAGTTTAGCTTGGCCAACTCAGCCGCCATTTTGGCCCGCCCGGAATCCCACCGAGATTGGAACCGTCCTGGTTATATGATGTTCGGGTACTCTCCGTTTAATGGCCAACTTCCAGTTGAAGAACATGCTCAATACCAAAAACAACTAAAGCCAGTTATGACCCTAGAGTCCGCAGTAATCGCAGTGCGCACAATCAAAGTGGGGGATACAGTGGGCTACAACAACCGCTGGAGCGCAGAGGCAGAAAGCAAAATAGCCACAGTTGCCATTGGTTACGGTGATGGCTACCCTCGCAGCGCACCTGATGGCACGCCGGTAATGATTAACGGTGTTCGCTGCCCCTTAGCGGGAAGAGTCTCTATGGATATGATCACCGTTGATGTGACCCATTTGGACACTGTTGAAATTGGAAATACAGTCACCCTTTGGGGGCCTGAATTACCAGTGGATGAAATTGCCCATCACAGCGGCACTAATGGCTATGAGTTGCTGACGCGTATGCCCGGCCGTGTGCCTAGGGTTTATGTCTAGGGCTTATGTCTAGGGCTTATTCTTAAACCCCGATTTGTATCGCCGTCTCAGATTTAACATCCTCAATCACGACATAGGTATGGGTCTGGCTAATACCTTCGATAGCCGCCAATTTACCTCCCAAAAAGCGCTGATAATGCTGTATGTCAGCCACCCTAATTTTAATTAAATAATCAAAGCCCCCAGCGACCATCTGGCATTCCTGCACCTCTTCCAACGCCAACATCTCTTGATTAAACCGTCGAATCGACTCAGTGGTGCTGCTGTTTAATTGCACCTCAATATAGGCACATAGAGCGGCATTGGCCTTCACGGGATCTAGTAGTGCCACATAGCCGATGATAAAACCCTCATTTTCAAGACGCTTTACTCGCTCTAAACAGGGCGTGGGAGTCAGATTAACGGTGCGCGCCAAATCCACATTGGCAATGCGACCCTCCTTTTGCAAAACGCTGAGAATTTTACGGTCGGTTCGATCCAAGTCTTTTAATGTCTTCATAGTATTTAATATCGTCATTATTTAAATATCAGGAAAGTTTTAATATCACCAAAGCATTCTTTAACGACTCGCTAAAAGCATAATACTCCGTTAATTCTATTTTTACAGCATTAAAAACTACATATATCTTAATTATGGAGACATATAGTGTAGTTAATGGCCAATAATGCCGAATAATAAAAACCTGTAATCTAATTGGGTAAGTACCATGAATCAAGCCGAAATTCGTCATAAGATCCGCCACAACACTCACCAAGATGAACACCAGTCGGTCACTCAGTTACTGCACTGTAATCCTCTGTCGAGCAAAGCCAGACAGCAGATTCTTAGCGATGCCCGACAGCTGGTACTCAACTGCCGAGGCGATAAAAACAGCAGTGGAACCTTAGACGCATTCTTGCTTGAGTTTGGCCTGTCCAATGCCGAAGGTGTGGCACTCATGTGCTTGGCAGAAGCCTTGCTGCGAGTGCCCGACGCCCTCACCGCCGATCGCCTGATCGCAGAAAAGATTCAAGCCGGCAACTGGGGCAACCATCGCGGCAAATCCGGGTCTCTGTTCGTTAACGCCTCCACCTGGGGCCTGATGCTTACCGGCCACCTGGTGAGTCTTGATGATGAGATTACCCAGCACCCAGACAGCTGGCTAAAACGCCTTACCGCCAACATGGGCGAGCCGGTTATTCGCGCTGCGGTAATGCAGGCAATGAAAATCATGGGTGGCCAATATGTATTGGGCCGCAGCATTAGCGAAGGCTTAAAGCGCGGCGGCAAACAAAACGATAACAGCACCAGATTTTCCTTTGACATGCTTGGCGAAGGCGCGCGCACCGACCAAGACGCACTGCAGTACCTCAAAGCCTATGCCGATGCCATTGATGAAATTGGCAAAGCTGCCGACAGCAGCGAAAGCGTCTACACCGCAAACGGTATCTCCGTGAAACTCAGCGCCCTGCACCCCCGCTATTACTTTGCTCAGCAGCAGCTTGTGCTAGACGAACTGCTACCGCGCATCAAGCAGCTGTGCCTGCAAGCCAAGCAATACAATATCGGCCTGTCTATTGATGCCGAAGAAGCCTATCGCTTGGATATCTCCCTAGATGTTTTTGAAGCCTTGGCCAAAGACTCTGACCTAGCTGGCTGGCAAGGATTGGGTTTTGTTCTGCAGGCCTACCAAAAGCGCGCCCCGGACACCGCCAAATGGCTGATCGGTTTAGCCAAACAAACAAACCGCCGCTTAATGGTGCGACTGGTCAAAGGCGCCTATTGGGATGCAGAGATTAAACATGCCCAAGAGCTTGGGCTAGAAAGCTATCCGGTGTTCACCCGCAAAGCCAACACCGACCTTTGTTACCAGCAGTGTGCCGGTATTTTATTAGATGCCCAGCAACAGATATTCCCGCAGTTTGCCACCCACAATGCCTACACAGCCACCATGATACTGGCGCTGGCAGGCGATCGTGAATTTGAATTTCAGCGGCTGCATGGCATGGGTCATATTTTATATGCCCAGCTAAAGTCTCAAACAATAAAAGCGAACCCTGAGAAATCATTAGCGGTGCGGGTCTATGCCCCCATTGGTAATCACAAAGACCTGCTCCCCTACCTGGTGCGTCGTCTATTAGAAAATGGCGCTAACAGCTCCTTTGTAAATCGCTTTTTAGATCACCAAACCCCTGTCGAAGAGCTGCTCGATGACACCCGTGATCAGGTCACTGAGTCGTTCCCCTACCAACACCGGCAAATTGCGATTCCGGCACAGCTATTTGAAGTGGCTGGCGAGCAGCGCGCCAATGCCAAAGGGATTGACCTAGATTCACCCTTGGAAACAGAGGCGATGCTAAAAACTATTGCCAACACCAGCTCCTCTCTCCTGCTGTCACATTCGATTATTGACGGCTTACAGGTGCAAGGCGAGCTACAACCCAGCTATAACCCAGCCGATAACAGCCAGCTTATTGGTCATTTCAGCAAAGCCGGTAACGTAGATATCCAGCGGGCGCTGGCCTCAGCCTCAGAAGCTCAGAAACCTTGGAATGCTCTGGGCGCAGAAGCCCGCGCTGATACACTCGACAAGGCTGCCAACCTCTTAGAGAGAGACTGCGCGGTACTCATGGCCGTGGTTAGTGTTGAAGCTGGCCGCACATTGGACGATGGCGTCTCCGAAGTTCGCGAAGCTATCGATTTCTGTCGCTACTATGCCCTGCAAGCCAGACTTGTTAACAGCGAATCTCCAGAGACCTATAAAGGCCAAGGTGTATTCCTGTGTATTAGCCCTTGGAATTTCCCCCTGGCTATTTTTGTTGGGCAGATTGCAGCGGCCCTAGCCGCAGGCAATACGGTTATCGCCAAACCCGCAGCCCAGACTCCGGCCATTGCTGCAGCAGCCATTCGCTTATTCCATGCCGCAGGCGTACCCGGCGCAGCACTGCAGCTAGTGCTTGGCAGTGGTTCGCAGATTGGTAAGCTATTAATTCCCGATAGTCGTGTCGCTGGCATTGCCTTCACTGGGTCGACCGATACCGCGCAAACCATAAACCGGCAACTCGCCAACCGCCCCGGCACGCCAATCCCGTTTATCGCTGAAACCGGCGGGCAAAACTGCATGATTGTCGATTCAACCGCTCTGCCCGAGCAGGTAGTAGACGATGTAATCACCTCAGCATTTTTAAGTGCAGGCCAACGCTGCTCTGCTTTACGTGTGTTATTTATCCAGTCAGATATCGCCGACAACACCTTGCACATGCTCGCCGGTGCTATGGAATCTATCCAGGCCGGTGACCCAAGATTACTGTCAAGCGACCTTGGCCCAGTGATTGATCGCGGCGCACAGCAAGAATTGCAGGCGCATATAGATCGCATGAATAAAGAAGCTAAATTCGTCGCCCGCGTCGAGCTGCCAGAACATTGTGAACAGGGCAGCTTTGTCGCACCCCATGTGTTTGAACTTGATTCCCTGGACCAGCTAACCGAAGAGGTGTTTGGCCCTATACTCCATGTGATTCGTTACACCTCAGATCAGCTGCCCAATGTCATTCAACAAATCAACAACACCGGCTATGGCTTAACCCTAGGTGTTCATAGCCGTATCGAAGCCTTTGCCGAAACCGTATTCCGCAACACCATTGCTGGCAACACCTATATCAATCGCAATATGGTGGGCGCCGTAGTAGGCGTGAACCCCTTTGGCGGGCGTGGCTTGTCAGGCACGGGGCCAAAAGCTGGCGGGCCAAATTATCTGCTACGTTTCTCAGCGCTCACCAGTGCCGATAGTGGATCAGAAACCGCCTATATGGGCGACATCAATAATGGGGCAAATACCAAGGTTAATGAGCCCTCGTTAGCCATGGTCGCTATGGCCAAATGGCAGTCAAAGACCATAGATCAACGTCTGGCCATTATTGAAAAGTCTGGCACTGCCTTAAACAATAACGCGGTCAAATTAGCTCGACAACGTTTAGCTGAACCACTACAACTACCTGGCCCCACCGGCGAAGATAACCGCCTATCGCTCCATGGACGTGGGCCTATGCTAGTCGCTATTAGAGCCTGTGATTCTATTGAACAGGTACAGCCAGTCATAAACAGCGCTCTTCTTAGCGGCTGCCCAGTGATTGTTGCTGCAGATCATAGCCATAGTGTTGCAACCCATGGCTTGCAGGTTCAATACCAGAACGCCGGCCTAGCCCAGGGCTTATTACAGATTATCGAGCTAGATAAAATGGCCCTGTTAATTGGCCATAATGATGTAGCCGGTATTGTCACTAATAGTTCAGGTACAGACACCAGCGCTTTAAGGCAGCTAATGGCCGAACGCCTTGGCAGTATTATTCCACTGATCGAATGGCCTACTTCGGCCGAAGGGTTTAATTATCACTGGTTGTTATGGTTTTTGAGCGAGCGCACCCGCACAGAAAATTTGGTCGCCCGGGGTGGTAACACTCAGCTATTTAATTTAGCCGAGTAGCTGAGTAGCATTGCTGGGTAGAATAATTAGCCCCAGCACAAATACTCCGGCACAATACTCGGGCTTAAGAGCAACCGCCGAGACCAAAGCGGATCTGTATTGTGAATACCTTGCTATTTAGTGGGCTATTTAGCGAGAAGATTTAGCAGGATAATTAATCGCGCCATTAGCGAAATTAGCCAATAAAAACAAAAAAAGCTACGAGAATCACTATGAGTAAAACCACAGCCGAAAAAACAGCCTACTCTCCAGATAAAGTCTGGACTTGGAACAAAGACGTTGGCGGTAAATTCGCCTCGATTAATCGACCAACCGCCGGTGCCTCTCATGAGAAAGCGCTCCCGGTTGGCAAGCACCCGCTACAACTCTACTCACTGGGAACACCCAATGGAGTAAAAGTGACTGTGCTACTAGAAGAACTTCTTGAGCTTGGCATGATTGATGCCGAGTACGACGCCTGGTTAATTAACATTCAGGAGGGCGAGCAATTTAGCAGTGGTTTTGTTGAAGCCAACCCCAACTCCAAGATTCCGGTGCTAGTAGACAACAGCACTAACCCACCGACGCGGGTTTTTGAGTCTGGGGCGATCATGCTTTATCTGGCAGAAAAATTTAATGCCTTTATTCCAGAAACACATGCCCAGCGTACCGAGTGCCTTAACTGGTTATTTTGGAACATTGGCGCCGTGCCTTTTTTGGGTGGTGGCTTTGGTCATTTCTATGCCTATGCCCCAGAAAAACTCGAATACCCCATCGAGCGTTACACCATGGAAGTCAAACGTCAGCTAGATCTGCTCGACCAGCATCTGGCTGATAATCGCTACCTCTGTGGTGACGAATACAGCATTGCAGATATGGTCAATATGGCTTGGTATGGCTCTTTAGTGATGGGCAAGCTCTATGAGGCCGCCGAGTTTCTCGATGCCTCAATCTATAAAAATGTGATTCGATGGACTGAAGATATTCAGCAGCGTCCAGCGGTGAAGCGAGGACAGCGAGTCAATCGAGTGTGGGGGGCAGAAAATCATCAACTTGCCGAACGCCACGATGCCAGCGATTTCGACAAAGACCCAGCAGAGATTCTCAAGCAGGTTATAGCACGCAAATTGGGGAAATAATAAGCCTATTTAGCAAGGCACCCCATCTGCAATTATAGCGGCTGTATCTGCTGAGCCCTGAGCAGAGAGCCCTAAGCCCTGAGCAAAGAGCAGAGAGCAGAGAGCAGAGAGCAGAGAATATCAATATTTTCTGCAATCTAGTGCTCAGCTGCGGGACTAGTGCAACAAAGAGCTGTATTGAAATGACCGTTTTCATGATCCGTCCGCCTACGGCTTTATTATATTTTTATGTCCTTGGCCAACTGGCGCTGGATTTCACGAGCCACTAGCCATAATCGATCCTGACCCCAGAGAGCCAGTACAGACTCCCCTTGTTTGTTTAGTAACCTAAAACTTGGAACGCCCCAGAGACCAGCCTCATACATCGCTAGCCGATTATTCTCTAGTATCTCCTGCCAACCAGACTGACCCACCAATGTTTTAGCCACAGACCAATCGAGCCCGGCTTTTTCAACCACCTTTTTGAGGCCACGAGAGTTATTCATATTTATGCCCTCGATAAATGCCGAATTCAAAAAACTGGAGACTAACTGATTGCCACGGCCCTGCTCGCAGGCCCAGGGATATAGGGAATAACAGCTCCGCGCCGGCTCCCCAATGGGGTCATAAAAATTGCCAAAGGGTACCTTCGCACTACGGGCCTCACGGGCCGCATCAGTAAAAATATACATGCCCTTTTCCCTGGTCGCTGGCACACCGCGCATCACCATAGGCAGTACTGGCCGCACCACAAGGTTTACCCCAGTCTGCTCAGCCAAAGTAACAGTCCGATCAAAAACAACCGCTGTATAGGGGCTGCGCAATGAAGCATAAATCTCTAGGGTTAGGCTGCCATTGTCTTTTTGCTTGCCAACCTCCACCTCAAAACGAGGCATGAGTAATGGCTTTTGAGGGCTCAAATCCGCGCCTAGCTCTGCCAGTCGCGTCTCAAGGTAGTGCAGTCGATCAACACCCCAATACCATTCTTCACCGTAGTAAAACATAGCCCCGGAATAGTGTTTTAACTCAGCGCGTCTAGCATTGCCGCCCTCAAGAAAGGCTGCACGTTGGCCAGGGGATGCACAGCCATACTTCTCTGCGAGATTATTAAGAGCCACCTTATCTCCTGACCAGAGCGCAGAACCAACCTCTGCCGCAAGAGAAGTAAAATCGGCACCCTCTGACATGGTGGCACTTGAACTAGAGGCACTTAAACTAGAGCCACTTGCATTAGAGGTACTTAAACTAGAGCCACTCAAAAGCACAGCAGCTAAAATCGATTCCGCCAGTTGAATACTGTCAGCATCTGGAGCCTGCTTACCGTCGGGAGCCTCAAGGCCATAATGGGGAGCAATAAAGCTAGCATCGTACTGGGAAAGTTTTAAAAGCAGGTCAGGTTCGACAATATTATTGCCAGAAGGCCCAGTCACTAGATGGCACTGCAGATCAATGTCATAACGGGCACTAAGGGACTTAAGCGTCTGGGCTGCTAAATGGCTATAGCCGTCTTCAACCTGATGGAAGTACTCAACGACATGTCTAGCGCCACTAAGCTGTCGCCTCTTTTCGACTTTTTCACGTATCTTAATCTGCCGCTGAGGACTGATCACTTTGCTCATAACCTTAGAAGATAACCAGCGAAAAGCTGCGCTTGGGTCCATAGTGGCCATACCACCCTGTTCCTTAAATTGCTCAGCCATACCCAGCCTCTCAATTGATTATTATTGTTTTTTTAAACAGAGGTTAAGTTATCAGTTTACGCTTAGGAAATAAAGTGACATAGATAGTGCTAATTATTTAAGCGGTACTCTCCAAGCTAGCCCTCTCCAAGCTAGCACTTTTTAAGCTAGCACTTTTTAAGCTAGCACTTTCTAAGCTAGCCCTCTCCATGTTAGCCCGCAGCAATATAAGGCTAACAATCTGTGATCAGGGTTGGGGCGGGTATCTAGATGATGCGACCTTGATAAAAGGACCTTGAGACTACAGATGCAGACCTAGGTTTTTGCACCCGCCGTCTCGGCGTACCGGCAAATAATCTCAATGAAATCTGCCCCATACTTTTCAAGCTTACTTTCACCCACGCCAGTGAGGCTCAACAACTCTGACCCCGACATAGGCATTACCTCAAGCATCTCCTTTAGGGTCGCGTCGTGAAAAATCACATAGGGCGGCACATTGTGCTCCTCGGCAAGGTATTTTCTGCACTCTCGCAGCTCGTCCCACAGCTCCTGATCTTCCAGAGAAATCTGAGTCTTTTTATAAGACTTCGCAGCACCCTTTTTAGTCGAAGGGGCCTTAAGCTCCTCCTTGCGAAGATGCAGTAATTGCTCCCCTTTTAACACTGGCCGACAGATATCCGTGAGTTGCAGTGCGCTGTAGCCCTCAAGGTCTACACGCAGAAACCCGCGCACCACCAGCTGGCGAATCACCGAGCGCCACTGAGACTCATGAATGTCACTGCCAATACCAAAGGTACTTAACTGCTGATGCCCATATTGCAGGACTTTGTCATTTTCCTTGCCCTGCAGTACATCCATTACATGGACCACACCAAATCTCTGGCCAGTACGATACACGCAGGACAATACTTTTTGTGCCGCCACAGTAGCGTCCCAGGTTTCTGGGGGTAGCTGGCAGTTATCGCAGTTGCCACATTGATTGGGAGCCTCGTCCGCAAAATAAGACAGCAACACCTTGCGTCGACAGCTGGTCACTTCGCACAGACCTAACATGGCGTCTAATTTATGCCGCTCGGCGCGTTTAAACTGTTCGGAGCCGTCAGACCCCTGAGCCATCTGTTGCAGACGCACAACATCCTGTAAGCCATAGATCATCCAAGCATCCGCTGGCTGACCATCCCGCCCTGCTCGCCCGGTCTCTTGATAATAGGCCTCGATGCTTTTGGGCAAATCCAAATGGGCGACAAAGCGAACATCTGGCTTATCGATACCCATACCAAAGGCAATGGTCGCCACAATAATGACGCCGTCTTCTCGCAAAAAGCGGTTCTGATGGGTTTGCCGCAGCTGCGCGGGCAAGCCTGCATGATAGGGCAAGGCGTTAAACCCCTGCTCGCTCAACCACTGCGCCGTGTCTTCGACTTTTTTACGAGACAGGCAATAGACAATACCGGCTTCCTGCTTGCGCTGTTGTAAAAACGCCAATAGCTGCTTTTTAGGCGTAGTTTTGTTGGCGATAGCATAGCGAATATTGGGCCGATCAAAACCACTGATATAGGCCTTGGCTCCCGTCAGCGACAGGCGCTCAATAATCTCTTTGCGGGTGCGAATGTCCGCGGTGGCGGTCAGTGCGATACGCGGTATGTTTGGGAATCGTTCGCTGAGCAGACTTAGCGATAGGTAGTCAGCACGAAAGTCGTGGCCCCATTGGGACACACAGTGGGCCTCATCAATGGCAAACAGTGCCAGTTTACAGCGACTCAGCAGATCCAGAGTATAGGACTGAATTAACCGCTCCGGCGCGATATACAGTAAGTCCAAGTCACCAGACAATAGCTGCTGTTCAATCTGGTTCTGTTCGATGTGGGACAGGGTCGAGTTTAAAAATGCCGCTTTGACGCCCAGCTGTTGCATGGCGCCAACCTGGTCCTGCATTAGGGCGATAAGCGGTGAAATAATAATACCCACGCCATCTCTAAGCATAGAGGGGATCTGGTAACAGATCGACTTACCACCACCGGTAGGCATTAGCACTAGCGCATTATTACCAGCGCTAACATGGTCAATAATGTCCGCCTGGTGCCCACGAAAACTGTCATAGCCATATAGGCTATTTAATATCTCTACTGCCTTTTGCGTCATGTTCGGGGTTTCTGTAGTTGGCTAGAGAATGTGAGTTTACAGCTGCCACTCGGTGCGGCCTGCGAAGCTGTCACCATTATTGGTAAAACGAATAAACGAAGGGCTGACACGGAAAAAATTGCTGCGCCCAAAAGCTGCACCAATTAGCTCTTCCTGCTTTGTCTGCGGGTTGTCGATCAGGGTTTTTATCTCGGGAAACCGGGCAAAATAGCGATCGGCAACTGCGCCGCGTTCCTGCTCTGTTACCTGCGCTATGGTTCCGTTAATCTGTGCTCCGCAGATAGATTGCCAGTTGCCATCATAGTCCGAATAGATAGAGACTGCCGCGGCACCATCGACCGGTAAACTTTTAACGTGGCGACTATTAGCCGAGGACAAAAAGTACAGGGTAAACGGCTCAGCACTGGTATCAGCCACATAGAGCACCGGTGCTGACCAGGACCCACAGGCATCTGCAGTGGCAATTGTCAGTACAGACTCGGACTCAACAAACTTATGTAAGCGACTGAAATCTTTAGACATTTCCCTGCCAGCGCTTAAGGCTTTCGGATTCAATATCAAACAGGTCGAGGATACGAGCCACTGAATGATTAATGATATCGTCGATAGTTTTAGGGTTGGTATAAAAGGCAGGCGACGGTGGGCAGAGTATGGCGCCGATTTGGCTCACCTTAAGCATCAACTCGCAATGACCTGTATGCAGTGGCGATTCCCGAGGCATGATCACTAGCTTGCGACGTTCTTTTAAAATCACATCGGCAGCGCGCACAATCAGATTATCGGCATAGGAATTGGCAATGCCTGAGAGGGTTTTCATGGAACAGGGAACGACGATCATGCCGGCGGTCTTGAACGAGCCACTGGCAATACTGGCACCGATATTTTTGTTGTTATGGACAACGTCAGCTAGGGCTTCGACATCTTCAACTTTCCAGTCGGTCTCGATGCCGATATTCATGCGCGCGGCACCACTGAGAATAAGATGGGTCTCTACATCATCACAGGCGGCGAGCATCTCTAGCATTCTGATGCCATAGATAACGCCACTTGATCCGGAAATACCGATAATGAGTCGCATAATATATCCCTAAAAATTCAGGCTATATTTTGCCTTGTTTAGCGAGCCAATAACAGCGGCAAGTTGCTCTAGGCTCTTTATCCCGCTGTAGGCACTTTCTCCTGCTCTAGGCTCTTTCTCCCGCTCTAGGCAGTTTCAGTCACTGTACTGGCTTTGCCCTTTTCTTTTTCTTCGGCTTTCAAATCTTTGCGCAGTACTTTGCCCACATTGGTCATGGGCAGTTCAGCGCGGAATTCGACAAACTTAGGTACCTTATAGCCAGCCATATTGTCTTTACAGAACGCGATCACATGGTCTGCATTAAGATCGGCGTTGGTGCTAACCACAAACATTTTTACTACCTCACCGGCTTTAGCGTCAGCGACGCCAATGGCCGCGCACTGCACAACATCCGGGTGAGTGGTTAAGACCTGCTCTAGCTCGTTGGGGTACACATTAAAGCCAGAGACAATAATCATATCTTTTAGGCGGTCGACGATTTTAATGTAGCCCTGTTCATCGACTTCTACGATATCACCCGTGTGCAACCAACCATTAATAATGACTTCGTCAGTCTGCTCTTGACGCTGCCAATAGCCTTTCATGACTTGATCGCCGCGCACACAGAGCTCGCCAATACCGCCAACTTCTTGCTCAACACCAGCTTCGTTAACTACCTTAATCTCGGTGCCGGGAATAGGAATACCGGCAGTACCAATCTTTTCATGGCCTGAAGGGTTCATGGAGATCACTGGGGATGACTCGGTCATACCGTAGCCTTCACTGACCACACAGCCGGTAACCTTTTCCCAGTCATGGGCAACTGCTTCCATTAGAGCCATGCCACCAGACAATGTCATGCGCAAGCGAGAGAAGTCCAGGCGCTGGAATTCGCGGTCCTGTAATAGAGCGACGAACAATGAATTGAGGCCGCAAAAAATCTCAAACTTAAAACCCTTAATGGCACGGACAAAGGCCGGAATATTACGTGGATCAGGAATCAGTATCGAGTGGCCGCGAGTGGCAGGCATTAAACCCATACACAGAGAAAAAGCATAAATATGGTAGATCGGCAGCGGCGCAACAGCCACGCTGTACTTGATCGAATCTTCGAGGATATCAATCACCGCCAAGGACTGGGCGATATTGGACATAATAGTCCGCTGGGTGAGCATAACGCCCTTGGACGCTCCAGTGGTGCCGCCGGTGTACTGCAGAGCGCAGATATCGTCTAGGTCCGCACGATGAACAGAATAATTACTGCTACCCGTCAGCAACTGAGGGAATGGAATCCAATCACCCTTTGGCAGTGAGGGTCTTTTGCCCATCATTTTCATGGCGGTACTGAGCAGCCCTCTTTTGGGCTGCGGCAATAGGTCCACCGGGCGGGTAACAATCACATGCTCAATAGACGTATTTGGTAGAGCTTCGCACAGGGTTTCATAAAACTGATCTAACACCACCACTGCTTTTACGTTGGCATCATTAAACTGGTGAACCAACTCACGCACAGTGTACATAGGGTTGGTATTCACAATCACCAAACCTAGCTTCCAGGCGGCTATCACAACCACAGGGTACTGCATCAGGTTAGGTAACTGAATCGCAATGCGATCGCCGTGCACTAATTTCAGCTGCTTCTGAAAGTAGCTGGCGACGCGGCGAGCAATCTGGTCGACCTCACCATAGGTTAATGTTTGACCTAGGCAGGTGTAGGCGGGTCTGTCGTTGGAGTCGGCGACAGACTGCTGCCATAACTCAAGTAACGTCTTGGCCGGTAGGGCCGGCTGTTTGGCACTGAGACCTATTCTCTTCTGTGCTTTTTTTACGGCTTCTTGCACCCGCATATAGATTCACCTGAATTAATTATTGTTATTATCTAAAGTCTTAACATTGCTACCCCGCTAGAAGCCTTTTTTCTAAAAGGGTTGTTCTATCTAGAGAGCCTTCACGCGTTTGTTTAGATGGCCTTGCCAATTTTATATAGAGAGCCTTCGCGCGTTCATCTAAAGAGCCTTCGCGTCTTTATATAGAGAGCCTTCGCGCGTTCATCTAAAAAGCCTTCGCATTTTCATCTAGAAAGCCTTGCCATACCTTTTTCCAAACCCGCCAGCGTCATTGGGAACATCTTGTCCTCAACCAGCTCTTTGAGCATTTGAATTGAGGGTGTGTATTCCCAGTATTTTTCTTGTACCGGGTTTATCCAAATTAATTTATCGTAGGTCTCGGCCATGCGATGCATCCAAACCGCGCCAGACTCTTCATTGTGATATTCAACACTGCCACCGGGGCTGGTGACTTCGTAAGGTGCCATGCTGGCGTCCCCCACATAGATCACCTTGTAGTCCGATGAATACTTGTGCATCAGATCAAAAACCGACATCTGCTCTTCCCGACGACGGTGGTTATCTTTCCAAACATAGTCGTACATGCAGTTGTGAAAATAGAAGTATTCAAGGTGTTTAAACTCTGTTTTAGCCGCCGAAAAAAGCTCTTCACAAAGACGAACATAGGGGTCCATAGAACCGCCTATATCAAAGAAGATAAGTACTTTTACGGCATTGTGCCGCTCTGGTACCATCTTAATGTCAAGATAACCGGCATTTCGCGCGGTGCTTCTAATGGTGTCATCTAAATCTAGCTGGTCGGCAGAACCCTCACGGGCAAATTTGCGCAGACGACGCAGGGCCACCTTAATATTACGTGTACCAATTTCAACAGAGTCATCGAGGTCTTGGTACTGACGCTCGTCCCACACTTTGACCGCAGTACCCTTACCTCCCGGACCACCAATACGTATACCTTCAGGGTTAAAACCGCCGTGACCAAAGGGCGAAGTACCATTGGTACCCACCCATTTGTTACCACCTTCATGGCGTTTCTGTTGCTCTTCGAGGCGTTTTTTAAACTCCTCAATTAGCTTTTCTAGACCGCCTAGGCTTTCGATTTTGGCTTTTTCTTCATCGGTAAAATGCTTTTCAAACTCTTTACGCATCCAGTCTTCGGGAATTAATGCTTCAACAATCCCCTCGATATTCTCGAGGTTTTTGAAGTAGGCCCCGAAGGCTTTGTCAAAACGATCGTAATACTTCTCATCTTTGACCATGACGGTACGGGCCAGCAGGTAAAAGTCATCAATCGAACCAAAGGCCAGGTTATTTTCCATGGCATTGAGCAGGTCCAAGAGCTCCCGAATAGAAACAGGAACCTTGGCCTTCTTGAGTGTGTAAAAGAAGTTAATCAGCATGGGATCAGCTTTTTATTGTCCAGCGCGGCGAGTCATAAACGCCAACCGCTCTAGCAGGTGAACGTCTTGCTCATTTTTAAGCAGCGCGCCATATAATGGCGGAATTGCTTTTGTGGGGTCGCGATTAGTCAAAATATCTTCAGGAATATCGTCAGACATCACTAACTTCAACCAATCAACCAGCTCCGAGGTGGAGGGCTTTTTCTTGAGACCGGGAATTTTGCGTACATCAAAAAAGATATCCAGAGCTTCGTCCACCAGCTTCTTCTTAATCTTCGGGAAATGCACATCGACAATGCGCTGCATGGTCATGCGGTCCGGGAAGTTAATAAAGTGGAAGAAACAGCGGCGCAAGAAGGCGTCTGGCAGCTCTTTTTCATTGTTACTGGTGATGATCACGATAGGACGGCGCACTGCTTTAACAGTCTCGCCTGTCTCGTAGACATGGAATTCCATCTTATCTAGCTCAAGAAGCAGGTCATTGGGGAATTCGATATCCGCTTTATCGATCTCATCGATCAACAAAACTACCTGCTCGTCGGCAGTAAAGGCTTCCCACAGCTTGCCCTTTCTAATGTAGTTACCGATATCCTGAACCTTATCGCTACCCAACTGGGAATCACGCAGACGGGAAACAGCATCGTACTCATAAAGGCCCTGCTGGGCTTTAGTGGTCGATTTAATGTGCCAGGACAGCAACGGCATACCTAGGGAGCTAGCCACTTCTTCTGCCAACATCGTTTTTCCGGTTCCCGGCTCACCTTTGATCAGTAATGGGCGCTGCAAGGTAACTGCAGCATTGACTGCCATTTGCAGTTCTTCGGTGGCGATATAGTCGTCTGTACCTGTAAATTTCATATTGTCTGGGTCCACTTCAAATGGGTGAATTCTTCTTAGTCATGCATATTAATCTAATCCAGCGCATATTTTGAATCTAAATCGATGTTTCGCGGCGTCTTAATAATGAAAATTGCTATTAAGTATGACCGTGGAGTACTTAGGGTAATTTTGCTGTCATAGGAAACAGAGTATACGGAAGCGCATAGCTTGATTTTATGAGTCCCCTAGGGACATGGAGATAATAATGAACGCAGAACACATCAAACCCCTGATCTTAGTCTTAACCATCTACATCGCCCCCATTGCAATTTTGGTCTCAGTTGTTGGTATGCCGCTCCTGTCATACACACTTATCAGGAGTTTTCTTAAAAGGCCCTCATAAACAGCTTTTATAAAGAGCTGTAATGAATAGCTTTTCATTACAGCCATAACAGAGGCACCGATAAATTGGCGGCAGATCAATTAACGGCTAACACGACCAATGGCAAACCCAGTTAATAGCATCCATACAAACTCAAAGGCTCTCAAGAGCTTTGGGTTTGCATAGTTCCTGTTTAGGTTACCGCATATGCCTTTTGCCAATGGCTTATGTTTCATAAACCAGCATGCAATAATCTGATCGATAGTTTTTGAATCTAAATGAGCTCCATGCAGCGTCTTAATCATTGAACAGGGTGCGATCTATTACCTGACAAGACTGAGAGTAATATTTGCACCAAGAATGCCGAGATTAGAGCTAGTGAGTAAGAGCTAGTATTAAGAGATAGGCCAGCAGGCCGCTTAAATAAGTAAAGTCCCTAAAAAGACATGGAGATACCTATGAATACAGATCTATTTCGCGCGATTATTCTCGCCACAGTAATGATTGCCCTGCCTACCCAGGCCACTGAAACTCCGGCTGCACCTGACGCGCCCCATGCCATTGCTGCGCCTGCGGCGTCCTCTACTAAAGGGCCAGAGCCAGAGCATGTACTGCATATTAATACCGACCAAGAACACAGAACAGTGTCTATTTACAACACTGACGATGGCTCAGGGAAACAAATAAAAATTGTTAAAGTCCTACATCAACAAGACGGTTCAGCCACCTTAGATATCTCCAACACAGATGATCAGGCAACGACTGGAGACCAGGACGAAGACAAAACAGTCATTCGATTTAGGTCTTCGGGAGACGGCATTACGGCGATCAAAAATGTCATTGATAGCTTGATGGACACTGAATGGGACGACCTTGATGACACTGAAAAACAGGCATTAATACAATCTCTAGAAAATATTGATGACGAGATGGAAGTAGAGATAGACCTAGACTTTCAAATGAACGGAACGGGCTACGAGACAGGTACCGAAGGTGTGGTGGCCATTATCGCCATATTTGGCCTACCTCTCTTTATTGTGATCGTGGTTTGCTACTACAGATACCGCAAAGAGCGCATCAAGTCTGAAACTATCAAAAACTATCTAAATGCGGGCCAAGAAGTCCCTGCAGAGATCCTTCAGGTTGTGCCGGTTGAAGATAGCTTGCAGTCAGGCATTCGCAATTTAGCCACAGGCATAGGACTGTTTTTATTCCTAGGGTTTGTAATCAACTGGAAGATAGCCATGGTAGCCAGTATCCCGCTGTTTATAGGCCTGGGTAAGCTGGTGGTCTGGTACATCAACCGCGACAGAGATAACGCGGCTAAACAGGCTGACTAAGATTGTCTGATATCGCTACAGACAAGGCCCTAGTAGACAGAGTTGTGGCAAGTGATTGCCGCGACTCTTTCTCTGCATTGGTAGAGCGCCATCAATCTGACCTGCGTTATTCACTACGCCAGATGACCGGATGGGACGAAGCCCTTGCAGATGATCTGGCCCAAGAGACCTTTATGCGAGCCTATCAGTCCATGGCTAGCTACAAGGCCGACGCCAAGTTTAGTAGTTGGCTGTACCGTATTGCCTACAATCAAATGATCAGTCATTATCGGCTGGCAAGAAATAATGAGATCACTGGCATCGATGAGACTGTGTCCGCCATAGCTTCTAGCCGCGAAAGCGATAGCAGCGCAGCGTTTACCGACCAGTCATTGCACCAGGATCTAGCTCGAGCAATGCAGCAACTGCCCACCCAACAACGCATGGTGATTCACCTGTGCCTACATCGGCAGTTAACCCATCAGGAAATATGTACTATTATGGAGATCCCGCTGGGTACGGTAAAAACCTGCATTAACCGGGGTAAAGCGACCCTAAGAGATCTGCTGGCGAGCTGGCAGAGTGAAAATGAGGACGTAACATGAATAATGTAACGGATATTGATAATTTATTTGCCCAGGCCCGCAGTACTGAGCCCTATCTCAATGATCAGGGATTTACCAGTAAGCTGTCGTCGCAAATACAGTCATCAAAACAGCTTTCTCTTGGTCAAGAATCGGCAGTGACTATAGTCGCCACTGTGTTGGGCTGTGTGGTGGCTTACCAATTTTTTCCTGTGGGTGACTTACTGCAGTTAGTACCAGCACAGCTGAGCATCACACCGGTGAAATTATTAGGGGTTTCTAGCCTATTAGCAGCGCTGGCTTACTGGTTTGCTGAGAGTAAACCTGTCTATTAGCGTAAAAAAACTAACCCCTCAGGTCCAACAACAGCCTTGAGCGATTAAAAACAGCCTTGAGCGCTTTAAAAAAAAGCCCTGAGCCATTAAATCAGCCCTGAGCCCCTTAAAAAAACAGCCCTGAGCCACTAAAACAGCCCTGAGCCCTTTAAAAAGCCCTGAGCCCCTTAAAAAGCATCTAGGTATTCTTACCAGCAGCTACCGGCCCCGCTTTAATCATCTTCATCAACGTCCCTGCCCCACGCAGACCCACCACAGACATAGCAGTTACCATCCCCGCCATGAGCGCCCCAACAACGCCACAGCTCACCACATCTTGACCGGTCAAATAGAGACCAGGCAATGAGGTTTTCGGCTTTAACCAGTCCTGCTTAAAGCGCTGTTTGTTATGGGCCAGACCATAGGCTTGTCCCTGCTCATAGCGACAAAAATGGCTTGTGGACAGCGGCGTAGAGACTTCTGAATAATCAATTTTGCCTCGCAGCTGAGGCATCTGCTTATAGAGCGCCTCTAACATGCGGTCAGAGAGATCTTGCTTTAAGGCCTCATAGTCATCGCCCCGCTTGCCCCAGGTCTTGTCAGCCCATTGCCGATACTGCTCGTAGTCACAGGGACCCACGACAATTTCGATGGTTGAGCGGCCCGGGTAGCGACGCTGAAAGTCTGGGTCTTTGGCCGACGGAAAGGACACATAGACCAGTGGTAGCGGCGCGCTGGGGTCTGCTCTTAGCGCTGCCACATTGGCATCATGGTGCTCATCTAAATAGATCCACAGGTTGGTTTTGGGCAGCTGCAATTCTTCTGCCGTGCCCTTAAGGCCAATGTACATGCCCGCGTGAGACATAGATTGCTTAAGCTCAGCGGCCTTCTGCTGGTAGCCCAGGCTCGCACTGACCTTAGACGGCAGTAGCTTGGAAAATGTGTTAACCACCCCCGCGTTACTAATAACCGTGTCGGCATACAGGCAATGACCATCGACCATTTTGACGCCGACTGCACGGTTGTCACTGACCAAAATTTCTTCGACATCGGCATAGGTAAATACATCACCCCCAGACAGCTGTATCTGGGGAATAATGGTTTCGGCAATTCTTGAAGCTCCGCCGACTGGATAAAACCCGCCGTTAAAATAATGCCCTGCGATTAACGCATGCATCAGAAAAACCGATTCCCTGGGTGGACAACCATGATCGCCCCACTGCCCACAGAGCACGGCAATCAACTTTTCGTTATTGGTGAGACCTTTGAGTACGTTGTAGGAAGTATCAAGCGCATAGTCTGGCAGTCTATTTTTGCTGGACATGCCCATGACTTTGGCCAAGGTGCTGGGCATGGCCTTAACCTGACTGACACCACTCATATACTTGGTGGTTTTAACCACTAAATCAACATATTGGTCAATGGCATCGGTATCTAGGGGAAACTGTTTTTTCAGGCTGGCTTTAAAGTTTTCTTTACCGGCGACGAAATCAAATTTTTCCTCTCCCAGAATAATTCGGTCATAAACGGGGTCCATTTCAGCCCATTTTAGCTGGCCTGCTGAAATATAGTCGAACAGCCCACGACCCGCACT
Organism: gamma proteobacterium HTCC2207; assembly: GCA_905182265.1. Classification (GTDB taxonomy): domain Bacteria; phylum Pseudomonadota; class Gammaproteobacteria; order Pseudomonadales; family Porticoccaceae; genus HTCC2207. The sequence goes on along the minus strand of CAJJAO010000003.1, from coordinate 24,625 downwards.
CTGGCGGCCCATATCACCAATGTAATGCACCCCTACGTCCCATTCATAGCCGTTACGCTCGTAGGCATGGGTAAATCCACCGGCAGTATAGTGCTGCTCTAAAACAATCACTTTTTTACCCATCTGGGACAGCAGCGCCGCCGAACAGAGCCCTCCTATACCAGAGCCAATGACAATCGCATCGTAATCCTTGGCCACTCGCTCTGCACGATAGCGCTTACCGATTCTGAGGGTACTTGGAGTGTTTTTTTTGATGGTTGTGGCTTCTGTCTGCGTCGGATCGCCATGCGGTTCAGTCAAGTTAAGTCCCCTATGAGCTTAGCTTTTTATTGTTGTTATTTCTTGATTGGTGCATTCTTTGGAACTGCCTTTTTTGGGACTGTCTTTTTTGAAACTGCCTTCTTTGAAACTGCTTTTGTTGAAACTGCTTCCTTTGAAACTGCTTTCTTTGGAACTACTGCTTTTGATTCTGTTTTCAGTTCTTCTTCAAGCGCTACATTAAAATCTCCGCTAATCTGATCTGACCTTTCATCGGCTGGTAACGGCTTCTTACGAAAACGTGACAACAGCAAGCGCAGTAACCCATAGAAAATAATCGCAACAAAGCTAATGGCTAATATAGGCGCAAGGCCGCGCTGAAAGCCCAGATCATCTCCGGAGGCCAGCAGGCCTTCATATAGGCTGACAAAAAAAGCGGGGGCCAAATGGGGATCGTCTCTGTAGGCCGTTACCGGTGTAAAAAGAACCACCGCTGCCAGTAATAATATGATGTGCCGAATGGCTTTTACACCGACTTTTCGCACCAGTAGCCAAAGGCAAAACAGCAGGCACAGGCCCCCTGTTGAATAGGCTACCCAGCCCCACATATAATTTTCTGCACTGTACATAGTTAATCAACCCACTGAATAATATGGTCTTCAATATCGTCGTCATGGACATGAAGCTCTGAAATCACTCGCCCTTGCAGCGACGCACCATAGCTGTGTATTGTCTCTTTTGAACCAGTAAGCAAATGATGCCATTCTGGCAATGGCTGCCCTGCGGCTATGAGCCTGTAGGAGCAGCTTTTGGGCAACCAGGCCAATGAATGGATATTCTCTCTGTCCAGCTTAATACAGTCGTCGACCACATTATGGCGGCCGGCATAATCACTGCACTGGCAGCTCTCGGTATCCAATAACTCGCAGGCCACCTTGGTGTGAAATATTTCACCGCTGTAATGGTCTTCAAGTTTAACCAGACAGCATTTTGCACAGCCGTCACAGAGCAGTTCCCACTCCTCTGTGCTCATCTGTGCAAGCTCTTTGGTCTGCCAAAAATTAGCCATATTTATTTACTGAGCTCGGTGGCTGGTCTGAAACCGGAAATTTGGGTGGCGGCATCTGCAGATAAAAACCTTTCTCATGCAACTCGGCCATAACTTTTTGAACGTCGGCGCGGGCGAGCTTGCGCGACTCTGTTAGCACCAGAGTCGTCACTCGCACTAGTTCACCGAAACTGGCTAACAATGTTTCAGGGACTTTTTCTAGCCCGTCGGGCCTAGAGGCATAGAGATACATCTCTTCTTTCTTGTCACCTTTGTAAATATCACACAGGATTCTAGCGTCTTTCCCGCTCTGTCCTGCGGCACCGTCTAGGGAGCCATCTGAGGAGCCATCATTAGTCTTGCTGCTGTCAGTCATAACGCCTTAGTACTGTTAAGTACTTCCTGTAGTGCGGGCCGAACGCTGGCATCTCGCCATCCCTGGGTCAATCTTGTAGGCCATTGACACTGGCCCTCCATGGAACTGCGCAAAATTGCTTCGAGTTCCTTTTTATTGCACAAAAATTCCTGCGGAATCTGAATATCCTGCGCCACCTTGCTAAGAGAGTCACGCATTTCTCGCATCACCAGCGAAATCGATTTGGGCAAGGGCTGGGGCAACGCTGATACCGGCGTATCGCTAGCGGAATCTGCTATCTGCTTAAGAACGCTGTCCCCATGGCGTTGAACCGAGCGAGGAAACCAGTCTTCGATACCCTGTAGCTGCTCTGTTGCCTCTGGCAAGCGCTTAGCCAACTCCATCAACACAGAGTCTTTCAGCACATGGGAGCGAGGGCGATTCATGGAGCGAGCTGCGCTCTCTCGCCAATCACATAGGCGATTGAGAGCCGTCAGTGATTTCACGCCCAAACGCCAGGCGCCTTTTAACTTTAAATAATAGTGCCGAGCATCTTTACGGCCTTCGACAAGGGCAAACAACCCCTCGGTCTCTTCGGCAAACCAATCATGGCGCTGCTGATCATCTAGAGCCTTGACCAAAATAACTTCCATGGCGTGCAGGTGCTCAACATCCACAGCCGCATAATCTAGCTGCCGCTGAGTCAAGGGCCTTGCCAGCCAGTCTGACCGAGTTTCCTGCTTATCCAGAGTCACGTCGAACAGTGCATCTACCAAGCGTGCATAGCCCATGCAGTAACCTATATTGACTATACCTGCGGCAATCTGGGTATCAAAAATATGGGTGGGTCTGATATCCAGTGCGTATTCCAATACCTCGAGGTCTTCGGCGCAGGCGTGAAAAATAAGCCGGTGATCTGGCCGCTCCAGCAATGCTTTTAGTGGAGCAAAGTCGTCTATGGCCAACACATCCACTAGCCAGCATTGCTCGCTATCGGAAATCTGTATGAGAGCTATTTTCGGGTAAAACGTGTCGGTGCGAATAAATTCGGTATCCACGGCTAACTTGGCGGTGTGGCTAAGCTCCTCGCACATGGTTTGTAGCTTGCTGTTACTGTCAATCCAATGATTCATCTACAACGCCTTTCTACTTTGTAATGCCATATTCAATGTGCCGCCGTCGACATATTCCAACTCGCCCCCCATGGGCACACCGTAGGCAATACGCGACACACTGACGCCCATTGCCTTAGCTTTATCTGCTATAAAATGCGCGGTGGTCTCGCCCTCTACCGTTAGGTTGGTAGCCAGTATCACCTCGGTCACCTGATCATGATTGAGACGTGCCATCAGCTGGTCTATACCCAGCTGCTCTGGACCTATACCGTCAATCGGTGAGAGGTGGCCGAGCAACACAAAATACTTACCTTGGAAGCTCCCCGCCTGCTCTATGGCATAGAGATCTGCGGGGTTTTCCACCACACATATCTGGGCTGCTTTACGCCGAGGATTACTACAAATACCGCACATTTCATGCTCGGTTAGATTGCGACAGCTGCCACAGCGACCTACCTTGTCCAAGGCTTCTACGATCGACTCAGCCAGCCTACTGGCCCCAACTTTGTCCCGCTCGAGTAACTGCAGAGCCATGCGCTGGGCCGATTTGGCACCCACGCCAGGCAGTACGCGCAACGAGTCAATCAGCTGATCTATAAGATTTCCGTACAAGGAACAACCTCCCTAAAAGGGCATTTTAAAGCCCGAGGGTAAATCCATACCGCCGGTCATGGCGCTCAGGGCATCTTTGCTCTGAGCTTCGATTTTGCGCACTGCATCGTTCACCGCAGCCGCCAGTAAGTCTTCAAGAAACTCTTTGTCTTCGCTCATTAATGAAGGGTCCAAAGTCACCTTGCGTACATCATGGCGACCGGTCATAACGACCTGCACCATACCGGCACCAGATTCACCAGTCACTTCTGCTTTGGCGGCCTCTTCTTGCATAGCAGCCATTTTTTCCTGCATCTGCTGAGCCTGTTTCATTAGATTGTTGATATCCATCTTTTCCTCTTAAATCTGCCTGTCTTTTTATCTTTCTATCTATTAATAGAGCTCTGCTCTTAATTTAGAACTCTAATCAATCGGCCGCACGGATTTTTCATCCAAGGTGCCATCAAATACCTGTTTAAATTTAATCACCGAGGGATCCGCATTTAGGGTATCTACGGCTTCGGCTAGACGCTCGGACTTTTCGCGAATGTCCGCTGCTCTTGGGGTCTCTTGCTCGGCAACTCCAAAGATGATTTCAACGGTCACCGGCTCGGCAAAATAATCTGACAGGGCCTCAGCCAAGCTCTGCTGGTGAGCCGCATCGTAGAGGCTGTTGCGGTCACTGTCGATCAGGAAGTTGAGCTGGTTACCCTGGCGACCTTTGTAGAGGCAGTGGCTAGCGACTTCGCCCAAGGAGGCACCGATGGTCAGCTGTTTGCGGATATCGATCCAGTTGCTGGGGTTGAAATGTTGTAGTGATATTTTTGGCTGGCTATCTATTACGGGCGCGGGGGCTGGTTCACTATTAAGTACCGCTGAGTACTCATTATTAAGAACCGCTGAGGGCTCATTATTAAGTACCGCTGAAGGCTCCTTATTAAGCGCCGCTGAGGGCTCATTATTAAATACCGCTGAAGGCTCCTTATTAAGCGCAGCTAAGGGCTCCTCGTTCTGTATAGCTGTTTGCGCAGTATTAGACGCAGCTGAGACTTGATCTTTATTCGGCGCGGCTGATGGCTCTTCAACAACATTGACGGTGGGCTCTGCTGTGGCCCAGGGCGGCGAATCTTGGGGTGTCGCGATATTTGGATTTATGGATTGCACGGGTTCGACTGCTGCAATCTCGGGCATTGGCTCAGCGGCCAACGCTGATGCGGCCGGCGGAGGATCAACCTCTGGGGCCGCAGCTTCAGGCTTTTTTGCAGGTGACTCCGCCTCCAACGAAGCCGAAGCCTGATTAGAAATAGGGGTAGAAACAGGAGCAGAAGCAAGAGTAGACGCAATATCAGTCTCTTCTCGACGGGGCGGATTGGCATCTGGGCGAAATGCCAGTGCCCTCAACATGACCATCTCAAAACCAGACTTTAGGTCTGGGGCAAAGGGCAAATCTTTACGGCCGAGCAAACAAATTTGATAGAACAGCTGCACATCTTCTTTTGATGCCAGAGCCGCTAAATTAAGCAACTCTGAATATTGGCTAACGCCTTTGTCCATTGCCTCGGGCACGGTTTGCAAAATAGCCACCTGATGCCAGATAGACAAACTATCCGAGAGAGCCAAATCATAATCTGGTGCCTGCTCGGCCATTCGTGAAATAGCAGCAAGCACATCGGTGCCAGTACCGCTGCACAGAGCCGTGCAAATATCGACCACGTAACTGCGTTCGATAGTACCCAGCATAGCCCCAACATCGGCTTCGTTAATCTGCCCACCACCATGGCCAATGGCCTGGTCAGTCAAACTTAGTGCATCGCGCATACTGCCATCGGCGGCGCGAGCCAGTGACCAGAGCGCGGCTTCTTCAAAGGGGACTTTCTCTTCGCCAAGCACAAACTGTAAGTGCTCAGTAATACGCTCTGGACTGAGGTTTTTAAGATTAAATTGTAAACAGCGAGACAGCACGGTAATCGGCAGCTTCTGGGGGTCTGTTGTCGCAAACAGAAACTTCACATGGGCTGGGGGCTCTTCCAATGTTTTAAGCAGTGCGGCAAAACTCTGCTTAGAAAGCATATGGACTTCATCAATTAGGTAGACCTTAAAACGACCTCTAGACGGCGCGTACTGCACATTGTCGAGTAAGTCGCGCATATCATCGACACCGGTTCGAGACGCGGCATCCACTTCAATCAAATCGATAAAACGCCCTTCGGCAATTTCTTTGCAGCTAGAACACTCGCCACAGGGGACCGAGCTAATGCCTTTTTCACAATTAAGGCATTTTGATAGGATGCGACCAATGGTAGTTTTGCCCACACCCCGGGTGCCGGTAAAAAGATAAGCATGGTGCAAGCGGTCGTTATCTAGAGCATTAATCAGTGCCTGAAGCACATGTTCCTGCCCCGCCATTTCTGAAAAAGAGCGTGGGCGCCATTTACGGGCAAGGACCTGATAACTCATAGGGACGATCTGCTTTGGTTACGAAGCACTTATTATAGGGAGATAAGGGGAGCGCTGGAAGGGCTAATGGCGATGACCCCCAGTAGCCACACCTCGGCACACAGCGTAACCACTACCGTTGCTCCCTTCCGGGCCTGGCGGGGTTTGCAGCTGGCTGTTGCGAGGGGACCAAAGGGGGTCACCATTGAATCGAAGCGGCGGATTATCCGAGGTTTACACCACAAGTGCAACAGCCCTGCGCAAAGAAGAGCCAAAGAAGGCGAAATGAAGGGACAGTGAAGAGACAAAGAACGCGAAATTCATGGATAAAGAAGAACCAAATGAATAAGGGGAAAACCCCTCCAACCGACCACAAAGAGGGGTTGTCCTTCACATCCCTGTCCAGCTTGTTTACACTCCGTCGCAACAGGTCAGGCCACTGACCGATAAAATAAAAAATTAAGGAAGCGCATCCAATGAAACAGCGTCAGCCAATATCAAAATCCCCCTTATTTTCTACCCTAGCAATGACACTCATAATGAGCCTACTGTTAAGTAGTTGCGGTAGCTCCGAGAGCAATGTCGAGTCTGGCAACCGCACCGGCACATTGCATTGGGGCAATGGTACCGAACCCCAGAGCCTTGACCCCCATATTGCGACAGGTGTTCCAGAGCATCATGTAATTACCTCTCTTATGGAAGGCTTGGTTCGCAAAGACAGCAAGACGTTGGCACCCAAACCTGGTGTCGCCGAGTCTTGGACTGTTAGCGAAGACGGTCGTGTGTATACGTTCAAGTTACGGGAAAATGCCCGCTGGTCTAATGGCGACGTGCACAATGCCCATGACTTTGCTTGGTCTTGGTGGCGTGCGCTGCAGCCTGCCCTAGGAAACTTATACGCCTATATGTATTTCCCCATTGCCAATGCTCAGAAATATTACCAGGGCGAGATAACAGACTTTAATGAGGTCGGTGTTAAAGCATTAGATGATCTGACATTGCAAGTGACCCTAGCCAATCCAACGCCCTACTTTTTACAACTGCTAGATCATTACAGTATGTTTCCTGTGCACCAGGCCACAGTAGAAAAATTTGGCCGTGCCGATGAGCGAGGCACCCGCTGGACCTATGAAGGTAACCTAGTCGCCAATGGCGCATTTAAACTTCAGTCATGGGAAATCAACCGTGCCATCGTGGTGGTGCGCAATACGTTCTATCACAGCAACGATAGCGTAAAACTAAATTCGATTGTTTTTTACCCTACCGAAAATGTGACAACTGAAGAACGCATGTTCCGCGCCGGACAGCTCCATTACACCAATGATGTACCCATCGACAAGGTGGCGACCTACAGAGCAGATAACAATAAAGCGCTTAAAGTGACCCCCTACCTGGGCACCTATTTTTACCGGATTAATGTGAACGTTCCTCATCTGCAAGACAAGCAGGTGCGTCGTGCACTGGGCATGACCATTGATAGAGAGCAGCTAACAGAGCATGTACTCAAAGCTGGCCAGATCCCTGCTTATGCTATGACGCCCCCCAACACCAGAGGCTACTACCCACCCGTGGGTCTGAGCTTTAACCCAGAAGCTGCCCGCAAATTACTAGCCGACGCGGGCTACCCCAATGGTGAAGGTTTTCCATCCACCGAAATTTTGTACAACACCAATGAAGGCCATCGTAAAGTCGCCGTGGCTATTCAGCAGATGTGGCGCGAACACCTAAATATCGACGTCAAGCTTTTGAACCAGGAGTGGAAAGTCTACCTAGATAGCGAAAGTAACGGCGACTACCAAATATCTCGGGCGGGCTGGATTGGTGATTACGTAGACCCCAACAATTTCCTCGATATGTTCATCTGTAACGGCGGCAATAACCGCACAGGCTGGTGTAACGAAGAATACGATCGCCTAGTGTTAGAAGTAGCACCAAGAGCCAAAACCCATGAGGAGCGCCTGGCTATTTTTGGTCAAGCTGAGCAGATGCTGATGGATGATTTGCCTGTGCTACCTATCTACACCTACACCAGCAAACATTTGGTGAACCCTGCCGTTAAAAATCTTGTAGACAACATTCTTGACCAACCCTCCTACACAGAAATCTATCTGCAAGGAGAGTCTAACTAATGTTTAAATTTGCATTAGGTCGCCTACTTCAGGCGATTCCGGTGCTTCTGGTCGTGATTACCATGACCTTTATGCTGGTTCATTCAGCTCCCGGCGGGCCTTTTTCCGCCGATAAAGCGGTGCCCGCAGAAGTGCTAATAGCACTAGAAGCCCAATACAATTTAGATCAACCCCTTTGGCAACAGTACATTAGCTATCTGTCCGATGTGCTGCACGGAGACTTCGGCCCGTCGTTTAAGTACCCAGGCCGTAGCGTTAACGAGCTGATTTATTCCGGCCTTGGCACCACCGCCGAGCTGGGCTTTTACGCCATGCTGGTGGCGATATTTATCGGGGTTATTGCCGGCGTTACTGCCTCCATGCGCCCCAACACCATGCAGGACTATATTCCCATGACGGCGGCCATGATTGGTATCTGCATGCCTTCATTTTTGCTGGGGCCACTCATGGTGCTAGTGTTTGGTATTCATCTGGAATGGCTACCCATCTCTGGCTGGGGTGACATTCCCGGCGATAAAATAATGCCGGCGATTACCTTAGGCACTGGCTATGCAGCTTATATCGCCCGTCTTTCTAGAGGCGGCATGCTCGAGGTGCTATCTCAGGATTATATTCGTACCGCTCGCGCTAAAGGCTTATCTGAATTTTTAGTGGTGGGTAAGCACGCATTGCGCGGCGGTTTGATTCCGGTGATTGCCTTCTTAGGCCCTGCTTTTGCAGGGCTGCTAGGCGGCTCTTTTGTGGTTGAAACTATCTTTAATATTCCCGGACTTGGCCGCTTCTATGTGCAGGCGGCGTTTAACCGTGACTACACTATGATTCTTGGCACTACTGTATTCTTTGCCACATTGATTATTCTGTTCAATCTGCTCTCAGATATGCTCGCCATTTGGCTGAACCCCAAATTGCGGCAGCAAGTTAGGGGAGAGAGCTCATGAGCAATAATGAAACTAGTATCGTTCTAGAAAAAGGCATCTCTCTGTGGGAAGACGCCTGGATCAAGCTGCGTAAAAATCGCATGGCATTGATTGGCCTTGGTCTACTAGTGTTTTTGTGCGTAGTCTCTCTCCTCACCCCCTGGATTGCACCCTACGGTTACGAAGAACAGAATCTCTTGTTGGGTGCCACGCCACCCTCTGCAGCACACCTGCTAGGCACAGATATTTTTGGCCGTGACATGCTGACTCGTATTATGTGGGGTGGCCGGGTGTCTTTGATGGTGGGCTTTATCGCCACCGCAGTGGCTCTTGCTATTGGCGTTATCTATGGTGCAGTGGCCGGCTTTGTTGGCGGTCGCGTCGATATGGTCATGATGCGTCTGGTGGACATTCTTTACGCCCTGCCCTTTATGATTTTTATCATTCTGCTAATGGTGGTATTTGGTCGTAATCTGTTACTGCTGTTTTTTGCCATTGGCGCAGTAGAGTGGCTGACCATGGCACGTATTGTTCGTGGTCAGGTAATGTCGTTGCGCAAACAGGAGTTTGTCGAAGCGGCTCATTCTCTAGGTCTGTCACAGTGGATTATTATCCGTCGCCATATTATCCCCAACACTCTGGGCCCGGTTATTGTCTATACGACTCTAACCATTCCCAGCGTAATGTTGCTGGAGGCGTTTCTAAGCTTTTTAGGCCTGGGAATCCAGCCGCCACAAAGCTCTTGGGGCCTGCTAATCAACTATGGTGTAGAAACCATGGAAGAGTATCCCTGGTTACTTATTTTCCCTGGCATTGCTCTTTCTTTGACGCTCTTTGCTCTTAACTTCCTGGGTGATGGCCTGCGCGATGCGCTAGACCCTCGCACTTCAAAGGACTAGCGGACTCATTATTATGGCCTTACTTGAAGTTAAAAATTTACAGGTGCATTTCCATACCAGAAACGGTGTAGTCAAAGCTGTAGACGATGTTAGTTTTTCTGTTGATGCGGGTGAGACTCTTGCCATTGTGGGTGAATCCGGTTCTGGAAAGTCGGTCACCTGCTACAGCCTGTTGGATTTACTACCCAAACCCCCTGCGGTTATTGAGGGTGGCACTGCGATGTTTGACGGTAAGGATTTACTGAATTGCAGCCACAGCGAAATGCGTCACTTTCGCGGCAATGATATTGCCATGATTTTCCAAGACCCAATGACGTCTCTAAACCCAAACTTAACCATTGGTGAGCAGCTGGTTGAGCCTCTGATTTATCATCCCGATAAAGCCAGACGTAAAGACCGCGCAACGGCAAAAAAACGTGCAATTGAACTGTTAGACGAAGTGGGTATTACCGACACTGAACGACGCTTTGACAGCTACCCCCATGAGTTTTCTGGTGGTATGCGCCAGCGCGTAATGATTGCCATGGCTCTCATCAATGAGCCACGCCTACTAATCTGTGACGAGCCCACCACTGCTCTTGATGTGACTATTCAGGCGCAGATACTTGAGCTCATCAAAAAGCTCCAGCGCTCAAGAAATGTAGCCGTTATTTTTATCAGCCATGACCTTGGGGTAGTTGCCGGTATCGCTGACAAAATTTTGGTGATGTGCGCGGGCAAGGCGATGGAGTCTGGCGACACAGATTCGATTTTCTACAATACCCAAGACAACTACACCAAGCGCTTGCTCAGTGCGATTCCTGAGGGCGCGAAGACTATGAAAAACCGTGCTCAGCCAGATACTTTGGTTGAGGTGAACAATGTTCGCACCTGGTTCAAAGATTACTCGGGCTCTAAGGTCATTACGGTTAAAGCTGTCGATGATATTTCTCTGACTATTAACCGCGGGGAGATATTAGGTTTGGTGGGCGAGTCTGGCTCGGGAAAATCAACTCTAGGTCGTTCTATTTTGCAGCTGGTTCCTACCCAAGAGGGTTCGGTGGTATTTGACGGTACTGATTTGGGTTCTTTATCTGCCCGAGAGATGGTGCCTTGGCGCCGCCGAATGCAGATGATTTTCCAAGACCCCTATGCCTCTTTAAATCCTCGCATGACGGTGTTCGAAACTCTGGCTGAGCCTCTGCTCTATCACGGCCTTGCCGATAAGAATAATATCGATCAACAGGTGCAACAGCTTATGGACGATGTGGGTCTTGCCCGCGCCCATATGCGCAAGTACCCCCATGAGTTCTCTGGCGGTCAACGTCAGCGTATTGCTATTGGTCGCGCTATCGCCACTAAGCCTGAGTTGATTATTGCTGATGAACCGGTGTCTGCTTTGGATGTCACTATTCAGGCGCAGATTTTGGATCTGATTCTTAATCTGGTGGAGCGTCATAATCTGACGATGATGTTTATTTCTCATGATCTTTCGGTTGTTCGCTACATTTCTGATCGGGTGATGGTGATGCACCACGGCGTGATGGTTGAGCAAGGTGATACTGAAACACTTTGGGCGAACCCTCAGGATGCCTATACCAAAGCTCTATTGAAGGCTATTCCGCTGGCTGACCCTAAGTCGGAACGCAGCAGGTTGTCTGCTATCTAGGTATCTTAAGGCTGTCATCGTTAGTCTATAACTTGGCAGCCTTACACCTTCCCTATATTCCCGCCCCCCTTGCCATCGCGAAACCATACATTGTCTTCTCAGGCTTAGAGAGCTATCTCTGGGTTGGAGCACTGATCCGGCTTATGTATCAGTGCTCCAAACTATGATATCTCTCCCTACGTTCAAGATCACAGAACACGGATTCTAGATAAAGAAATAGAGTTTCAAAGCCGCGCTAATAGACCTTAGCTACAGCTGATACCGGTGCCGCGCAAGCCACAGTAGCCCGCAGGGTTCTTAGCTAGGTACTGCTGATGGTAATCCTCAGCATAATAGAAAGTCGGCACAGCAATGATCTCTGACGTAATAGCACCAAAGCCCAAACCGCTGAGCTTCTCCTGAGCAGAGTCAGCAGACGCCAAGGCAGCCTCAAGCTGTTGAGGAGTAGAGCAATAGATAGCAGAACGATATTGCGAACCCGTATCATTGCCCTGTCGCATGCCCTGAGTCGGGTCATGGGATTCCCAAAACACAGCAAGCAGAGCGTCAAAACTAGTGATCGTTGGGTCAAACACTACTAGTACCACCTCAGTGTGGCCAGTCATACCAGTGCAAGTCTCTTCGTAGGTCGGGTTAGGCGTCAAACCACCAGCATAACCAACCGCTGATGTTACTACCCCCGGCTGTTGCCAAAACCTACGTTCAGCACCCCAAAAACAACCCATGGCAAAGTAAGCGGTTTCCAGGCCCTCAGCAAATGGACCCTTTAAAGGCTCACCATTCATGAAATTCTTATTGGTTAGGGGCAACTCAGCAGAGCGACCGGGCAGAGCCTGATCTGGCGATAGGAGTTGTTCAATTAATGCCGACATAAATTACCTACTTATTAAAAACGACTTACTTTAACGAGAACTTTTTTAGAGAGCGCTTTTTCTAAAGAGCACTCAAACCCAACTCAAGGTCAGCTTTGATATCAATAATATCTTCCAAACCAACCGCAACCCTAATCAAGCCATCCACAATACCAGCCGCCGCTCGCGCCTCGCTAGATAGACGTCCATGGGTCGTAGTAGCAGGATGCACTATGGTGGTTTTGGTATCGCCAAGATTGGCCGTCAAAGAAAGCATCTTAGTACTATCGATTACCTGCCATGCTGCCTCTTGACCGCCGTTGACACAAAAAGAGACGACACCGCCAAAATCAGACTGCTGCTTTTTAGCTAACTCATGGCCCGCGTGATCAGGCAGTCCCGCATAATAAACTTTAGTCACTTTTGGGTGGGCATTAAGCCACTCCGCTAGAGCCGCAGCATTGGCCGAATGAGCCTGCATACGAACACGCAATGTCTCCAAGCCTTTCAGGAAAACCCAGGCGTTAAACGCGCTCAAGGTCGGCCCTGCGGCACGTAAGAAACCTACTACCTGCTCCATTAACTCTGCACTGCCAACAACAGCGCCGCCCAAACAGCGGCCCTGGCCATCGATATACTTGGTGGCAGAGTGAACGACAATATCGGCACCCCATAGCAATGGTTTTTGCAGTACCGGGGTACAAAAACAGTTATCTACTACAAATAGAGCGTCAGACTGTTTAGCGATCGCCGACAGAGCTTCGAGGTCAGCGATTTCAGACATGGGGTTAGAGGGTGTTTCGCAAAACATCATCTTGGTATTGGGCTGTATGGCAGATCGCCAGGCATCGAGATTAGCCAGTGGCACGTAGGTCACTGTGACACCAAACTTAGTGATGTATTTGTCCATCATGACGCGGGTGCTACCAAATACATCTTGGGAGCAAACTACGTGATCGCCTGACTGAAGAAAGGCCATAATCACAGAAAGGGCTGCGGCCATACCCGAGGCTGTGGCGACGCATTGCTCGCCCTCTTCCATGGCGGCTAGGCGCTGCTCAAAGCTGCGCACTGTCGGGTTGGTGTAGCGGGAGTAAACGTTGCCCTGCAGTTCGTTGCTAAAATATTTTGCTGCGGTGGCCGCATTTTCAAACACATAGCTAGAGGTTAAAAACATGGCTTCGGAATGTTCGTTCTCATGGCTGCGCTGGTAACCACCACGAATGGCAATAGTATCTGGCTGAAGCTTGCTTGAGTCCTTATCCATGATGCCCTTCCAAATAAATTTAAGTCACACTGTTATTGTGAATACCAATGACCTGCCCTGTTTTGGGCTCGGTACTGGGGTCTTCATTATTCTTGGCCGCATCGTTACGTAGGTTTTCGATACGTTCAAGATAGGCTTTGTCCACATCGCCAGTAATATAATTACCGTCAAACACGGAGCACTCAAAGCGCTTAATATCTTCATTGCCCTCAGCACCAGAACTAATCAGATCTTCGAGATCCTGATAGATGATCCAGTCTGCGCCAATAATCTCACCCACTTCGTCGTCTGTACGGCCATGGGCTATCAACTCAGAGGCAGACGGCATATCAATGCCATAGACATTAGGATAGCGCACTCCGGGCGCTGCTGACGCCATATACACTTTGTTGGCACCGGCATCGCGAGCCATCTGAATAATTTCTTGAGAGGTCGTGCCTCGCACAATAGAGTCATCGACTAGCAAAACATTCTTGCCGGCAAATTCTAGTTTTACTGCATTAAGCTTTTGGCGCACAGACTTTTTACGCTCAGTCTGGCCGGGCATAATAAAGGTGCGACCAATATAGCGATTCTTCATAAAGCCTTCACGGAGCTTGATTCCAAGCCTCTCGGCCAAGGCCTGAGCCGATACGCGACTGGTATCCGGTATAGGTATCACAACATCAATATCATGATCTGGGCGTATTCTTAATAGCTTTTCGGCGAGTTTTTCACCCATGCGCAGACGGCATTTATACACCGAGATATTGTCGATCAATGAATCTGGACGGGCAAAATAGACGTGCTCAAAAATACAGGGCACCAACTCATGTTCTGCAGCACATTGCTGTAAATGAGCTTCGCCAGCCTTATCGATAAACAGCGCTTCCCCTGGTGCGAGATCGCGAATCAGCTCAAAGCCCAAACTATCTAGTACTACAGATTCTGATACCACCGCATATTCTTTACCGGCTTCAGATTCACGGACCCCAAAACACAGCGGGCGAATACCATTGGGATCGCGAAAAGCAAACATGCCGTAATTGGCAATAAGACCCACCACCGCATAGGCGCCACGGCAGCGTTTGTGTACCTGTTCAACCGCCGCAAAAATATCTTTGCCAGTCGGCTCTAACTTGCCCCGCAGCTGCAGCTCGTGGGCAAACACATTGAGTAATACTTCAGAGTCGGAATCTGTATTGAGGTGCCTTAGGTCAGCGCGGAAAATATGCTCGCGGAGCTCATCGGCATTGGTGAGATTGCCATTGTGGGCCATGCAGATGCCGTAGGGGGAATTCACATAAAGGGGCTGCGCCAATGCTGGGCCAGAACTGCCTGCGGTTGGGTAGCGCACATGTCCAATACCAACTTCGCCCACCAGCCTAACCATGTGGCTGCGGCGAAAAACGTCCCGCGCTAAGCCTTCGCCTTTGCACTGGTGCAGTTCTCCATTGGACTCGGTCACGATACCAGCAGCGTCTTGGCCTCGGTGCTGCAGCATAGTCAGCGCATCGTAGAGCCGTAAATTAACATTAGAAGTTCCAGAGATTCCAACTACACCGCACATGATCTATATCCAACTCGTTAAGAAGTCTTTAACGCCAGCTGCTGTTTCCCTGCCCCAGGATTCAAACCCCTGAAACAATGGAATTAACGCCGACTCCGTCCACCAAGGATCCTGATTCACTGGCACCGCTTGAGGTAACATGATCACCAGCGCCAACACAATCAACATTCCTCTAAATACACCAAAAACTAATCCTAACGTCCTGTCGGTGCCGCTCAGTCCAGTCGAGCTAACCAGTTTTCCTAATAAAAAATTGACCATTGCGCCAAGTAACAATGTAACGACAAACAGCCCGGCCCAAGCTACCAACTGCCGCATGGACGCCAAGGCAATAAAGTTAACCAGCAAGTCTGCTGCTGGCTCTTTGAAATTCATGGCAACAGTAAAGGCAGCGACCCAAATAACCAGCGACATGGCCTCTTTGACAAACCCGCGCACCAGACTTGTTAAGCCTGAAATCACGATGATGCCAATAATAGCTAAGTCTACTGATGCAATATCCACAGGCTAATCCCTAGGGCACGAAATGCAAAATAATTGCATCGGTTTTAAACGCCTTATCAATGTTTGTTTTGTCGGCTGCTGCGCGACGCTTATCAATTTTTGGTCCTACATAAACCCGGTAGCGGGCTTTGCCTTTTACCTGAACACGTTTGGTAAAAGCGCTGTATTTTTGTTTGCGTAATTTGTTTCTAAAATCTGTTGCACTGGCCTGCTCTTCAAAACTGCTCACCTGCAAAACCCAGCCATTGGGCAGGCCAAGAGGGTTAAGGCCATAGGGCTTTTCATCGGCATTTGTCGCCGCTGTAGATTTTTCGATATCAAAGATGGGAGCTTTTAAATCATTGGCTGCAACAGCAGATGGACGCTGGGCTTTGGCGACAGTAATAGATTCAACTTCTGGCGCCGGGGGTAATTTAGAGTTGCGATCGACACGGTTGGGGTCGGCAAAATCAAAGAGCAGCGGCAAGATGATAAGGCCCAGGGCACCAAGCACAAAGGCTCCGGCTATTCGCTGTTTTAATGCACTACTCACTCGAGACCCCTGCCAATATTAAATTCAGTACCGCCGCAACAGTATGAAATGACCCAAAAACCACTATTCTATCTGCTGCTGTCGCTGAATTGACTGCCGCAATGAATGCCGTTTCGACAGATGTATCTAACCTGCCTGCCTGGCCAGCATTGTATAACAATTCGAGCAGAGATTGACCCTTGTGGGCTCTCGAACTATCGCTTATTTGCGCAACTCTCCAATCATCAACGACCGCAGACATAGGGCTAATAATGCCCAACCAATCTTTATCCTCCAACACCGAGGCCACCGCGATGGTTTTGCCCTCTATTGGCTCTAAATAGCTGGCCAAAACGGCTGCCGCAGCGGGGTTGTGAGCCACATCTAAAATAACCTTAATACCCTGATAATTCAGCTGCTGGTGCCTGCCCGTAAGGCTGACATTACTCATAGCCTTGCGGCTGTCCTGAGCATTAATGACAAGCCCGGCAGCCAATAAACCCTGTAGCGCGAGGGTTTTATTGACGGGCAATAGGCCCTGCCCATTGAGCGACTCAATCAACAAAGAACCATCAGCAGTTTTTAGCTGACAGCTAAACAGGTCGCCAGCGGTGTGGGTAAAGTCAGTGCCAACAAATAATGGCTCTGCACCTGTATCTGCTACAAGCTGGGCAAAACCCTCTGGGTAATCCTGCTCACCAATAATGAGCGGCCTGCCGGGGCGGGCTATGCCCAACTTTTCCCCTGCGATCGCCGTTCGGGTGTCACCTAACCAATCACAGTGATCAAGGGCGATACTGGTTAGCACAGCAACATCCGCATCAATAATATTAATCGCGTCTAGACGACCACCAAGCCCTACCTCGAGCAGCATGACATCTGGGCTAGCCTGATAAAACACAACTAGCGCAGCTAGAGTGCCAAACTCAAAATAGGTCAGAGAGTGCTCACTGCGCGCCGCTTCAATCTGTTCGAAGGCATCAACAATCAACGGGTCGCCCACGGGCTTCCCAGCCAAACAAATACGTTCGTTGTAGGCTAGAAAATGGGGTGAGGTAAAGGTGCCAACGGAATAGCCATGTTGCAATAACAGTGCCTGCATACTGGCGATACAGGAACCTTTGCCGTTGGTACCGGCAACGGTGATAGCAAGAGGGGGTTTAAGCTGTTGAAGGCGGGGCTGTTCAAGTAACCTCAGCCAAACTTGGTTGACTCGGTCTAGGCCTAAGTCTATCTCGCTGGGATGCCTGCTCTCTAGTAGAGTCAACCAGTCAGCGAGAGAGCGGTCAAGCATCAACGGGTTCAGGTACGTTCATGAGCTTGGAGAGAATACTGCCCAGACGATCGCGCATTTGATGGCGACTAATAATCATGTCGATATGGCCCTTTTCCAGCAAAAACTCGCTGCGCTGAAAGCCTTTTGGTAATTTCTGACGAATGGTCTGTTCAATAATATTGGGGCCGGCAAAGCCTGCGCGGGCACCGGGCTCAGCAACATTAAAATCACCTAGCATGGCCAGACTGGCAGAAACGCCACCGTACACTGGGTCGGTCATCACCGAAATATAGGGCACGCCAGCTGCGCTTAGGCGCTCTAGTACCGCGCTAGTTTTGGCCATTTGCATGAGCGAGATTAGCGCTTCTTGCATACGCGCTCCGCCGGTGGCAGAGAAACAGACTAACGGGCACCGCGCTTCAAGAGCCAGATTGGCTGCCTGAGTAAACTTTTCGCCCACTGCGTAACCCATGGAACCACCGTGAAAGGCAAACTCAAAGGCCACGGTAACAACAGGAAGACCTTTTAATTTGCCGCTGATGGCAATGAGAGCATCTCGTTCACCGGTCTTTTTCTGTGCATCGATAAGACGATCTTTATATTTTTTAACATCTTTAAACTTGAGGCGGTCGATTGCTTCAACATCTTGGGCAATTTCATTGCGGCCCTCTTTATCGAGAAACACATCTAGACGGCGGCGGGCGCCAATGCGCATATGGTGCTCACACTTGGGGCACACGTCGAGATTGCGTTCTAGTTCAGGGCGATACAGAGGTGAGGCACATTTAGGGCATTTTTTCCACAGCCCTTCGGGTATAGAGTTCGAACGTTCGTTTTTACTTGAAGCAGGACCCGTGGGCCTAATGCGTTTCAGCCAGTTCATCTAATACCTTTTCGCGACGCTAAGTCGTTGGTTAAATCTTGTACTGCGCGGCACTTAATTAACGCGACACTTTATCAGTGCGACATTCTAATGTGGCGGTATTCTATCACGACAGATTCACTCTAGATAAGGCCTAGAGCAATTATTTATCGCGCCTAATTACGGTCTCTAAATAGACCTACATAATGTTTAAACTATAGCCGACTAACCACGCCTCTGCTAACTTTAGGCCTGCTTAGCGTTGCTAATAAATGATTGGACTTTGGCTGGGTCTTTAACCCCAGGTGAGGATTCCACGCCGCCGCTAACATCTACCATTTCGGGCCGCACAGTCGTCACAGCGCTAGCTACATTGTCTGGGGTTAAGCCCCCCGCCAGAATCAGCGGATAGTCTCTGCTGCTAGGTAGCCGGCTCCAATCAAACTGGTGTCCAGTACCGCCATATTGGTCTTCACTCCAGGCATCGAACAAAAAACCGCCCTCTGCTTTATAGGCGGACACTTCTGCATCTATATCTAAGCCCTCGCGCATACGAATAGCGCGAATAAACGGGAAACCAAATTGCTGGCAAAAGGCCGGTGTTTCGTCGCCATGAAACTGAATTAAATCGGGCTTTACCTCGGTAATTACCCGTCGCACTGTGGCTTCGTCTGCATTGACTAACAGCACCACAGCAGTGGTTTGGGGCCCAATAACAGCGCGGATCTCGGTGGCTTTTTGAATATCTACATGGCGGGAGCTCTTGGGGTAAATCACCAAACCCAGAGCGTCGGCACCAGCGTCCTGAGCCATAGTGGCTTGGGCTGGGCTGGTAATACCACAAATTTTAACTCTTACTGACATCGCCTTAACTCTCTGCTTTCGATCTCTGATTTAGCTCTCTATCTAACTGTTGGTTAACTTGGGGTTAACTTGTCCGGCAAAAATACCGGCCCCATGGGTAGCTTGGGTAAAGCAAACTGCTGGGGGTATTTAACATGCACTAAATATAGCCCATTAGATGGCGCGGTTGCGGCACTTTGACTGCGGTCGCCTTCGGCCAGTAATTTTTTAATCCAGCTAGGCTCTTGCCGACCATAACCGATTTCTAACAACGCCCCCATCATATTACGCACCATGTGCAACACAAAGGCATTGGCGCTCACCTCAAAAACCAATAGCTGGCCCGCCTGATAAATATTGGCGCTGGTAATATTTCTGAAGGGAGAGAGGGACTGACAGCCGGCGCCGCGAAAAGCAGAAAAATCCTTTTCGCCAAGCAAGTATTTGCAGGCCTCTTGCATAGCAGCAGGGTTAACCGGAAATTTAACCCAGGTGACGCCATTGGCCAAAATAGCCGGGCGAGATTTACCTGGAGCAATTACGTAGCGATAGGTTCGGGAGGTCGCACTAAATCGAGCATGAAAGTCAGGGCCCAATTCATCTGCCCAGCTTAGGGAGATACTGTCGGGTAGCTGGCTGTTAGCCCCCTGAACCCAGTTGTGCCCGGTGCGGTCGGCACTGCTGTCAAAATGTATCACCTGATGGCTAGCATGGACTGCGGTATCTGTGCGCCCGGCACAGCTGAGGATTAACGGGCTGTTTGCTACATAGCTTAGGGCGCGCTCTAACTCCTGCTGCACTGAGGGGCTGTGCTTTTGTTTTTGGAAGCCACAAAAAGCACTGCCGTCGTATTCAACGACGGCAGCATAGCGTTTGATTCCTAGCGGCATTGTCTCGCCTTCTGGAATCCTACAATTTGGGGTATATACCCAATCAGGCACGGTTAGTATCCAGTATCATTATCAACCTAGTGTTTCTAGCACTAGCTGTGCTCGAGCCTGGCCTGCTTGGTCGGCTTCGCCAATAATCTCTTTTAGGATTTCTCGGGCACCTTCTGGATCGCCCATCTCGATGAAGGTATTAGCCAAGTCTAACTTAACATCGACAGAGCTAATTTCTTCGGCATCTTCCGCCCCATCAAAATCATCTAGGCTCGCCATAAATTCTGCGATGGCAGCGGCTTCGTCACCCATTGAGTTTTCAAGATCTGCCGTGCCTGGTAGGTCTTCGGCATCAACTTGCAGGCCAAGGTCTTCTGGCACCTTATGTTCTTTAGGCTCTGTGGCTTGGCCGACGTCAGCGAAGATACCGCCATCTAAAAAGCTGTCATCTAAAAAGTCTTCATCGAGGACTGATTCAGCAAGTTCATCGATTGCGGCATCGCCAGATGACTCTAGTTCTTCTAGGGAGTCGACTTCCGGCAATTCCTCATTAGGAGCTACCGAGGGCTCGTGTTCCTTATCAAGGACCGCTGAGAGTTCTTCATTAAGAGACGCTGAGAGTTCTTCATTAAGAGACGCTGAGGGCTCTTCGTCTAAAGTGAGCTCTGTATCGGCCGCAGAGTCTTCTTCTGAGGGATCGTGTTCTTCATTAAGGGCCGCTGAGGGCTCTTCATTAGGGGACGCTGAAGGCTCGTTATCTTCATTAAGGGCCGCTGAGGGCTCTTCATTAAGAGATGCTGAAGGCTCTTC
Source organism: gamma proteobacterium HTCC2207 (assembly GCA_905182265.1). GTDB lineage: Bacteria > Pseudomonadota > Gammaproteobacteria > Pseudomonadales > Porticoccaceae > HTCC2207. The sequence goes on along the minus strand of CAJJAO010000003.1, from coordinate 3,875 downwards.
ATCTGCCGTGGATTCATCGGCAGCGGGCTCGCCCCATTGTGCGACGGAGGGTTCTTCTTCGTCGAACATGCTGTCGTCTGCTGAAGGCTCTTGGAATGGTGAAGGCTCTTCAAGCGTTGGCTTTTCATCGACGGCTAATGAGGCCGGATTCAATGTCATTTCTTGCTTATCACCAACAATCACGGCAGCCATTGCCATGGCTTCTTCATCTTCGGTTTTGTTAATTTCTTCAGCAATAAGCTTTAACTTATCCGTAGAGCCCTCTTTAAACAAAAGCTCCATTAGCCTTAATCGACAGGCCGTATCACTGGCGCTAACTCTGCGTGCACGCTCTAGCACTCTGATGGCGCCATCGGTATCACCAAGAGAGACATAAACCTCGGCTTCTTCCATGGCCTCAACCATAGAACCAAAGATTTCTTTACTGACTTTGCTGTCTTCCTCGGCAAAAATCTCTTTGTCAGTTTCATCAAACAGACTCTCGTCTGGGTTCAGATGGCCGCCCTCTGCATCATCAATCAGCTGGTCAGCGCCTGTATCGATAATCACTTCTTCCGGCGGTACCGGTAGGGGGCGAATAGGGAAATCATTGACATCAATGGTTCTTTTTCTGGTTAGCCACAGGAACAGTATCACCACCAATAAAACCAATGCTGCTAGGCCGCCCCAGGCATACATAGGTTTTTTCTCGAGGAGTAAGACCAAACTGTCAGCTGCCTTAGTCGCCTTTTCCATTGCCGTTGGGTCAGCTTTGGTCACAGGCTTAGCTTTAGCAGGGACTGCCTCAGCCTGCTCTTCGGCAACCTCGGCAAGAGTCGCCAAGGTGCTTACCTGAGCTTCCAGCAACGAATTGCGCTCGCGCAGCTCATTATTATCTAGCTGGGTTTTATTGACTTCGTCTTCGGCAACAGCAAGTTCAGAGTTAAGCTGCTGAACCTCATTGACTCCCCCATTCTGATCGGCCAGTCCATTGGAACCTCCATTAGACTGTCCATTAGATTGTCCATTAGGCTCACTATTAGAACCATTAGATGAGCCATCCGCGTCGTAGGCCGAAGCTAGCTCAAGACGCCCTTCAGCATCAGCAGACTCGTCCACGGTCTCTTTTGAATACAGATCATCCTCTGGAAATAGATCTTCTTCAGGGAAAAGTTGTTCTTCTTCTGCAACCTGAGGTGTCTCTTCAGCACTCGCCTCTAAAACCTCGGCGAGCTCTTTAGGCTCTTTAGGCTCCTCTGCCGCAGTTGCCGATTTAGACGTCACTGCAGCAATTTGGCCTGGGCCATTAATGCCTATCTGGCTTGCAACGATATCGCCGTCTTCAAGACCAATGTCAGTCTCTGAAGGCAATCGCAAAATCGAGCCCTTTTTCATGTTGTTGGCATTGCCAGCAACAAAGGCTTTTGGGTTCTGCGTATACAGCGCGTCCATGGTTTGTAAGATGGTCAAACCCTGAGGGCGCAATCGTCTGGCAACATTCCATAAAGTATCGCCAACAACAACCCTATGTTCTGAACCAGAGAGCTGATTGGTTGAACGACGTACTTTTGGAGCACCAGCTGTGGCGGTCTGAATAGGCGCAACGACCTTTTCGCCACCCTTTTCTCCGCTGTAAATAGGTAGGTCTAACAAAAGGGTATATTCCCGTATCATGCGGCCTGCTGGCCATTCTAACTGCACGAGAAAGTCTAAATAGGGTTCTGAGATGGGCGCTTCACTGGTAACCAATACCACCGTATCGCCTGAGGCAGATGCGGTGACGGCAAAGCGAAGTTGAGTGAGGTAATAGTCTCGACTAACACCAGCCTGAGTGAAGGCAGCAGGGGACGCCAGCTGAACGAGCAACATGCCCTCTTCAATCTTATCGACATTAGTCAACGCTATTTCAGCGTTAAGCGGCTCATTGAGCGCTGATTTAAGCGTTATTTCTCCAAAACCCACGGCCATTGCGGCGGCTGGGTAAAGTAGAACAGCGATAAGTAAAGCTTTTGCTAGCTGGGCCGACCATTTCATGATTGTCATGATATTTTCCTGTAAAACGCAGCGCTTTTTACAATCCAGTGCGTTAATCCATTAACTCAACTGATACGAACTTTTCCGATATCAAATTCTAGAGGTTGCGGTGAAATATTCTAGTCATACTTGCATTATTTAGTCGATTAATTGCCAAAACCCACAAAAAAAGGGCCAAACACTCAATTAAAGTAGTGTATGACCCTTTGAAAGATAAAAAACTGATTACAAAGTTAGTCTTCGATCAAAATTCTCAGCATCCGGCGCAAGGGTTCTGCGGCTCCCCAGAGTAGCTGATCACCGACAGTAAATGCGGACAGATACTGCTCACCCATATTCATTTTACGCAAGCGACCAACCGGAACATCCAAACCACCAGTAACCGCCGCAGGAGTCAGGTGCTTAACCGAAGACTCTTTATCGTTGGGGATAACCTTGGCCCATTGATTAGACTCAGCCAACATGGATTCGATTTCATCCAGCGGCACATCCTGAGTCAATTTAATAGTCAGCGCCTGACTGTGACAACGCATAGAACCAATACGAACGCACAGTCCATCCAGAGGGATCGGGTTGCCCTCACGATTCAAAATTTTGTTAGTCTCCGCCTGATTTTTCCACTCTTCACGGCTCTGGCCGTTTTCCAGCTGAGAATCAATATAAGGTAACAGGCTGCCCGCCAGTGGATAGCCCCAGTTATCAACCGGAAAACTATGACTACGCAATGTTTCAGTCACCTGACGATCAATATCCAGAATCGCCGAAGAGGGGTTGGCCAGCGCATCGGCAACAGACCCTTTAATAACACCCATCTGATGTATCAGCTCACGCATATTCTGTGCACCGGCACCAGAGGCTGCCTGATAAGTCATAGAAGATGCCCATTCCACCAAGTTGGCATTAAACAGCCCGCCTAATGACATCAGCATTAAGCTAACGGTGCAGTTACCGCCGGCAAAATCTTTGACACCATTAGCTAAGCCGTCCTTAACAACATTCATATTCACTGGGTCGAGCACAATGATCGAGCTGTCTTTCATACGCAACGCAGAGGCAGCATCAATCCAATAGCCATCCCAGCCCGCCTTACGTAGCTGTGGGTAGACTTCTTTGGTGTAGTCTCCACCTTGGCAGGTGACAATAATATCCATCTGCTGCAAGGCTTCGATATCGAATGCACTCTGTAACAGAGGAATTTCCACGCCCACGTCTGGGCCAGCCTGGCCAGCCTGAGACGTGGTGAAGAAAATTGGTTCGATGTGGGCGAAATCATTTTCTTCACGCATTCTGTCCATCAGCACAGATCCGACCATGCCACGCCAACCGATAAATCCTGTTTTTTTCATTGTTCTAGATCCTGTTAATCCTTAGTTAAATTCTTTTGCTGTTAAACGCTCAACTGTTATTTTCATGCTCAACCGTCATTCTCAAAATGGATACCAGCCTTCGCTGGTATGACGGTGGTGCTGGTATGACGGTAGCTCTGGTATAACGGTGGTGCTGGTATGACGATGGCGCTGGTAGACTGAGAGCACTGGTAGACTGAGAGTCCTGGTATGACTGAGAGTCCTGGTATGACTGAGAGTCCTGGTATGACGAGCAATACTGCTCTGACCGCGACACTAGTCCAACCTAAAGCGCAGCAACCACCGCATCACCCATCTCAACCGTACCAACCCGCGTCATACCATCGGTATAAATATCCCCAGTCCGCAACCCCTGATCCAGCACATCGCTCACCGCCTTCTCAATCGCATCCGCCGCCTCAACCCCATCCAGGGAATAACGCAACATCATCGCCACAGACAAAATAGTAGCCAGAGGATTAGCCACACCCTGCCCCGCAATATCCGGAGCCGAAC
>CAJJAO010000002.1 GCA_905182265.1 gamma proteobacterium HTCC2207 | reverse complement strand
CTTGGTGCTGGCAGACCACACCGACGCGGTAGGGGCGATGGTTGCGCTTAAAGCGGGCAATAAAACGCTGATGGCCAATGCCACATTGCAGGAATGGTCAGAGATTTTGTTTGCCAGCGAAGAGAGTGCTCGCAAGCAACTTGAAGCTACCCAGACTCGCCAAGACACGCCGCCTGAGTTAGAAGACGGCGATATTCGTTTTAATGCCTGGGACTACTTAACCTCCACGGCAGATGCCCATTACGAGCCGGGTAAATTTACCCCGCTGATTGGTTTTGAATTTACGGCTCAGAAGGCTGGCCAAAATTTACACCGTGTAGTGATCTATCGTGATGATGCAGACAAGGCACAGATGTTGTTGCCGCTGTCTCCCAAACGGGATTCTGATCCACGTCGTCTGTGGGATTTTCTTGAGCAGTACGAAGAGACCAGCAGTGGCAAGGTGTTGGCTATTGCCCACAACGGTAATATTTCTAATGGCCTGATGTTCCCCACAGCTGAGCTAGAGTTTGGTGATGCTATCGATAGCGACTATGTGACTCGTCGCGCTCGTTGGGAGCCTGTGTATGAGGTGACCCAGATTAAAGGCGACGGCGAAACTCACCCACTATTGTCTCCAGATGATCGCTTTGCCGATTACGAAACCTGGGACTTTGGTGATTTTGCTGGTGTATTAAAGAAGGACGAAATGATCCCGTTTGAATATGCCCGTGAAGCGCTTAAGCAGGGTATGGCGTTGGAATCGACTTTTGGTACTAACCCTTACAAGTTTGGCATGATTGGCTCTACGGATTCTCACACTAGCTTGGCGACGGCCGACGAAGATAACTTCTACGGCAAGCACAGTGCTGCCATGGAGCCGCAACCAGATCGCTGGAAAGATGCAGTGGGTGGCCGAGGTGATGTGACGGTTCCTGGCTTTATGATGGTGGCTTCTGGCTATGCTGCGGTTTGGGCTCCGGAGAATACTCGTGAGGCGATTTGGGATGCTTTGGCGCGTCGTGAAGTCTATGCCACAACGGGTAGCCGTATTACCGTGCGTTTCTTTGGTGGTTGGGATTACAGCGAAGACGACCTGTATGCTTCGAATATGCCTGAGCTGGGTTATGCCAAGGGCGTCACTATGGGTGCTAGCCTAAAAGACGCCGGATCTGCTACATCATCTCCTAGCTTTATGGTCCAGGCCGCCAAAGACCCCAATGGCGCTAACCTTGACCGTATTCAGGTTATTAAGGGCTGGGAAGACAGTGCTGGCAAGCTCCATGAACGTGTTTATAACGCCCAGTGGAGCAACCCTGAGCTTCGGACTATGGGCGCTGACGGCAAGGTGGCGGATTTACCGTCTACTGTAAAGGGCGCTACCTATAGCCATAAATATGGCGCTGCTGAACTGAGCGTTCTGTGGCAGGACCCTGACTTTGTGATGGGCGAGAAAGCCTTTTATTACACAAGAGTGATCGAAGTGGCCTCGCCACGATGGACGTCTTACGATGCGTCTCGCTTTGAGGTTGAGCTACCTAAGTATGTGAAAAAGACTACTCAAGAGCGTGCCTATAGTTCACCTATTTGGTACGATCCAGCTAACTAACGATGATGCGATAGTGAATAAATCGGGTGTTTAGTTAACCCCAGGGGATAGGGCGCGGTGCGCCTGTTATTGCTGATATTGAGGTGACGTTCCTGATGAAGTGACTCTCCTATTGAGCTGACTATCCTATTGAGCTGACTCTCCTATTGAGCTCACTATACTAATAGAGTGACTATTCTAATAATAATTAAAGAGGCCCAAGTTAATGTCCAAACGAATTCCTAGAGATAGCGAAAACGACTATACCGAAGATATGGCGAAACAGCGCCGCGATTTTGTGACTGCCGAGACTGATGTGTCTCTGCAAAACATTGGTCATTATTCTATAGACCCTGCCGACACGGCTGGCAACGTAGAAAACTTTATTGGTGTGGCGCAGGTGCCTATGGGCCTGGTTGGCCCTCTGCTAGTTAATGGTGAACATGCCCAGGGTGATTTTTATATGCCTATGGCCACTAGCGAAGGCACGTTGATTGCTAGCTATAATCGTGGCGCACGACTGCTGCGTGAATCTGGTGGTGCCAAGGTGACTGTGGTAGACGACGCTATGCAGCGCGCCCCAGTATTTATGTTTGACGATGCTCGCCAAGCCCGTGACTTTGGTGTTTGGGTGACCGAAAATTTTGACCAAATTGCCGAACAGGCTCAGACCACTACTAGGTCGGGCAAGCTGCGCAATATTCAGCAGTTTGCAGCGGCGCGTATGCGCTACCTGCGTTTTAACTACACCACTGGTGATGCGGCAGGCCAAAATATGGTTGGTAAGGCGACCTTTGTGGCCTGCGAATGGATCATGGCTAATTACCCCGGCATTAAGCGTTACATGTTGTCTGGGGCTATGGACACGGACAAGAAGCATTCCCATTTGAATACCTTGCACACCAGAGGCAAGCGTGTCATTGCTGAGGTGACTATACCCAACGAGCTACTGCTCAAGAGTATGAATATTTCTGCCGAGGCGCTGTATAAGGCTAGGTCGATTAGTCAGGTGGGTTCCTTTATGGCGGGCTCTAATAATACCGGTGCTCATTCTGCTAACGGTGTTACCGCGGCGTTTATTGCCACGGGTCAGGACGTGGCTAACGTTGCCGAGTCTAGTGCGGCGATTGTGTTTGCTGACCTTGATGATGAGGGTAACTACTATTTATCGATTACTATTCCTTCGCTTATTATTGCGACCTTTGGCGGCGGTACTGGTTTGCCGACTCAGCAGGAATGTTTGAAGATGCTGGGCTGTGCTGGCTCGGGCAAGGTGCATAAGTTGGCCGAGATTATTGGTGCAACTGTGTTGGCGGGTGAAGTGTCGCTGATGAGTGCTGTGCTGGCTGGTGATTGGGTGACTAGTCATGATGCGCTGGGTCGAAATAGATAAGCTTGCTTTTTATCTAGGGGCCGCCGAGGGCTTTTTATCTAGGGGACGCTGAGGGCTCTGGGGATTTTTTGTTTAATTAATTGAGGCTGGTTCTTTTGGGAACTGGCCCTTTTTTTTGCTTTGGGTTTTATACCTTTATCTTTTTACCGGCTGGGCCTTTTAGCAAGAATATTAGCGGGGTGATGGCGAGCATGATCCACATCATAAAGTAGAAGCTATTTATATAAGATATGGCGGCGGCCTGTCTGGAAATTTCGTTGTTCATACCGGCGAGTAGTACGCTGAGGCTGGTGCCGTATTCTTGGGGGAACTGTTGCAAGCCCATGACAAAGGTATAGGGGGTTATGTTTTCGTTGAGGTACGAATGGTGAGTCTGCATATCTCGTGACAGTAGGGCAAAGGCGATAGACACGCCGATACTGCCGCCTAAATTACGCACCAAACTAAACAGCCCTGCGGCTTCGGCGCGATGTTCTTCGGGCATGGTTAGGTAGGCAATATTACTTAATGGCATAAAGATGCAGCCCAAGCCAAAACCTTGCAGCAGACCGCTTTCAATTAACATGTGGCGAGGTACAAAGTCGTTGTATTCGGTCATCATGGACAGGCTATAAGCTGCTGTTAAAAGCCCAAACAAAATAACTATGCGAGTATCTATCCGGGCGCCAATCTTGGCTACCACTATCATGCCCAGCATGGTACCTAGGCCTCTGGGAGCCAGAATAAAGCCAATATCTAATATGGGATAACCCATGAGGTTTTGTAGGTAGGGGGGCATTAACGCCATGCTGGCCAGCAGCACCAGACCGACAAAAAACATAAACGCCAGAGACACCATAAAGTTGCGATCACGCAAAACAGCTGGGGATAAAAACGGGTTATCTGCTGTGCGGGTGTGCAGAATATAAACCCACAGTGACGACAGAATCAGGGCGCAGTAGAGTTGTATTTCGGCGGCGTCAAACCAGTCGACATGTTGGCCCCGATCGAGAATTAATTGCAGGCAGGCAATGGTGACACTGAGGGTAAAAAAGCCCAATTTATCGAAGGGTCTCTCGACCTTTTCAGTGTTTGGCATAACTGCCAGCATAATTAAAAAGGCCATGATGCCGATGGGCAGATTAATATAAAACGACCAGCGCCATGAATAGTATTCGGTGAGTGCGCCGCCGAGGGTAGGCCCCAGAATTGGACCAATCATTATGCTGGCAGACCATAGGCCCATGGCCTTGGGGTGGTCTTCTTTGCGGTTAATATTAAGCAGTACTGTTTGCGATAGAGGCACTAGTGCTGCGCCAAAAATACCCTGCAAAACTCGAAACAAAATCATTTCATTGAGGGTGCTGGCGGCACCGCAGAGTACCGAGGCTGCGGTAAAACCAGCCACAGAAATGACAAATACAGACTTGCAACCGTAGCGCCCAGCGAGCCAGCCTACGGGCAAGGTCATAATAGCTGAGGCGACAATATAGGAGGTTAGCACCCAGGCTAGCTGCTCTTGGGTTGCCGATAGGCTGCCTTGCATATGGGGCAGGGCAACATTGGCGATGGTGGTGTCTAGCACCTGCATAATAGCCGCTAACATTACGGCAACGGTCACTGCAGACTTTGCTGAGGGGCTTAGCTCAGTGACTGTGGACATGGATTATTTTGACCAGGGCATATTGGGTCTGCGCTCGATATCCACGGTGATCTCGGCGCTCATGCCTGCGGCTAGGGGGGCTGTGTTGGTGTTAGCGTCTATGTCTAGTTTGACCATAATGCGCTGCACTACCTTGACCCAGTTGCCGGTGCTGTTTTGTGCGGGCAGTAGAGAAAACTCAGAGCCAGTACCCGGTGCGATACTGCTTATAACACCTTGCCACTGTAGATCGGGGTAGCTGTCCACGGTGATTTCTGCGCTCTGGCCTTCGCGTAGGTAGGTGAGGTCGGTCTCTTTAAAATTTGCTTCAACCCAGATATGGCTGCTATCTACCAAACTGTAGAGAGGGCTGCCGGCAATAATGTATTGGCCCAGCTGAATATTGAAGTTGGCGACTATACCGGTGGAGGGCGCTAGGGTTTGTACATGGCTTAGGTCTAGGCGAGCTTTTTTTAACTCTGCCATGGCCAGTAAATAGTTGGGGTGCTGCTCTAGGGGCAGGTCCATATCGATCAGGCGTGCCTTAACTACTTGCAGGGCCTGTTTGGTTACCTCTAATTCTTTGCCAGCGTCTTGGTACTGGTATTCCGCTTGATCTACCTGAGCGGCTGATACGGCTCGGCTGGGTAGTAAGCTGCTGAGGCGTTTGAATTCTTGGCGATAAAACGTCTGTTGGTTTTGGGTTTTACTTATGTCGGCTAGCTTATTGAGGTAATCGGCTTTTAGGCTTTCTAGGTCACCGCCTACTTTAACCAGATTGGCTTGGGCTCTTGCCAGAGCAATTTGGTAGGGTTGGTCGTCGACCCGAAACATTACCTGGCCCGCTTCAACTAGACCGTTGTCGCCCACCATGACTTCGACTACCTTGCCGGATATTTCACTGCTTATGGATACCTTGTTGGCCTTGAGATAGGCGTTGTCGGTTTCTATAAAGCGGCCGCTCTGCAAATATACCCAGATGCCAATAACAGCAATGACTAATGGGCCTGCCCAGACAAGCAGATTGTTTTTAGCTTTTTTTGACACGGTGGTTCAACCTATTTTTATTATTATTTGTTGGAACCTGATAACAAAATTAGTATAGGTTTGCTAGCTGAGATGGGCAATAGAGGCCGCTGCAATCAACTGGGTGATTGTGACTGGCAATTACTCTAATGCCGTCAGTGGGGGATATAAACGCCATTTTTGACGCGGCCTGTGCAGGGGTTAACACCTACCCAATAGCCTAATTCTGACATCTCATGAATATCCCAAAGGGCAAAGTCGGCTCGTTTGCCAACCTCGAGACTACCACGATCATGGTCAAGCCCTAGGGCTTTGGCGGCATTAATGGTGACACCAGCGAAGCTCTCTGATGGCAGCATCCGAAATAAGGTGCTGGCCATGTTGACCATGAGTAGTAGAGATGTAGTTGGTGAGGAGCCGGGGTTTGCGTCTGTGGCTATGGCGATGGGCACCTTGTAACGGCGCAGTAATTCTAGGGGCGGTTGCTGGGTTTCTCTTAGAGTATAAAACGCACCGGGCAGCAGCACTGCTGTTACACCGGCCTCGGCCATGGCGGCAATGCCCTGTTCAGAGCTGTATTCAATATGGTCTGCCGACAGGGCGCCATAGTCTGCTGCTAGTTTGGCACCGCCGCTGTCGCTGAGTTGATCGGCATGGAGTTTTACTGGCAGGTTGTGAGCCTTGGCTTGGTCAAAAACCTGGGCGGTCTGTGCGGGGCTAAAGGCAATGGTTTCGCAAAATGCATCGACGGCATCGGCTAGGCCTAAGCGGGCAATCTCTGGGATCATCTGTTCACAGACCAAATCGATATAGTCTTGTGGGCGAGCTTCATATTCATTGGGAATGCTGTGGGCACCCAAAAAGGTGGTGCTCACACCAATGGCATTGTGCTGTTCTAGGGCGCGGGCAACTTGCAGCATGCGCACTTCATTTTTGGTGTCTAGGCCATAGCCAGATTTGATTTCTAGGCTGGTGACACCTTCGGCCATTAGGTGGTTTAAGCGTTTCTGGGCTGAGTCCATTAGTTGTTGTTCGGTGGCGGCTCTGGTGGCCGTGACTGTAGAGCGAATGCCGCCACCGGCTTTAGATATCTCTGTGTAACTTACACCCCCGAGACGCTGGGCAAATTCTGTGGCGCGGTTACCGCCAAAAACCAGGTGGGTATGGCAGTCGATTAGCCCGGGAGTTAACCATTGATGCTGACCATCATGAATTTCACGGGCGCATTTTTGCGGGCTTTGTGGCAGGTCTGACTGTTTGCCGACCCATATTATGCGCTGGTCTTTGACGCCAATGGCGCCGTTTAAAATTGACCCATAGCTGTTAGTCCCGTCTGCCCCGGCTGCCATAGTGGCCATATCTACCATAGTGGCTATATTTACCATGGTGGCTATGTTGACGTTGATCCACAGGCTGTCCCATTGCTGGTTATCGTTGGCCATAATTTAGTCTCGGGTAAACGGATGACTGATCATCTGTTGCACTAGCTTTTTAATGAGTGGTTTAACCTGGGCGGCGCGCTGTTCGCTGTACTCAAAACTGTTTTGGTCTGGCATATAAGTGATCTGAGATAATTCTAGCTGCACAGCGTGAATATGGTGTTCGGGTGAGCCGTATTGGCGGGTAATGTAACCGCCTTTAAAGCGACCATTGCACACCGAAGAGTAGTCGCCCTGAGCAAGCACTGTCTCGTGAAGAGAGTTTAATAACTCGGCACTAGAAGCCCGATGATTGGCATTGCCCCAATTAAAGTCGGGGAGCTGGCCGTCAAAAAAGCGCGGCACAATGTTTTTAATGGAATGGGCGTCCCAAAGTAGGGCGTAGCCAAAGCGCTGTTTAATGCGCGCTAGCTCTTCTTCAACTTTTTGATGATAGGGCTGCCAGTACTGGGTTGTGCGCTGAGCTATATCGGCGGCGCTGGGCTCTGTGCCCGCAACATAGAGAGGTTGGTTGTCGAACAGGCTGGTGGTGCATATTTGGGTGACGTTTTGGCCTGGGTATAGGGACTTATTGTCCGGTGACCGGTTGAGATCGATGAGGTAGCGGGAATAGTTGGCTTGGATGCTCGATACCCCAAGGCTGGGTAAAAAGTCATAGAGCCGATGCACATACCAGTCTGTATCGGGCAGGGCCTGACCCCGCTGGGTAAAGTTGGCCAATATCTCGCTGGGCACCTGCTCGCCCACATGGGGCATGCTCACCAAAAGAGGGCTGTCACCTTGGGTGAACTCAAATGTTTGGGGGGCGTTCATAGGCTATTCTGAGCCCATGCCAGAAGGCAGAATATCTTTGGCGAAGGCAAACAGCTGGCCCTCGTGAACGAGCTGCATAATGGTTTTCATATCCCCAGACATTACCCGATCCTGTTCATAAAAGGCCACTTTGTCGCGGACTTTTTGGTAGGCAGGTTGCAGCACTGCTGAGGTTTTTACGGGGGCATGAAAGTCGATACCCTGCACGGCAGCGAGCAACTCGACGGCGAGTATCCCTGAGGTGTTTTCGGCCATGTCTCCTAAGCGGCGTGCGGCAAAGGTGGCCATGCTGACATGGTCTTCTTGGTTGGCGGAGGTGGGTAGGCTGTCGACACTGGCGGGGTGGGCAAAGGTTTTATTCTCTGAGGCCAGTGCGGCGGCTGTTACTTGGGCAATCATAAACCCGGAATTAAGACCGCTATTTTCAATTAAAAAGGCGGGTAAGCCACTCATTTTCGGGTCGACTAATATGGCAATACGCCGCTCTGAAATAGCACCGATCTCTGCAATGGCGATGGCTAAGGTATCTGCCGCCATGGCTATGGGCTCGGCATGGAAATTACCCCCAGAGATAATGTCGCCATTGTCAAAAATTAGCGGGTTATCGGTGGCCGCGTTGGCTTCTATTAATAATGTTTTGCTGGCGCTGTTAATTAGATCTAGGCAGGCACCCATGACTTGGGGCTGGCATCTTAGGGAGTAGGGGTCTTGCACCCGGTCACAGTTAATATGTGACGTCAGTATGTCGCTGCCCTCAAGCAAGCGGCGGTAAACCATTGCTGTGGCCATTTGCCCTGGCTGGCCACGCACTTCATGGATGCGTGCGTCAAAGGGTTTGGCGCTGCCTTTAAGGGCGTCTACTGACAGAGAACCTGCCACCATGGCGGCACCAAACAGATTTTCGGTATGAAACAAACCTACTAGGGCCAAGGCGGTGGAGGCCTGGGTGCCATTTAATAGCGCCAGACCTTCTTTGGGGCCCAGTACTAAAGGAACGATGGACGCAGCGGCGAGAGCCTGAGCCGCAGGCATAACAGCACCCTGATAATGGCAGTCGCCCTCACCAATAAGGCACAGGGCCAGATGGGCTAGGGGAGCCAGATCACCAGAGGCACCTACGGAGCCTTTTTCGGGAATACTGGGCATGATGCCAGCATTAATGCATTGGATAAGGCTGTCGATCACTAACTTGCGAACGCCGGAATAACCCCGGGCTAGGCTAATGACTTTGAGGCACATGATAAGGCGCACAACTTCGTTACTGAGATCTTTACCAACACCGGCACAGTGGGATGTGACTAGGTTTTTTTGCAACACCGAGAGCTGGTCGTCGGGAATGCGTGTCTGGGCCAGCAGGCCAAAGCCTGTGTTAATGCCATAGGCGGCGTCACCTTTGGCTACGGCGGCAGAGACTGTGTCGGCACTGCGCTGCACGCCAGCCCAGCTGGCTTCGTCTAGGGCAACTGTTGGCTGGGAAAAATACAGTTCGCGCAGCTGCGCTAATGTTACTTTGCCGGGGGAGAGTATTAATGTGGTCATGTTATTTTGCTCCCTGCTGCTGCCTGCTGTCCCTATTATTGGGCGCTTGATCTGAACGCTTGGGCAGCATAGGTATGTTGAGATTATTCTCGCGGGCACATTCAATGGCGGTTTCGTAGCCGGCATCGGCGTGGCGGTATACACCACTGGCCGGGTCGTTCCATAACACTCTTGCGATTCTTTTGGCTGCGGCGGCTGTTCCGTCACAAACAATCACCACACCTGAGTGCTGGGAAAAGCCCATGCCAACGCCGCCGCCGTGGTGCAATGAAACCCAGGTAGCGCCACTGGCGGTATTGAGCAGAGCATTTAATAACGGCCAGTCAGAGACTGCGTCGGAGCCGTCACGCATGGCTTCGGTTTCGCGGTTGGGGCTGGCTACAGAGCCAGAATCTAAATGGTCGCGGCCAACCACGATGGGGGCTTTGAGTTCGCCGCTGGCAACCATTTCGTTAAAGGCTAGGGCTAACATGTCCCGTTGCCCTAAACCGACCCAGCAGATGCGCGCCGGTAAGCCCTGAAACTGAATGCGTTCTCTGGCCATGTCGAGCCAGTTGTGCAGGTGTTTGTCGTCGGGGATTAGCTCCTTGACCTTTTGGTCGGTTTTGTAGATGTCTTCTGGGTCACCACTCAGGGCAACCCAGCGGAAGGGGCCGACACCGCGACAAAACAGCGGGCGAATATAGGCGGGCACAAAACCCGGGAAATCAAAGGCGTTGTTTACCCCTTCGTCAAAGGCCACCTGGCGAATATTGTTGCCGTAGTCAAAGGTGGGTATGCCGAGCTTTTGGAAGTCGAGCATGGCTTGCACATGAATGGCCATGGAGGCTTTGGCCGCGGCGGCTACTTTGTGTGGGGCGCTGATTTGTGCCTGTTTCCATTGGGGGATAGTCCAGCCCATGGGCAGGTAACCGTTTACGGGATCGTGGGCAGAGGTCTGGTCGGTGACTGCGTCTGGGCGAACACCACGTTCTAGCAGTTGTAATAATACTTCCGGGGCATTGCCTTGCAGGCCCACGGAAACCGCTGTGCCATGAATTTTAGCCTGCTCTAGTATGTCTAGTGCGTCGTCTAGGTCTGTGGCTTTTTTGTCTAGATAGCCAGTACGCAGGCGGAAGTCGATACGAGTTTCGTCGCATTCTATGTTGAGGCTGCTGGCACCGGCCATGCTGGCCGCTAGGGGCTGTGCGCCACCCATACCTCCGAGACCTGCGGTGACAATCCACTTGCCTGTTAAGTCGCCGTTGTAATGCTGGCGGCCCATCTCGACAAAGGTTTCGTAGGTCCCTTGCACAATGCCCTGGCTGCCAATATAAATCCAAGAGCCAGCGGTCATTTGGCCGTACATCATGAGGCCCAGCTTATCTAGCTCGTTAAAGTGTTCCCAGTTGGCCCAATGGGGCACTAGGTTGGAGTTGGCGATTAACACTCGCGGGGCATCTTCATGGGTTTTGGCCACAAACACTGGTTTGCCACTCTGCACGAGTAATGTTTCGTCGCTCTCGAGATTTTTTAATGACTCGATAATACTGTGGTAGCTCTCCCAGTTGCGGGCAGCTTTGCCTATACCCCCGTAGACCACCAGATCTTCTGGGCGCTCTGCAACGTCTGGGTCAAGGTTGTTCATCAGCATGCGCATGGCCGCTTCGGTGAGCCAGCTTTTGGCGGTGAGCTGGGTGCCAGTAGGGGAGCGGACGATTGGAGCGGCTGATGCGGCTGGTGCAGACTCAGGTTTGTCGGTCATGGTAAGCCTCTAGGTGCTTTAATATTCTGTTTAATACATCCTCTCAAATGTATAGACATTTGCCAAGCGGAAAAGTATATTAAAACCGACCAAGAGCCCTCAGCTGCCCCTAGATAAAGGACAAAGAGCCCTTAGCGGACCTAACTAAAGAGCCCTCAGCAGACCCTAAATAAAGAGCAAAGAGCCTTCAGCGGCTCCTAAATAAAAAGCCTTCAGCGGCTCCTAAATAAAAAGCCCTCAGCGGCCCTAACTAAAGAGCCCTCAGCGGCCCCTAGATAAAGAGCAACGTTTGAATGAAATACTATTGGTTTAAACAGGCGTACCTCGACTCTGGCTGGGCTTCCGGTGTGACCATCGCGGTCGCTGATAACGGTCTGATAGAGAGCCTGGAGGTCGATACTCTGGCAGGCGAGTTTCACTCCATTGATAAGGCCTTTGATCATCCTGCGATCCCCGGTATGCCCAATATTCACAGCCATGCTTTTCAGCGCGCTATGGCGGGCCTCAGTGAAAAAATAAGTGCCGCTAGCGATACCTTCTGGAGCTGGCGCAAAATCATGTACGCGTTTGCCCACCAGATTACCCCAGAGGACCTGCGGGCCATTGCAGCGCAGCTGTATATGGAAATGCTCAAATCCGGTTATACCTCTGTCGCAGAGTTTCACTACCTACATCACCAGGCTTCTGGGCAGCCTTACCCCAATCAGGCCGAACTCGCCTTGGCCATTATTGAGGGTGCGGCCGAGGCACAGATTAGTCTGACAATATTGCCGGTGCTGTATATGAGTTCTGACTTTGGGGGTGCGCCGCTTAAAGACGAGCAAAAACTGTTTGGTAATACGGTGGAGGAGTATCAGCAGTTACATCGGGCTATTGGGGAGCATATTAAAAGTGCTCAACCTTCTGGTCCTACAGTCTCTCTAGGTGCAGCATTTCATAGCCTAAGAGCAGTACCTCCAAAAGCTATGGCGGAAACTCTTGCCTACCTAGATTCTGTTGACCCAAGCATGCCCATCCATATTCATATTGCCGAGCAGGTGGCAGAGGTAGAGGCGTCGATGGCGTGGAGTGGGCAGCGCCCTGTGGAATGGTTGTTAAATAATGTTGCTGTTGATAGCCGCTGGTGCCTTATTCATGCCACCCATATTAATGAAGACGAAATCGCCGGGATTGTAAAATCTGGGGCGACGGTTGGGCTTTGCCCCACGACGGAAGCTAATTTGGGGGATGGGTTTTTTCCTCTGGGTGAGTTTATGGGGGCGGCTTTAAACTCTCAATTAAAAACTCCTTTCAGCTCTCCCTTAAAATCTCCTATTGAAGGGCAGGGCAGCATTGCCATTGGCTCTGACAGCAATACCTCGGCGTCGCCTATCGAAGAGCTACGTCTATTGGAATACGGCCAGCGCCTGTTGCATCGGGGGCGCAACCTTAGCGCTGTGCCCGGGTCTCCCCATACGGGTACAAGACTTTATGATGCGGCACTGGAAGGGGGTGCCAAGGCAACGGGGCGTAAGGTGGGTAAGTTAGCGCCGGGCTACAGTGCCGATATTCTGGTGTTGGATAGTTTGTCGCCAGACCTGTTTGCCAAGGCCAGTGATGATTTGTTAAATGGGTTAATATTTTCGGGTAATACCAATAAGGTGCGGGATGTGATGGCGGCGGGCCATTGGGTGGTAGAAAACTTTGCGCATAAAAATGAGGCTGTTATTACTGAGCGTTATCGGAATACGCTGGCTCGATTGCAGGGTAAGCCTCTCTAAACTTTACTATATCCCTTGCCATCTCCCTCAATACCTACCGCATACTTATAACGCTACGGCGTAAAAACATCACTCAGCTCATAGCTGTCGCCGGGGTGATACATTGTGGCCACGGAGGCTATTTTGCCCAGACTCCAGGTGCGTCTAAGCAGCACTAGGCAGGGTTCCGAGCTCTTTAATTTTAATAACTTCTTGTGCTCTGCCGTGGGCATTCTGGCCTGCACTCTGTGTTCGGCTTCTTGCAGTGGTGCTACTTTGAGCAGAAATTCCGCTGGTGTTGTGACGGTGAAATCTGTGGTGCCGTAATCGGGTACGACTTCTGGGTTTACGTAGCGGTCTTCAATTTGTATAGGGCGGTTGTTTTCTAGGTGCACTATTACGGTGTGGAAAACTTTAGTGCCGGTGGCAAGTTGCATGCGGGCTGCGTCTTTGCTGTTTAGTTTGTCGAGTTTATTAACAATGAGTTGGCAGCTATAGTCGTGGTTGCGCTGGCGTACTTCATCGGCAATATTATGAATCTCTAATAGATGGCCGCTGCTTTTGGGTTCGGCAACATAGGTGCCGGCGCCGGCGGTACGCACCAGAATACCTTCGTTGGCTAATTCTCGAAGTGCTCGATTTACGGTCATGCGAGACATGCTTAATGTGCGAGAGAACTCAAGCTCGGTAGGCAGCAGAAACGAAGGTGGCCAAATATTGTTGCCAATCTGCTTAAGAATATAAGACTTGAGGCGCTGGTATTTGGGACCCTGTTCGCTTTGTAGTGCTTTTTCTAGCTCTTTTTCTAATGCCGAGTTCATGGAGGTTGCTGTACCAGTATCTTAGGGTTATAAAACTATAGTACGGCCTTTGGGGTCTTGATGTAATACCGGATAGTCTTAATTAGGGTATGACCAGGGCTAAAAACAATTTAAGATCGAAGTAACCTAAGAACAAACCGCTACTAAGCGGTTATCTAAAAATAATAACAATAGGAATCATTATGTTTAATCACAAAAACCTCCGGCTACTGGCTGCGCTGTCGGCGTTCGCCTTTGTCTCTGCCTGCAGTGGGCCAGAAACTCCTGCTCAGCTTGATGCTCAGTCTTCGTCCACGGCTAACAGTGGTGAGATGGCCGCTGCGGATAATATGGACAGCTGCGCCAATAATGATCCCAACCGTACGGCGCTATTTGGTGATCTGCATATCCACACTAGCTACTCGTTTGATGCCGCAGCGAACAGCACCGGCGCAACACCAGAAGATGCACACCGCTATGCTCGTGGCGAGTCGATTCCTTTTTTCCCGATTAATGATAAGGGCGTTGCCACTGGCACCACCAAGATTGACCGTCCCCTAGACTTTTTGGCCGTGACAGACCATGGCGAGTTTTTGGGTGAGAGAGCCCTGTGCCGCACTGAAGGTTCACCGGTTTATAACACTAAGTTCTGTACCGGTTACCGCTCTAGTGAGCGCATGGGTATGATGATGTTGGGTACGGTGATCACCACCGAGACCCCGGTACGAATTCCAGAAATCTGTGGCGCTGATGGCAATCTGTGTCGTGATTTTGCCCAGTCTCCTTGGAAGAACATTCAGGCGGCGTCCAATACCGCTAATACGCCCTGCGAGTTCACTAGCTTTGTGGCCTATGAGTACACCGGCACACCTGGTACTAGTAACTATCACCGCAACGTGATTTTTAGAAATGATTCTGTACCTGGCCTGCCGGTTAGCTATATAGATGCACCTATTGATAGCAAGCTGTGGTCTGCGTTAGACGATGTTTGCGATATTGAAGAAGGCTGTGATTACCTAACGATTCCCCATAACAGTAATTTGGCTAACGGTCGCATGGCGCCTTATATGCAACTTGAGGATACGGACGAAGCTAAAATCGCCTATGCCAAGAGCCGCTTAAAGCGCGAGCCGATTATGGAGATCTTCCAGCATAAAGGTAGTTCGGAATGCATTAACGGTTTAACCACTGTATTTGGTGCGCCGGATGAGCTGTGTAATGTTGAAGCGGTTAGACGCATGGGTGAGAAGAAGACCTATGCGACTCGAGACTTTTCTCAGTCAACGATGGCGGTAGGGGAGGCTTCGCAGGTTACTACTGAATGCGCACCTGGCACTATTGGCGATAGCGGTATGCTTGGGGCTGGCTGTGTGCACCCTACAGACTTCCAGCGTTCGGCACTGTTGGTGGGTCTTAAGGAAGAACAAAGCATAGGTCTTAACCCGGTTAAGCTGGGCATTATTGCGGCGACCGATACGCATTCTGCTACCTCTGGTGGCGTTAAAGAGTCGGCGTGGGTTGGTGCTGTGTCTGGTGAAGCTAACCCAGCTCAGCGTTTGCAGCCTGGTTTATTGACCAGTGGTATCGATGGTAACCCTGGCGGTTTGGCTGGTGTTTGGGCTCAGGAAAATACCCGTGATTCTATTTTTGATGCCATGTTACGCAAAGAGGTGTTTGGTACTTCTGGACCAAGAATTCGTCCGCGACTGTTTGCTGGTTGGGGACTTGATGCAGGTCTTTGCGAAGCTAACGATATGATTGCTCAGGCCTATGCTGGTGGTGTTCCTATGGGTGCTGATTTGAGTGCTCTTGGTGAAAATGCTTCCGACGTTACTGCTAAACCAGTATTTCTTGCCTATGCCGCGAAAGACCCAGAGGGTCTTAAGTTGCAGGCGCTGCACCTGATCAAGGGTTGGATTGATGCTGAGGGCAAGATGAATACTCAGGTTCTGCCCATCGCTAGTGAAGAAGCCGGTGCCGATAGTCTGTGTAAGGTTTACACCGACGAGAGTTTTGACCCTGCGCAGTCCGCTTATTATTACTTGCGTGCGGTTGAGCCAGAAACGCCTCGCTGGCACACCTACGACTGTGCAGCACTTGCTGAAGCAGATCGTCCAGATGTTTGTACCAATGGCCAGTACCCAGACACCGTTCGTGAAATGGCTTGGACCTCGCCGATCTGGTATCAGGGCCAATAAGGGCTTTCTCGCTAGGTGCTTTTTAACTAGGTACTTTTTAACTAGGTACTTTGGGACCTACAAGGTTTGAGACTTAGTTGTTCGATAAAGAATTAGGTTATAATTACGCTGATATAGCAGCCTAATTCTTTTATCAACTAGCGCGTCTTAAGGGCAGATTTAAAACCAGTGAATGCATCTGAATTAAGCGCAACATTACTAAGCTGCCTGTTTTTTATGGGACTGGTTGCTTGGATCTCTTACCGCAAGACCAAAGGTGAAGTAGATACTCGCGATGGCTATTTTTTGGCCGGTCGCGGGTTGGGGGCGGTATTTATTGCAGGCTCCTTGCTACTAACCAATCTTAGTGCTGAACAGTTAATTGGTTTAAATGGCTCGGCCTATGGGTTTAACCTGAGCAGTATGGCTTGGGAAGTGACCGCAGCTTTCGCTACTATCTGCATGGCGTTTATCTTTTTGCCCCGTTATCTGGCGGGTGCTTTTTCGACATTACCTGAATTTTTAAATGATCGCTTTGACGATGATGTTCGCCGTTTGACTGTGATCTTATTTATGCTCGGTTATGGTTTAGTGACCATTCCTTCGGTGCTGTATTCCGGCTCTATTGCTGTGCTGCAACTCTTCGATATTCCTACCTTGTTTAATCTGCCCTACAGTCAGGCTCTGGCCGTCACTATTGTTGCCATTGGCAGCGTTGGTGCTATGTATGCAGTGTTTGGTGGCCTTAGGGCGGTTGCTGTGTCTGACACCTTAAATGGTATTGGGCTGCTGCTAATTGGTATTGCGGTACCTGTGCTTGGTCTGTCGCTTTTAGGTGAGGGAAGTGTATCTGAAGGCCTGCACATTATTGGTAACAACAGTACCGAAAAGCTCAATGCTATAGGGTCAGACTCGGACCCCACTCCATTTGCTACCTTATTCACCGGCATGATCTTTGCCAATCTATTTTATTGGTGCACTAACCAGTATGTTATTCAGCGCACTCTGGCGGCCAAAAATTTGGCCGAGGGTCAGAAGGGGGTGCTGTTTTCTGGGTTCTTTAAGGTGTTGGTGCCTTTTATGATGATGATCCCCGGGGTTATTGCTTTTCACCTCTATGGGGGGGTGGGCACGGCAACCGGTTTAGGGTCAATTGATTTAGCCTACCCTCAGCTGATCCGCGATGTGCTGCCTGTGTATGCCATGGGTTTCTTTTTGGCGGTGCTGTTGGGTGCGGTGTTTAGCTCGTTTAATTCATTGCTAAACAGTGCCGCGACGCTGTTTTGTCTGGATGTCTATGTGCCCTATAAGGAGCGCCAAGGGCAGCAGCCAGTGTCAGATAAGCAGGTGCTTAAGGTGGCCAAGCGAGCGTCGATACTGATTGCGCTATTTTCGTTTGTGGTGGCACCTATGCTGCAGTTTGCACCGGACGGGCTGTGGCAGATTATTCGCGTATTCACGGGTTTTTATAATATTCCGGTGATTGCGATCGTAGTGGTGGGGCTGTTTACCAAGCAGGTTCCCGCGTTGGGTCCTAAGCTTGTGATTGGGTTTCATGTGCTGGCCTACGGTCTCTTAAAGTTTGTGTTTGCAGATGTGGTGACGATTCACTTCTTACATCTGTACGCTATTTTGTTTGTGATCGAGGTGGCGATAATGCTGCTGGTAGGGCAGCGTTACCCAAGGGCTACAGCCTGGACTTATAGCACGACAAGCAAGGTCGACATGCAGCCTTGGCGCTTTGGTATTCCCTGTGCGATTACGTTGTTGTCTTGCGTGGTTGGTTTGTATTTGCTGTTCTCGCCGATTGGTTTGGTGGGTGGTATTAGCACGCTGTTTTGGCCACTGATTTGTATTCTGGTCGTCATCAATATTGTCTCTTGGGTGTTGTCTTATCGGCGCGAAACTAATGTTTTAAAGGTAGGGAATTTTAGTGACTAAACCCAGATTACGTTTCTTTGAAACGGCTGCCGGCCAGCAACATATTACCGACGGCGATAAGTACCTTTATCAGCAACCCCAGCCCAGCCACAAAATAGTAGTGATTGGCACTGGCACTATTGGGCAAGAGCATATGCGCGTGGCCAGTCTGCTGGGACGAGCCCAGGTGCATGGTATTTATGATACTCAGGAGCATAGTTTGGACGTGGCTGAGGCCAACTATAAAACCTATGCTAGTAATACGCTTGTGCGTTATGCCGACTTAGCTGCTGCCTGTAACGACTCCAATGCAGATGCGCTATTTATCTGCACGCCAAACTATACGCATTATGAAATTCTGCAGGTGGCCATTAAGTCGGGTAAGCCGATCTTTCTCGAAAAGCCTATGGCGACCGATCTGCAAGATGCTGCAGCGACCATAGCGATTAGTGAGGCTTATTCATCGTTTATACAAATTGGTCTGCAGTACAGGTACAAGGCCCAATATATTGAGGCCTTTCATGAGGCACTTTCGCGACGGTCGTTGGGCGAGATAAAAACCATTAGCATGAGCGAATACCGGCCGCCCTTTTTAGACAAGGTGGGGCAGTGGAATAAGTTTAATGCTAATAGCGGTGGCACATTGGTAGAGAAGTGCTGCCATTATTTTGATCTGATTAATCTGCTGGCCCAGTCTCAACCGACCAAGGTTTATGCCAGCGGTGGTCAGGCGGTTAACTTTAAAGATTTTGAACACCAGGGCAGGGCCTCGGATATTGATGATCACGCCTTTGTGGTGATCGACTATGCCAACGGCACCAGAGCCAACTTTACCCTCAATATGTTTTGCCATGAGTTTACTGAAGAGCTGGTTGTTACCGGCACCCAAGGCAGGCTTGTGGCTAAAGAAGTATTTAACTTTCATCAACAGCAGGGCTCTCGGGCAACTGTGGCCATTGAGTCTGGTGAGTCGGCGGCCTCTAGGCAGACAGAGGTTACCTACCCAGCATTGATCGAACAGAGCGGCCACCATGGTGCGACTTATTATGAACACATTGCTTTTATGGACCAGCTGGACGGCAAACCTGTTGAAGCAGCAACCCCTTTGCAGGGGCTGTGGTCGATGATTGTTGCCAGTGCCGCTCAGGAGTCTATGGCTCTTGGGCAGGCTGTTGAGATTTCTCCCTTTATGACAGCTAACGGGTTGGCTGGCTTTTTAAATCACTAGGATTACCAGGATTACTATTACTACTATGAATCAGGTTATTAACGTTACCGGCAATCAAATGCCTGCCGTGGGTCTTGGCCTTTGGAAAATTGACGCAGATGCAGTGGCAGAGGCTGTGTATCAGGCTATCAAAGTGGGCTATCGACATCTCGACAGTGCCTCTGATTATGGCAACGAAAAGCAGGTAGGTGAGGGTATTGCTAGAGCTATCGCCGACGGGCTGTGCAGCCGCGAAGATCTTTGGGTAACGTCAAAGCTTTGGAACACCTATCACCGTCAAGAGCATGTCGAGGCAGCCTGTCGCCGATCTATGGATGACTTGGGTCTAGATTACATTGACCTGTATCTTGTGCATTTCCCTATTGCCCTGAGCTATGTGGACTTTAATCACCGTTACCCCGCTGAGTGGATCCATGATCCCAGCGCAGAAAATCCGGGTATGGAGCTTGATGCCGTACCCCTCAGTGAAACCTGGGGTGCTATGGAGCAGTTAGTACAGAATGGATTGGTGCGACAGATAGGCGTGTGTAATTACAGTGCTAGCCTACTCCATGACCTGATGAGTTATGCGCGTATTAAACCAGCGATGTTACAGATTGAATCTCACCCCTATTTAACTCAGGAGCCGCTGTTGCGCACAGCCCAGGCTTACAATATTGCTGTGACGGCATTTTCACCATTGGGCTCGCTGTCTTATGTTGCCATCGATATGGCCAGCGCCAGTGACACTGTGTTAACCCAGTCTGTGGTATTGGCGGCAGCCGAACGCACCGGCGCTACCCCAGCCCAGGTTGTGTTGCGTTGGGGTATTCAGCGGGGCACTGCGGTGATTCCTAAAACCAGTAATCCCCAGCGGTTAGTTGAGAATTTAACGCTTTCAGAATTCAACCTAAGCGATGACGAGATGGCGGGTATTTCTGCCTTAAATCAGAACCGTCGTTTTAACGATCCGGGTGTCTTCTGCGAGTCGGCTTTTAATACATTCCACTCTATTTACGACTAGGCCCGACCATGAGTCAATTAATTGTAAAACCCATAGGTTTGCCAGAGCAGCAGGATCATGGTGAGTCTATTTTCCCTTTGATCTACGGCGCTGAGGCGTCGGGGTCCAGTGCTGATATAGCAAGTTGGGTTGCCGAGCATAGAGGCGTACTTGAAGATCAGCTTGCTCTTCATGGGGCGATTTTATTTCGTGGTCTTGGTTTGGTTGACGATCAGGATTTTGATGGTTTTATTCGTGCCTTTGATTGGCCTAATTTCACCTATGCCGAATCGCTTTCTAATGCGGTGCGACGCAACCGTACCGAACTTGTATTTACCGCCAATGAAGCGCCACCTGAGGTGTCGATTTTTTTGCACCACGAGATGGCTCAGACGCCTATATTCCCATCTAAGTTATTTTTCTTTTGTGAACAGGCGGCAGAGATTGGTGGCGCTACCCCTATTTGCCGGTCGGATATCTTGTTACAGCGCTTGCAACAGCAGGTGCCTAAATTTGTGGCTGACTGTGCTGCCAAAGGCGTACGCTATTCGCAAACTATGCCTGCCGAAGAGGATATGGCTTCGGGGCAGGGACGCAGCTGGCCCAGTACCCTGAGTGTTGAGAATGCTAAGAGTATTGAGGGTATTGAGGGCGCTGTGAGCTCTGAGAGTCGCGAGCAGGCCGAAGCCAAGCTTAAAAAGCTGGGTTATACCTGGGCTTGGCAGGCTGATAATTCTCTGTTTGTCACCACGCCAGTATTACCCGCTTTGCGGGAGTTGGCAGATGGCACGACAGTATTTTTTAATCAGCTGATTGCGGCTTTTCGGGGTTGGAAAGATGCCCGTAACACTGGCGGCAAGTCTATTTGTTTTGGTGATGGTTCGGCGATCAGCTTAGATGATATGGCGGTGGCAATTGATATAGCCGACGAGCTAACATTTGATATTCCCTGGCAGAGCGGTGACGTGGCTCTGGTGGATAATTTTTTGGCCATGCATGGGCGGCGACCTTTTGAGGGGCAGCGTAAAGTGCTTGCTTCGCTGGTGAGTTAGGGCTGTTAGTGTTGGGCTAAGGGCTATTAGTTTGGGCTAAGGGCTACTAGTGTTGAGCTGAGGGCTCCTAGTATTGGGCTAAGGGCTTCTAGTGTTGGGCTGAGGGCTCCTAGTATTGAGCTGAGGGCTCCGGCTAGCCGTATTAAATAATAAGAAATCTATTAGAGGGGAACGCGCCATGAGACCTATTTTACTCAGTCTATTATTGTTGCTGATGTCACCGTTGGTGAGCGGAGAATATTCGCGAAGCTATTTAGATAGCCATGAACTAAAGACCGCTGAGGTTAATGGCATTAACATTGCCTACCGTATTGTTGGAGATGGCAAAGGCGAGGCACAAGTAAAAGACAGGCCTAAGGTCGTGGTGATTATGGGGCTGGGAGGCTCTAACGTGGCCTGGGGCGATACGTTGATTAGCGGCATTGTAGACGCCGGTTATGAAGTGCTGATGTTTGATAATCGCGATACCGGCGAGTCCACACGCTTTGACGACTGGGGCCAACCAACATTGTGGCTTCAGCTGTTAAAGCATAGCCTTGGCATGCAGGTTAATGCGCCTTATTCATTGAATGATATGGCGGCAGATGCGGTGGCTTTGATGGATCTGGTTGGCTACGAAGATGCTCATATTATTGGTGCTTCTATGGGTGGCATGATCGCTCAGATAGTGGCGGCTAAACACCCGGAGCGCACGCGCAGTTTGATTTCAATTATGTCTACCACCGGTGCTACTCATTTGCCTGCGCCGACTAATATGGCCGAAAACCGCTTGCGAGATTTAGCTGAGGGTGAAGCCCAAGCTGAGCGTGAAGCTGCGATTCGGGCTCGAGGGTTTTTCCCTCAGTCTATGCCGCGCCATTTGATGGCAGTGTTTAAGGTAGGTGATCGTTCGGTAGATGTGGCAACTATTCAGGCTGATACGCTGGTATTGCACGGTGTAGATGATGGTTTAATACCACCGGCCCATGGCGAGCACACCGCAGAGTTGATTGAACGGTCTGAGTTTATTTTGCTTGAGGGAATGGGCCACAGTATGCCCGATGCGGTGATGCCTAAAATCATTTCTAGCCTGACTGGGCATATGAACAAGGTTGAAGCCAGCATGTTGGCGACGGCTGTTTCAAAGGGAACCGCTCACTAATAACTGTTCATTAAAAATAGAAAATAAGTTAGCGGGCCAGTTTATTGCTTGGCCCGCGCTTACTGTTTTCCTTCCTTGCTGCCTTCCTTCCTTGCTCTTTTATTCTTTACGTTTACAGGCCGCCTTTTATAACAACTCTAGCGCAGCAATGCAGCGCTGTACTTGCTGGTGAGTGCCTTTTACTGCTTTAACAATTCGCGGTTGCATGGTGCTGTATTCGATCACCAATTGTGCAAGCTTGGTCTCGTTGGCCGCGGTGCACTCTGTGGGTAGTAGGTAGTTGACGTAGTATCTGGTTAAGCCTAGGTCTTCCCCGGCGTTAAGCAGCGGTATTTGCGCCAGTATTCTTTCTTTAAAGGGTTGCTCTAGAGCGAGTTGCTCGGCGGGAAACAACCCCGCCATAATGTAGCGCAGGGTCGCTAGTTTTAACTTGTCTGGGTTGTTAATCACTACTTCAAACCATTTTGCTTTGACCTCTGGGTCTGGGCGCAGAACCTCTGAATATATTGCGTAGTTTACTCCTAGGTCGGAGTTATCGCGCTGGCTTTCTGCCGTGGTTAGAGCCTTATAGTTTTGGTGCTGATAACGATTGAGTTTGGCGACGATTGTCCAGCGTTTGTCTTGGTCTATTTCGAGGCCATCAAAACTTAGGCTGCCGTTTAATATGGCTTGTAGGTTACCTAGGTGGGTTTGCTGCTTGATACTAGCGCCTTGCTCTTTGTTACCTGCGGGGCTTTGCGATTGGCTCAGGCTGTCATTTTGGCTCAGGCTGTTATCTTGGCTCAGGCTGTCATTTTGGCTCAGGCTGACGTAATTGTCGTACCAGTATTTTTGTAGATCAGAGCCGGGGGCTGCGGTTGTTAGTAGGGCGAGATAGAGGTCTTCGATCTCTCTGTGCAGGGCGCTGTAATCGTTGACGCCGAGACGGGTGGCGGCGGACAAATAATCTAATGATCTGCCGAGCCCGGTGCCTATGGCTTTGGCCACGTTGTAGTCTGTCTCTGTGGCAATATTCGCTTTGGCGAACTCGACAAAATCTAGGGCGCTTAGGTTGGCGTCGCTAACACTGTCGATAAGGCTCTGCCACAGCATGAGGCGCATGGTGCTGCTCTCTATAGCATTGATATGTTGTTTGGCACTGGCCAGTGACTTGGGGTCGAGATCGACTTTGACGTAGCCCCAGTCTGCCTCATTGGGATACACCAGGTCTGGGCAGCTGAGGCCGATAGCATCAACGACTGGAGTGGTTGCACCGGCATAGGTCACAGGAACGGCATTGGCAAGTCGCAGGGCGCCATCGCGCATGTTGTACAGGCCCACCTGCACGGTTTGCTGGCGCAGTGTTGGGTAGCCCTCTGGTGCGGTCTGGTTGATATTGAGCGCAGTGATTTTGTTGTCGCTGCACTCATAGTCAACCTTGATGCTATTAAGGCCTGCGGTGTATAGCCAGTCCTGGGTCCATTGGGTCATGTCTATGCCAGCGGCATTGCCTAGCTCGCCCATAAAGTCATCGAGGTCGGTATTTTGGTAGGCGAATTTTTTAAGGTAGTTGCTCACGCCCTGCCTAAAGTTTTCTTCTCCTAGATAGAAGGGCAGCTGCTTGAGTACAGAGGCGCCTTTGCCATAGGTAATGCCGTCAAAGTTGGCCATGGCAGCGCCGGTACTGTCTACGGGCAGCTCAATGGCATGGGTGTTAACTGAGTCGTCGGTGCGATAGGCCCATTGCTTGCGGCCGGCATAAAACACATCCCAGGCATCGTCAAAATCACTGGCTTCGGAGATGGCGAGATTGGCCATGTAAGTGGCAAAGCTTTCGTTGAGCCATAGGCCGTTCCACCAGCGCATGGTAACTAAGTCACCAAACCACATGTGGGCCATTTCATGGGCAATCACATTGGCCAGACGCATTTTTGACGACGTGGATTTGTTGCCCCGTTCTATGTAGCGCTCACTAAAGGTCACTGCAGCAACGTTTTCCATGGCACCGGCATTAAAGTCGGGGACTATTACCTGGTCGTATTTACCGAAGGGGTAGCGCACATCAAAGTATTGGTTAAAAAAGCCAAAGCTCTGTTTGGTTGGGGTGAACCATTCATCAATCACCACATGGGGCGATAGACTCTGACGGGCGAATAGGCGCAGGGGAATGTCTTCGAATTGATCTTCCCATACAGCGTAATTACCCGCGTGCAGAGAGAAAATATAGGATGAGAATTTAGCGGACTCTGGGAAGGTCCAAATATTATTGCTGCCGTTATTGTTATTGGCTTTGGTAGGGCCCTTTGTAATAGCAGTCTCTCTGGTGGCACTGATTACTTGCCACTGGGCTGGTGCTGTTACTTGCAGCTTGTAGGTTGCTTTTAGGTCGGGCTGATCAAAGTGCGGGAACAGGCGGTGGGCGTCGTAGGGTTCGAAGTCTGTGTAAAGGTAGACTTCGTTATCGGCGGGATCTACAAATCTGTAGAGACCAGAGCCGTCACTGGAGTAGGGGTGTTCGTAGGCGATAACCAGTTTGTTGCGACCTGGGGTTAATTCTGATGCTGGGATACGGATAAACCACTTTTCGTAATCGTAGTCGATTGATTGCCCGTCTCTGGTAATGGAGGCTACTGTGCCCTGATCGAGATCGATAGTTAGATCAGCGCTGTTGTTGGGTACCAAATCAAAGGCAATTTCTGTTACGCCGGTAAAGGTATCTGATTCGGCGTCTAGGGTAATGGCAAGATCGTAGCTGATGTTACTGAGCTGTTTGGCTCGCAACTCGGCTGTGTCGGCGTAGAGAAACTCACTGGCAGGTCGGGGTTCGGTAGTGGGGTTTCCGCAACCTGTTAGCAGTGCTGAGAATAGAATAGTGGTTAGGAGGATTCTAATCTGCTGATGAGGCTTATTTTTTATTCTGCTCTGCTCTTTAATCGTTATTCCGCTCTGCTCTTTAGTAGTTATTCCGCGCTGCTCTTTAATAGTTATTCCGCGCTGCCTTTTATTCTTAATTCCGATCTGCACTTTACTCTCCAGTTTATGGTTCGCGTTTTTACGACCCACTGATTTTTATAGTTAATGCCAGTAGCTATGGCGATCTTGCATGGTCGCTATCTTAGCATTATTAACGCCAGCAAATAGCCGGTCTGGAATGGCGCTAATGGCTTAGATTTTGGCTCTGGATTCTTGGCATAGATTGACGGTCTAGATTAATGACTCAGAGGTCATAAAAGCACTATTGCGCCGCCACTCGGTAATGTTATTGTTTGGATGCAATATACAAATATGAATAACTATAAAAACAAAACTAGGGGTTAATAATGATCTTTAAGCATAAGTATATGAGTTCTGCCATTTTGGCCGGTATTGCTTTTTTAGCAACACCATCTGTCTTGGCACAGGATAGTTTGGGGACTATTGAAGAGATTCAGGTAACCGGTTCTTACATTAAGAGTTCACCAGGCGATGCAGCATTGCCAGTACAGGTATTAAACCGAGACTACATCGATGGCATTGGCGCGACTTCGGTTGCTGATGTGATCGGCAAGTTAGCGATTAGTTCTGGTGCAGAAAACCAAACTGATTCGTTTACACAGGGTTCTACTCAGGGTACGGCTAACGTTAATCTGCGCGGCCTGGGCCTGAGTTCTACACTGGTATTAATCAACGGACGTCGCCAGACTATTTCTGGTGCACTGGCCAATGATGGCAGTGTGTTTGTCGACACGAGCAGTATTCCTGTGATGGCACTTGAGCGTGTTGAAGTGTTGAAAGAGGGCGCGGCATCAACCTATGGTTCTGATGCTATTGCTGGCGTAGTAAACTTTATTTTGCGCAAAGATTTTGACGGTTTTGAAATAAGCACTAACCTCAGTTCAGTAGACCGCGGTGATCAAGAAGATCAGACCGTTGGCTTTATCTGGGGTGGTGGCAATGATACAACTCGCTATACATTTGCGGGTAACTATATGGACCGTACTGCACTACCAGCTAGTGACCGTCCGGAGCTTGTTGATAACGCTCGCAGCTCGTTGGGTGCTAGCTTTGTTGCTATGCCTCATTTGGCAGGTCTAGCCAATGTGACAGTCGACACTGGTCCCTATGCAGGCACTTATAACCCAGGCCAACGTTTTGCGATTGATGGCTGTGCTGACCTTGAAGGAGGTTCGGTTGTGCCTACTCCAGCTGGACCCATGTGTTTTTTCCAGTACGGCACTAGATTTAACCTGGTTAACACCGAGACGAGAGCACAGCTCTATGCCAACGTGACTCACGAAATGGCCAACGGTGTTGAGATGATGGCTGAGTTGGGTTACGCCACCAATGAAGTGACTGACAACCCTCAGTCGCCAAGCTACCCAGATCTGACTTTTCCGTTGATTGCGGGTGAGCACCCAAGCAACCCACTTGGCGTACCTTTGGTATGGCTGGGACGTCCATTAGCGTTTAATTACCCGTCCCCACTGTCACCTCGTGAAAACGACACCTTACGTGCTTCGTTGGGCTTTAAGGGTGAGTTGGATAACAACTGGGCCTGGGATGCAGCGTTGACTCACAGTAGCAATAAGTATCGCGCTAGACAGCCAGATACTAAGTCGTCTCGTTTGAGAGCTGGCCTTGCTGGACTGGGTGGTCCGAACAACAATGAATACTATGACCCATTTGTCTCTGCAAACAACAGTCAGGCGGTTATCGATGACATGAGCTACTTGACTGATACTCAGCGCACCACAGATTTGACTGTGTTGGATGCTGTTGTTAGTGGTGAAGCTATGACATTTGCTTCTGGTAACACTGTTGATTTTGCTGCTGGTATTCAGGTTCGTCGCGAAGGCTACAAGACTGAAACTGATGACCTTTATGAGATTACTTTTGATGCGGCCGGTAACCCGATCCCCATCGATTTGATCTTCTTGGGTGGTGTGTCTGAAATTGATAAGAGCCGCACTGGTTTCTCTGCATTTGCCGAAGCTAAGACGTCGTTGACTGACGATATCGAGATAACCGCAGCAATGCGTTATGAAGATCTTGATAGCGGCACTAGCATTGACCCTAAGTTGGCGTTGCGCTGGCAGTTAAGTGAGCAGTGGGCTTTGCGTGCGTCTGCTAGTACGGCATTCCGCGAGCCTTCTCTGTCGCAGATTAATGCTCAGGTAGTAAACCTTGAAGGTATTCAGGACTTTAATGCTGATGGCTCACCTAAGGGTGGCGTTGCATTTGTTCGAGTGACTTCTTCGGGCTCTGAAGATCTGCAAGCTGAAGAATCTGACAACTTTAATGTTGGTCTTATCTTTCAGCCTTCAGACAATTTGGATATCAAGCTGGACTACTGGATCGTGGATTACACCAACCTAATTACGGTTGAAAATGCTCAGGGTAAGGTAACAGCAGATATTAATGGTGCGGATCTTATTCGCAGCGATACTGGAACCTTAGCTGGTGTGCTTGTCGATTACTTTAACTCGTCAAGTGTTGACGTGAGCGGTATCGATTTAGAAGCTAACTGGGGCTTTATGGATAACTTTAACCTTGGCTTAAGTGTTGCTCATTTCCTTGAGTACGATATCACTTTACCTACAGGTGGCGTTGTTGATGCAGTGGGTTATTTGAACAACAATAACTTCTCTCGCTCTATGCCAGCGACTAAGGCGAATATGAACCTTGCCTGGTCTGACGGCGCTCATAATGCTTCTTTAAACGTTAACTATGTCACTGATTATGAGCACAGCCAGCCAGTACCGGCGTCTCAGAGCCAGGGTATTGATGCCTACACCACTGTTGATGGCCAGTACGGCATTAGAATGGCGTCGGGAATCGATGATGGCGAAGTTAGCCTGAGTTTTGGTGTTAAGAATATGTTTGATGAGAAGCCACCGCGCGTTTATGACGGCGCTAACTTCAGCTATGACCCCAAGCAGCACAGCCCATTGGGTCGTGTGTACTATGTTAAGGCAGGCTATAGCTTCTAATGTTTGTTGTTTAGAAACGGAGAGCGGCTGTTGGTTGGTCGCTGTTCTTGGTAGTAAACGAAATCACCTGAGGGCTTGCGCCTTTGGGTGATTTTTTTTGGGCTTTGCTCTTTATTTAGATGCCGCTGAGGGCTCTTTATTTAGATGCAGCTGAGGGCTCTGCTCTTTGCTCTTTATCTAGGGGACGCTGAGGGCTCGTTCATACAGCCCGTTTAGGGTTGGCTATTTAAGTCGGTTGAGGGTTCTGCTCTTTATCTATAGGTGCTGAGGGCTCTGGTTTTTGTTTGGGAGAGGCTGAGGGTTCGTTCGCTAGTTCGGCTCTGGCGGCTTCGCGGGTGAGTCTGCGCTTTTCCTTTTTTTCTAGTCTGCGGCGTTCGGTGTACTGCTGGGCGGCGGTGCCTATATGTTCTTCGCCGCGGGCTTTGGCTAGTTTTACTTGTTTTTGGCGTTGGGCAAAACGTAGTTTTTGGTCTGGGCTGACTTTGCCGTTGCAATGGTGGCAGGAAAGGCCTTCGCTGTAGGCTGGTAGGGTTTTTTCATCTTCGGTGATAGGCATGCGGCAGGCGTGGCACTGGTCATAGGACCCGCGTTTTAAGTCGTGGTCTACGGCAACGCGATTATCAAATACAAAACATTCGCCTTGCCATAATGTTTGCTCTTTGGGCACTTCTTCTAAGTACTTAAGAATGCCACCCTCTAGGTGATAGACCTCTTCAAAACCCTGCTCTTTTATGTAGGCCGTCGACTTTTCGCAGCGAATCCCACCGGTGCAAAACATGGCTATCTTTTTGTGCTTGCCCTTGTCTAGGTTGTCTTTTGCCCAGGCTGGGAATTCTCTAAAGCTGGTAGTTTTTGGGTCTACGGCATTTTTAAAGGTACCGATTTCCACTTCATAATCATTGCGGGTATCAACCACTAAAACATCGGGATCAGATATTAAGGCATTCCAATCCTTGGGTTTTACATAGGTACCCACCACCTGTTTTGGGTCTATACCCTCGACGCCCATGGTGACGATTTCTTTTTTCAACTTTACTTTACTGCGATAAAAAGGAATTTCATCATCAAAAGATTCTTTGCAGTCTATGTTTTCCAAACCCGGTTGCTGAGCGATCCACTGCAGCACGGCGTTTACGCCTTCGCGGGTTCCAGACATGGTGCCGTTAATCCCCTCGGCTGCTAGCAACAGCGTGCCAAAGACTTCGTTGTCGGTCATGGATTTTAATAGGGGGGCTCGAAGAGAACCGAAGTTTGGTAGTGCGACAAATTTGTAAAGTGCACAGGTGACATACTGAGTGGACATATTGGACCCTTGGTGGTTTGTTCAGCTAACCAAATCGTAAATTTGGCGCCTGTTGATTTCGCGTTATTTGGCAATTATAACAGGAGTATCAAAGGACTGCTGTTGTCTCTATCACTCTGATTCTCTTTAAAGCGGCAGGGCAGTCGTGTGTTTTTTCTGACGTAAAATTAAGTTGGTCGTCGAAGAGCGCACAATTCCCAAGCGTAATAGGCCCTGCATTATAAATTTCTCAAGACTTTCATTGTCTCTCTCAATAATTTTCAGCACATAGTCATTGGAACCGGTGACAGAGGAGCACTCGATAATCTGCTCCTGACCTGCGACAAAATCGTCCAAAATCTCGATGGTTTGTTGGCGATGGTCGAGCAGGGCTATATGCACATAGGCCATCGCGCTTAGGCCCAGGGCCTTGGGGTTGAGCATGGCCACATAGCCATCGATAACGCCAGATTCCTCGAGCTTTTTCACCCGCCGCCAACAGGGTGAGTTGGACAGGTTGACCTTTTCGGCCAGCTCCTGGTTGCCAATCTTGCCATCGCTTTGCAAGATACGAAGAATACTGCGGTCGTACTGGTCAATTTCGGCCATGGTTATATATTCCATCATTGTGTTGATATGAGGTAAATATAGCCCCATATCACGGTTTTATCTTGCCTATAGCAAATTAATTCCCCGGTTTATAACTAATAATATCCTATAACTTAAGGATAAGAACTATGGGTAAAAGCACTAATTACATTGCCAAGGTACCAGACGACAATGGCTTTATTGGCTATAGCGATGCTGAAAATGAAGTGTGGCGTGACCTTTATGCCCAGCAGATTCCCAATATTAACAAGCATGCTGCCAATGCTTACTTAGAGGGGCTAGACCTGCTCTCTATGGCTCAGAGCCGTATTCCGCAATGCAATGAGATCTCTGAGCATTTGCGGCCGCTCACGGGCTGGACAGTAGCTCCGGTGCCGGCCTTAATTGGTTTTCAACGATTCTTTACTATGCTGGCAGAGCAGACCTTTCCCGCGGCATCGTTTATTCGCTCCCGAGCAGACTTTGATTACATTGAAGAGCCCGATATATTCCATGAAATATTTGGCCATACGCCACTGTTAACCGATCCGGGTTTTGCGCACTTTTCCCAGAGGATTGGGCAGATTGGCTGTGAGGTGGGGCCCGCAGATTACAGCTGGCTGATCCGCCTGTACTGGTTCACCATCGAGTTTGGCCTGATAAGGCAGAACGGTGAATACAAGGCTTTGGGGTCAGGTTTAACCTCGTCCCCCACCGAGCTTGTCTATTCTGTTAGAGGTGCACCTGGCTCTTGTTTTAGTTCTGGTTCTAGTTCTAGTTCTAGTTCTGGCTCTGGCCCTGATACGGAATGTATCGGCGCCATACCAGAGCGTCGTGAATTTAATGTAATAGATATTTTACGTACGCCCTACAGAATCGATATTCACCAACCGATTTATTATGTGATTAATAATATTGATGATCTTTTTCAGGCTGCTGATCGAGACTTACACACAGATATTAAGCAGGCCCAGTCTCTGGGTTTATTTGAACCCAGCTACCCGTGCAAATTAACAGGATAAACAAATGACTAATCAAGTATGCGATCTGAGTAATAAAGACTGCGAACCCTGCCAAGGTGGTATGGCGGCTCTGGATAAAACTGAGAGTGAAAAACTACAGACAGAACTACACGCTGACTGGCAGTTGTCGGCCGACCATAAAATGATCTCAAGAGAGTTTAAATTTAAGGGCTTTGCCAGAGCAGTACAGATGGCCAATCTTATCGCTTGGGTGGGTGACCGCCAGGGCCATCATCCAGATATCGCTTTTGGTTGGGGCTACTGTTCGGTGAAATTTACCACCCACGAAATTGATGGCCTATCGACTAATGACTTTATTTGCGCTGCCAAATTAGACCAAATTACAGAGACCGTTTGAGGCCATGCCATGCTAGCCGCCGGCTTGCTGAATACTCTCAGGGCTAGCGGCAATAAATTCAGGTAGCGCTGTGCAGTGATCGTTGATTGACCTAATGAGCGGGTAGTCCTCTAGGGGGCAGTCAAAACGCTGGGCATTGTAAACCTGAGGGATTAGACAGACATCGGCCATGGTGGCTGTATCGCCAAAGCAATATTGACCATTGCTACCTGTTGATTGTAATCGCTGTTCAAGGGCAGTAAATCCTAGAGCAATCCAATGGCGATACCATTGCAGTTTGGCCTCTTCATCTACCCCTAACTCTGCGATTAAAAACTGAGTCACCCGAGGATTATTTAAGGGGTGAATTTCCATAGCAATTTGCTGAGCCATAGAACGTACACAGGCTCTGTCTATTGCCGTAGAAGGCAGTAGAGGCGACTGGGGATATTTCTCTTCAAGATATTCAATAATCGTTAGAGACTGGGTGATTAGGCCTTCTGATGTTGCGAGAGCCGGCACCAGTCCCTGGGGATTGAGCTGCATGTAGGCGGCCTGACGCTGTTCGCCTTCGAGTAGATTAACCTGTATCTGCTGCCAGCGTAGGTGCTTTAGTTCTAGGGCAATGCGCACTCTATAGACGGCGGAAGAGCGGTAGTAACCATAGAGTTTAATGTCTGTATCAATCGTCATACTTAGCTGCCTACTTTAAAGACCTAGTTTAACGACCTGCTGGTCTATTTCACCAAAAATATCTTGGCCTTGGGCGTCTAGCATAGCAATTTGAATGCGATCGCCAAAGCGCATAAATTCGGTGCTGGGTTTACCCTCGGCAATTGTCTCGAGCATGCGTACCTCGGCAAGGCAGCAAGAGCCGTTGGAGCGGTCCAGATTAGACACGGTGCCAGAGCCAATAATAGTGCCTGCGCACAGTGGTCGAGTCTTGGCGGCGTGGGCAATCAGCTGGCCAAAGTCAAAGGTCATGTCGACGCCGGCGTTGGGCTGGCCAACAAGGTCACCATTTAAAACAGCGCGCAGGGGCAGGTGAAGTTTTGCACCGTCCCAGGCATCGCCCAGAGTGTCTGGTGTTACTGCGGTGGGTGAGAAGGCGCTGCTGGGTTTGGCCTGATAAAAACCAAAACCTTTAGCCAGTTCCCCGGGAATGAGATTGCGCAATGAAACGTCGTTGACCAGCATCAGTAGCTTGATATGGTGCTGGGCATCTTCCGCTGACACACCCATGGGCACGTCATCAACAATGACGGCGACCTCCGCTTCAAAATCAATTCCCCAGTCTTCGGTTGCCATAGAGATGTCTTCTCTGGGCCCGAGAAAAGTATCTGAGCCGCCCTGATAGATTAAGGGGTCGGTCCAAAATGATTCGGGCATTGTGGCATTGCGAGCTTTACGCACTAGTTCAACATGGTTGACGTAGGCGCTGCCGTCGGCCCAGTGGTAGGCTCGGGGTAGGGGAGAGGCACAGGCCGCGGCATCGAAGGGCTGGCCTTTAAGATTGCCATTGTCCAGCTGGTCTGAGAGTGCTTGTAGCTGGTCTTTAACATTGGCCCAGTTATCCAGTGCGGCCTGTAATGTTGGGGCTATCGAGGCGGCGCTGACGTAAAGCTCCATTGTGCTGTTGACCAGGACTAGCTGTCCGTCTCGACCCTGCTTTAGTGATGCTAGTTTCATTGGGTTGGTCCTTTTATTTGTTCTCTTAATTGTTGTTTGTGCGTGCTCTGTTCAATACTAAGGGACCCGTCATGCAACCAAGCGGCATGCTGAGGCGCGCGCTTTGTGCGATCCCATTCTTCCAACATGGCGGGGGCTACTCGATGGAGTTCTTCTAACATGCCTGGCTGCGCGGTATCTGCGGCTAACTCGAGGCGGTGGCCGCTGGGGTCAAAGAAATAGATAGATTTAAAGATGGTGTGGTCGATGGGCCCAAGGACGTCTATGCCTGCTGCTTGTATGCGTGCCTTTGCATCGGTCAGGGCGTCCATGTCGGCCACCTTAAAGGCAATATGCTGTACCCATTTTGGTGTGTTTGGGTCAGTGCCCATCGTCGGGGAGTTGGGCACTTCAAAAAAGGCCAGCACGTTGCCATTGCCTGCATCCATAAAAACATGCATGTAGGGGTCGGGTTCGCCAGTTGACGGCACCTTGTCTTCAGCAATTGCCAGTTGAAAGTCCATGCCGAGAACCTGCTGATAAAACTCTACGGTCTGCTTGGCATTGCTGCAGCGGTAGGCGGCATGGTGGATTCCTTGAATGTTCATAATCAGACTCCGGTGCTAGGTCATTAAAACGCTAGGCGGTTGAGATTTTAGGCAGTTTCGATGGCACCACGATTGAGTTGGTCTCGCTCTATTGATTCAAACAGAGCTTTAAAATTACCCTCGCCAAAGCCTTCGTCTTTTTTACGCTGAATAAACTCAAAGAAAACAGGGCCAATTAAGGTTGCTGAGAATATCTGCAACAGCAGGCGCGGGTCATCATTTTCAGTGGAACCATCCAGCAAAATACCACGAGATTGCAACTCTTGGCTGGGCTCGCCATGGCCTGGTAGACGCTCTTCTAACATCTGGTAATAGGTGTCAGGTGGCGGGGCCATAAACTGCATGCCTTTGGCTTTAAGCTGATCCCATGTGGCGTAAATATCGTCACAGGAGAAGGCGATATGCTGAATGCCTTCGCCATTGTAGGCCATGAGAAACTCTTCAATCTGCCCACCACCGGTGGCTTCTTCATTGAGAGGAATACGAATTTTGCCATCGGGAGCCGACATGGCTTTTGAACGCAGCCCTGTGTACTCACCGCTAATATCGAAATAGCGCACCTCGCGAAAGTTAAACAGGTCTTCATAAAACTTAGCCCAGTGGCCCATGCGACCGCGATAGACATTGTGGGTTAGGTGGTCAATAACATTGAGCCCGCAGCCTGCTGGGTGCAGGTTAGCGCCTGTGGCGGGGGTATGGCTTTCTGTAACTTCTATACCGTCTAAAAAGACAAAATCTATATCGTAGATAGATGTCCCGTCGCCGTAGCGGTCAATAAGGTAAAGGGGAGCGCCGCCAATACCTTTAATCGCAGGCAGGCGCAGTTCCATGGGTCCAGTGGGAATGTCCATGGGCTGTGCGCCCATTTCTAGTGCTCGCGTATAAGCGGCCTGAGAATCTTTGACTCGGAATGCCATACCACAGGCAGAGGGGCCATGTTCTTGGGCAAAATAGGCTGCGTAACTACTGGGCTCGTAATTAATAATAAAGTTGATGTCGCCCTGGCGAAATAGCACCACGTCTTTAGATCTGTGGTTGGCAATATGCACGAAGCCCATGAGGGTAAAGACTGCTTCGAGCGTGCCTCGTTCTGGGGCGGCAAATTCAACAAATTCAAAGCCATCTAGGCCCATGGGATTGTAGGTATGGTCTGTTGTTGTGCTCATGTTGGCTCCTAAAAAGACAAGGCTGAATCGGGGTGGCTGAATTGGGTTGCAACCAATAATAGTTGGGATTGCAACTATTATTGGTTGCAACCCCAACTAATGTCAAGCATGATCGGCCCATGAGCAAAAATAACCCTAAACCACAAAATATCCTTAAGTTGGAACGCTATCTGCCGTACCGACTATCTATCCTCTCAAATCGTATCAGTGGGCTGATCTCTGAGACCTATGGCAATAAGTTTGCCCTGAGTATTACCGAGTGGCGCATCATGGCGGTACTAGGCGAATACCCTGGTGTGTCTGCGGACGAGGTGTCGATCAAAACCCAGATTGAGAAGTCGATTTTGAGTCGCGCTATTAGCAAACTATTACAGCGCAAGTTACTGCAGCGGGAGTTTGATCCCGCGGACAAACGCCGTTCTATGCTGCATCTAACCGACACTGGCCTCTCTGTTTACGATGACCTTGTGCCAGTGTCCTATGCTTATGAGCAGGATTTGCTTACCTGTTTTAACGATGCCGAGCGGGAGCAGTTTAGTGAGCTGATTGATCGACTGTATCAGCATGCTGAGTCTTCCATTGCCAAGGCTCCTTAGACAAACCGCCCTTTAGATAAACAGCCCTTTAGAAAAAACGCCCCTAGAAATAAGTCCCTAGAAATAAGCCCCTTTAGAAATACCACATCCAAGCTATTTATAACCCTAATCAGCCCATTGCTTGCCTTGGTTGTTGCATCTCGCTGTGTGCTGGGCATAATCTCAGCCTTCAGGCATTTAATTAGACAAATAGAAGGTATCTATGGGCGCTCAATGGAAGGTAAAGCACAGGGAAATCGCAGCCAACTTAAAAGGTCGCGTATTTGGCAAGATGACCAAAGAAATTATGGTCGCAGCGCGAAACGGCGCTGACCCAGATACCAACTCCAGACTGCGGCTTGCCATCGAGCAGGCCAAAAAAGCCTCTATGCCCAAAGAGACCCTTGAACGTGCGGTTAAAAAAGGCGCAGGTTTATTAGATGGGGCTGTGCATTATGAAAAGCTTACCTACGAAGGTTTTGCGCCCCACAATGTGGGCCTTATTGTCGAATGCCTCACCGATAACGTCAATCGCACCGTATCCGAAATTCGCGTTTTGTTTCGCGGCGGTCAGCTTGGCGCTGAGGGTTCGGTAGCATGGGATTTTGACCATGTGGGCCTTATTGAAGCGCGCACGGAAAACCTAGAGGCGGATGCCGAGGAAGCGGCCATAGAAGCCGGTGCTCAGGATGTGGAAGCTGTAGATGAGGAGGGTGAAGAAGGTCTTTCATTATTTATTACCGATATCACTGACCTAGATGCCGTGTGTCGAGCATTACCAGATCATGGCTACACAGTGGAGACAGCTAAAATTGGCTATCGCCCGAAAAACCCACTATCACTCAGCGGTACAGAGCTAGAAGAAGCCGAGGCCTTTTTGGCCGCTATTCTTGAGCATGATGATGTTCAAGAAGTCTATGTCGCGCTAGAGGGTTAAGGGTGACTGACGAAGTAAAAGCTAAAGACATAAAATCTGAGGAGATAAAATCTGAGGAGATAAAAAGTGCAGATGCGCTTTTAGGGGCACAGCCTGTATTACTAGGAGCACCGCCTGTATTGCTTTCTTTGGCGCAGTTTCTTAGGCCCTATGGCAAACAGATAAGCGTTTTTCTATTGGCGCTGGTGTTTACTGCTGGTGTCACATTGTCGGTGGGGCAGGGCTTAAAGCTGGTCATTGACCAGGGTTTTGCTCAGCAGTCTCAGGACCACCTCAATACCGCAATTATCTTTATATTGATTGCCTCGCTACTTATGGCAGTGGGAACCTATATTCGCTTTTATTTAATCTCTTGGCTGGGCGAGCGGGTCAGTGCAGATATTCGCACGGCTGTGTTCAACCATGTGGTGCACCTACACCCAGCGTTTTTTGAAACCAATCGCAGTGGCGATATTATGTCTCGCCTGACCTCAGATACGACATTGTTGCAGTCAATCATTGGCTCCTCGGTTTCTATTGCTCTACGCAGCACCATTAGTTTTGTCGGCGCACTAATTATGCTGCTGATTACTAATCTTAAGCTGTCGCTGATTATTTTATTGGCAGTGCCTTTAGTGCTTATGCCTATTCTGATTTTTGGTCGTAAGGTGCGCAGCCTATCTCGGGAGAGCCAAGACAGTATTGCCGATGTTGGGTCCTATGCCGGTGAGGTTATTCAGCATATAAAAACTGTGCAGAGCTTTACTCAGGAAGCCTTAGAGAAAACCGCATTTTCACGGGAAGTAGAGCGGGCGTTTACCGTGGCTAAAAAGCGTGTCAGTCAACGGGCCGTATTAATTGCAGTGGTCATTATGCTGGTGTTCAGTGCTCTGTCTGTGATGCTCTGGGTGGGTGGCTCTGATGTGATTGAAGGCACCATGACAGGTGGCGAATTAGGGGCCTTTATATTCTATGCCATTCTCATGGCAACGGGCGTAGCTTCATTGTCAGAAGTCTACGGGGAATTGCAGCGGGCAGCTGGTGCCACTGAAAGGTTGATGGAATTGCTGCATGCTAAAAATGAGATTGTTGTGGCTGATACCTTAGAGGCAAACGCAGCGAATCTTGCCCCCGTGCTTGCTTTTAAAAATCTGACTTTTTGTTATCCGTCGCGGCCAGACCAACCTGCGCTAAAAAACTTTTCTCTGAATATAGAAGAGGGAAAGATCGTTGCTCTAGTCGGGCCATCCGGTGCGGGCAAGTCGACTTTGTTTGATTTGATTCAACGTTTTTATGACCCGCAAAATGGCGGTGTTTATTTTGGTGACTGCAATGTTAAGGCACTTGACCCCAAGGCTTTACGGGAACAGATTGCGGTGGTGCAACAGCAGCCTACATTGTTTACCGGCGACGTCATGTACAACATTCGTTATGGCAAACCAGAGGCTACTGATGGGCAGGTTATTGCTGCGGCGACAGCGGCCCATGCCGACGAGTTTATTCGTCGTTTGCCCGAGGGTTATCACAGTGAGCTAGGTGAGCAGGGCGTGCGCCTTTCTGGCGGCCAGCGCCAGCGCCTTGCCATAGCGCGAGCGCTTTTAAAAGACCCTCGTATTCTGCTATTGGATGAGGCCACTAGTGCCTTGGATGCGGAAAGTGAATATAAGGTGCAGCTCGCCTTAGACAAACTTATGAAAGGGCGAACCACGGTTATTATCGCTCACCGTTTAGCGACTATTTTACACGCGGATTTGATAGTAGTTATGGACGGCGGAGAACAGATTGCAGCGGGCAGTCACCAGGACTTATTGGGTTCAAGTGAACTCTATGCGCGGTTGGCTAAGTTACAGTTTTCTGCTGACGCGAGCTAATAGGTCATTTTCTGTATTAGCTAAAGGCTGTAAACAAGGGCTTTAAAGAATTGCTTGCATAAAGAAATAATAATTACTATTGTTCACTTATGGATAGCTTCAAGGATGTAAGCCACGGCCATATTGACAGGCCAAACAAGCGGGAAAGCAAAGACCCGCGGTTCCCTCATGCACGTTTTATTCCCACTCTTTTATCCCTCTCTCTGCTAGCCGCCTGTGGCTCTTCAGGGGATGGTTCCAGTAATTCTCCCAACCCTAGTGGTAATTCAAATCGCAGCCCAGTTATCACTGTTGATGAACGGATTAAAATACCGGAGCAAATGCGTTTGGTTACTGCCCTATCAGCGACTGACCTTGACGGCGATAAACTTGATTATTCGATTCTTGGCGGGGCTGATGCTGGGTTGTTTGCCCTTAGTTCAAACGGTAATTTAGAGTTTATATCTGCCCCTAACTTTGAGGCACCAACCGACGCTGACGCAGATAATATCTATGATGTTTCTGTCAGGGTTTCTGACGGTGTTGCCAGTGATTCAGCGTCGATTAAAGTAGAGGTAGTCGATCGCTTTGAGGGGCGAGTAGGCGATGCCCCAATCGTCGGCGCGCAGGTCTTTATCGATATCAATAGTAATTTAATAATGGATGGGGATGAGCCGCAAGCTATCACTACATCGTCTGGGCAGTTTGTTTTTGATCGCGCGTTGCCTCAGGGGTCTTTATCTAAAAAAATTATTTCTCTTGGTGGCGTTAATAAAAACAGCGGTTTCTCGGTACCCCATTTAGGTTTGATTTCAGAGTTGTCCGATAGCTCCGCCATCGCAATTATGGTCACTCCGATTACGACTCTGCTGTCGGCCATAGAATTGGTGCCCGAGCGAGAGCAGTTCCTTAAGATGATGGGGCTGACCCAGACCACGGCAGAGATCTATACCGTAGATACTTGGCAAGCAGCTTTTGCCGGCGATGATGCAGCTCAGAATACCGAGCGTCTTAACGAGCAGATATCGCTTCTTATTATGTCTCTAGACTGTCTTTTTGATCCCCAGGCTCTGATCGATCCGCTGGTTCTATCTGGCACTTTTGTGCGATATTTTATGGCCAATGTGTCAGAGGGGAAGACCTCTCTATCAGAACCTTCACGTATTAAGGCTATTCTCTATCAGAGCCATACTTATCTCTTAAGTAATCTAGCCGATGAGGCTGTCGAGTCTCAAATCGACGCTAGGTTGTTTGATGTAATTGCTGACGCTGTAGCCTCTGTTAGTCGAGTTTTTAATAGCCCCGATCTTAATCCCGCCAGTGAGTTTGCGATTAATGTTAGGCGCATTGCATTGGGGGAGTTACGTCGGCTTATCAAGGGGCTAGTAGACGGAGAGATTAGTGCCGATAGCTTTGCCGAACAAACGACTATGGAGGCCCTATTTGGCAGTCTTCAAGTCGATGGCTATCCAGATACAGACGGAGATGGTAGGCCAGATATTATCGACCCTGATTCTGATAACGACGGGGTCTTGGATATCAATGACGCATTCCCAAGGATCGCCAGCGAGACCACTGATACAGACGGCGATGGCATTGGTAACAACACCGATACTGATGACGATGGCGACGGTATACCAGATAGCCTGGACCCATTCCCGTTACTCGCTGGGGAAACATTGGATACAGACGGTGATGGCATTGGCAATAATCT
The DNA here is from genome assembly GCA_905182265.1 of gamma proteobacterium HTCC2207. Classification (GTDB taxonomy): domain Bacteria; phylum Pseudomonadota; class Gammaproteobacteria; order Pseudomonadales; family Porticoccaceae; genus HTCC2207. The sequence goes on along the minus strand of CAJJAO010000002.1, from coordinate 19,214 downwards.
GGATACCGATGATGATGGCGATGGCGTCCCGGATATAGATGATCAGTTTCCTCAGAACCCCAATGAAACCCTAGACACCGACGGTGATGGTGTGGGTAATAATGAGGACCTTGACGATGATGGCGACGATGTCCCAGATAGCCAAGACGCGTTTCCTCTAGACTCCACAGAAAGCCTAGATTCTGACTCAGATGGTACAGGCAATAACGCCGGTAGTGACGATGATGGCGATGGTGTGCCGGACAGTAGTGATGCATTCCCCCTCGATAGCAGCGAAACCCTAGACACGGATTCCGATGGCTTAGGTAATAATATCGATACTGATGACGATAACGACGGGGTGCCAGATGTTACAGATCAATTTCCCTTAGACCCCGCGGAGTCTGTGGACACGGACCTAGATGGCATTGGCAATAACAGCGATGACGACGACGATGGTGATGGCATTGCCGATACCAACGATGCGTTCCCATTAAATGCTAATGAGACATTAGATTCTGACGGCGACGGTGTGAGCGACCTGCTCGATATTGATGATGACGGCGATGAATTGCCAGATACCCTAGACGCATTTCCGTTAGACCCTACAGAGTCTTTAGACACCGATGGAGACGGTATTGGTAATAATGCTGATACAGACGACGACGGTGATGGGGTTTTGGACAGCGCCGACGCCTTTCCGCTGGTAGCCGATGAATCCTTAGACACAGATAACGATGGTACGGGCAACAATGCTGACACCGATGATGATGGCGACGGCTCCCCTGACACCTTGGACAGCTTTCCTCTTGACGCAACAGAAAACATGGATACGGATGGTGATGGCATTGGCAACAATACAGACACCGATGATGACGGCGACGGGGTTAATGATAGTGCAGACGCATTCCCAACCAATGCCCTTGAGACCTTGGATACAGACAATGATGGCTTGGGTAATAACGCCGACACTGATGACGATAACGACGGCGTTGCCGATAGCGCCGATGAATTTGCTCTAAATAGCAACGAAAATACGGACACCGATGGTGATGGTATCGGCAACAATGCAGATACAGACGATGACGGTGACGGCGTAGCAGACGGTGCCGACGCCTTGCCCTTAGATGCCACAGAGACTTTAGATACAGATGGCGACCAGATAGGTAACAACGCTGACTCCGACGATGATGGCGACGGCATTGCCGATGGTGTTGACCCATTCCCTCTGGACGCTGGCGAGAGCTTCGACACTGACGGTGACGGCATTGGCAATAATGTGGACACCGATGATGATGGAGACGGTGTTCTAGATGCCAATGATGCATTCCCGTTAAACGCATCAGAAACTGTGGATACCGACGGCGATGGGTTTGGTAATAATTCAGATTCAGACGATGACGGCGATGGTGTGAGCGACAGTGCCGACGCGTTCCCGCTGGACAGTACAGAGTCCATGGACACAGATAACGACGGCATAGGTAACAATGTCGATAGCGATGACGATGGTGACGGTGTTGCTGACGCTAATGATGACTTGCCCCTAGATGCTGCCGAAACCCTGGATACGGATTCCGATGGTATAGGTAACAATGCCGATACTGACGATGATGGCGACGGTGTTCTAGACACCGCCGATACCTTTCCTCTGGATAGCACAGAAACTCTGGACACTGATGGTGATGGTACAGGCAATAATGCCGATACCGATGATGATGGCGACGGCGCCGCAGATAGTGTGGATGCCTTTCCTTTAAACCCAGCAGAAACCACAGATACTGATTCGGATGGTATTGGTAATAATGCCGATACTGATGATGACAACGACGGTGCGTCTGATGCCGAGGATGCATTCCCTCTCGACCCAACCCAGTGCACAGATACCGACGGCGATGGCATAGGTAACCCTCAGGATACTGATGACGATGGTGATGGTGTGCCCGATGATCAGGACGCCTTCCGCCTGGATGCCAGCGAGACCACAGACACAGACTCAGATGGTATTGGTAACAATGCCGATACCGACGACGATGCCGATGGTGTTGCCGATAATCAGGATGCCTTTCCGCTGGATGCCAGCGAAACCCTCGACACAGACTCAGATGGCATTGGTAATAATGCAGATACCGACGACGATGGCGACGGTGTTGCCGACACTGAAGATGCCTACCCGCTAACGGCAGGAGAGTCGGTCGATACAGATGGGGATGGTGTTGGCAACAATACAGATACCGATGATGACGGTGATGGTGTTGCTGACAGCAGCGATGCGTTTCCATTAGATGCCTCCGAATCCTTAGACACAGACTCCGATGGTGTTGGCAATAACACTGATACCGATGATGACGGCGATGGCGTTGCAGATGCCAGTGACACCTTTCCGCTCGACGGTTCAGAAACTTTGGACACCGACAGTGATGGTACTGGTAATAATGCCGACACTGATGATGACGGCGATGGTGTCGTTGATGCCAGCGATGCCTTCCCTTTAGATGCCACAGAAACCATAGATACAGATTCTGACGGCATAGGTAATAACGCCGACAGCGACGACGATGCCGATGGTACTACCGATGCCAACGATGACTTTCCATTGGATGCCTCTGAAGTCACCGACACTGACAGCGATGGTATTGGTGACAATGCTGACACCGATGATGACGGCGATGGGGTCGCCGATAGTACAGATGCTTTCCCTTTAGATTCCACAGAGACAATAGATACCGACGGCGATGGTGTGGGCAATAACACAGATACCGATGATGATGGCGACGGCGTTTTAGATACCAATGATGCCTACCCACTAGATGCAAGTCGCAGTCTTGCAGATGCATGGGCTGCAGACCGTTGGGCTAATACAGTCTGGGGGGCAGAGTCGACCGTGGATTTAAGCGTATGGGATAGCCATGCATGGGACTCAAAAAAGTGGCAATAGAACAGAAGCAATAGAAAACTAGTAGTAGAAAAGTAGCAATAGAAAAGCAGCAGCAATAATAAATATTAATTTGGGAGTATCAACAATGATGAAAATGTTATTCGGCGGTATTGTTTTAATAGCAGGCCTCTTCGTAAGTTCTGGTGTAAGTGCGGGGGATGTGACAATACCCAACAGTTTTTCGGCGGGTAACACCACAAGTGCTTCAGATATTAACCAAAATTTTTCGGTGATTGAAACCGCAGTAGATGACAACGACGCAAGGCTCGATGCCATTGAGTCCGGCTCAACCAATGTGGTGTTTCAAGGTTTTTCCTCTGGCACGTTTGCCGGTAACCAGGGGCTGCGCCAATTACAGTCAGCCTGTGATGCAACCTTTACCGGCTCAAAAATGTGTAACTCAGAGGAGTATGCAAATTCAACTTATAACGCGTCGGCTGCGAATCTAGGCGGTAGCGCTTGGCTTTTACCGAGCAGTGATGGAGGAAGTAGCTCTAAAGCGCGAGATGCCATAACAGGGGAAGCTTACCAATCGGGCAAGCTTAGCTGCAGTGGTTACAGTGGAGGCACCCAAGGTTTGGCGGTCAGTGCAGCGGGTGGAATAAGTTCAAGTAGCTGTTCAACTACGCAGGCTGTGGCCTGTTGTAAGTAGCCAAGACAGGGGAGCTAGTAGTAGCAAAAGAATATAAAAAGAATATAAAAAGAATATAAAAAGAATAGCAAAAGCAGGTAGGGAGTGTGAAGCAAGAAAGGTAGTAAGCAGTAAAAGGAGAGTTATCACTAGTTTGGGGTTTTTCCTGGTTAATAGGCTCGATCGATATCATTGCTTTGCGGCTGGTCTCAGTCGGGCCTTTTGATTTTATTGGCCCTGCAGCCTGTGATCGAATATGCTGGACTCAACGTAAGAAATAACAACTTAAAAGCCACATCTTTGTAGGCTCAAAATAATAATAAAGAGTTAACCATGAGCAAGCTAATCGGTCTATGTAGCATTCTACTTGTCAGTCTCATTCTGTCGTCTTGTAATCTGTTTAGTCCAGCGGTCCAAAACTTGGCCGAACACAAAATAAACACCTCCTCCGGTATCACTCAGGGGCAATCATTTGCCGAGGGAGCAGGAGTTGTTACCTGGTACGATATTCCCTATGCCCAACCCCCAGTCGGAGAGTTGCGCTGGCGTGCACCCCGTGAGTTAGCGAGACCAGAACAGACGATCCTCAAGCGAGATGTTTCGGCCTGTTTACAACAGGCTAGCCGCTTTGCTGGCGTTGATGGTGAGGGCATGGTGGGTAGCGAAGACTGCCTGTATCTCGATATCAAAGCCCCGGCAGATTTCGTCACTCAGCAGTATCCGGTTATGTTGTGGATTCACGGCGGCGGTAATACAACCGGTCTAAAAGATTATTACGAGTACGACAAGTTGGTAGCCAAAAAAGACGTCGTGGTTGTCACCATTAATTACCGCTTGGGTGCCCTGGGCTGGTTTACTCATCCGGCGATTCAGGGGTTGCAAGAGGGGCTAGATAAAACCAGTAACTTTGGCACCTTAGATATTATTCAATCCCTAAAATGGGTACAAAAGAATATTGTTCAGTTTGGTGGCGATGCCAACAACGTGACAATTTTTGGTGAGTCTGCGGGCGGGCACAATGTGTTAACCCTGCTGGCATCTCCGCAGGCTGATGGGCTTTTTCATCAGGCGATCTCCCAGTCTGGTTACACTACTGACCTGTCAGTAGAAGATGCCTACAATAAAGATGGGGCTAATACTTTAATTGCTCGCGGCAGCTGGCAAGTAACCAACAAGCTGTTTGTGGGCAAGCCCCAATCCGAATACAGCCTAGAGGAGCTGCATCAACGCCTTAAATCCGTTGATGGGGCTGAGCTTATTTCAGCCTACCAATCTGGCGATCTAGATTTCGACAAAATGCCTCTGAGCACTGCTGATGGCATTGTTATTCCCAAAGTCGGCATATTGGGTGCTCTGGCCAGCCCGGACTACGCCAAAAATATTCCGGTAATTGCAGGCGCCAACAAAGATGAGGTTGCTCTGTGGTTGGCGCTACACCGCTACTTTATGGATAGCAGCTACATTTTGACCAAGATGTTACCGCCCCGTGTCACGGTTAAGAATCCCGAACTCTATAAACTTTGGGTGCGCACGCGCTCACACGCATGGAAGTTAAAAGGCGTAGACCACGCGTTAGTTGCCATGGAGTCTGCGGGTTACCAAAACCTCTATGCCTACCAATTTGATTGGGACCATCAGGAGAAGTCGATGCTTATCGACTTTCCGAGCCTGTTTGGTGCCGCCCATGGTACTGATATCGCCTTTGTCACTGGCAACTATACCTACGGTCCTATCTCGTCTTATATCTATCCAGATACTGAGGCTCGCGCTCAGATGGAAACCACCATCATGAATGCCTGGAGCAACTTTGCTAAAAGCTCTGTGCCCGACATTGAAAAGGCCTTTGAGTGGCAAAAGTTCTCTACGGCTGCCCCAGTGTTTTTGCATCTAGATAAAGACGATGATCTACGCATGGGTACAGAAACTGCCACCATTGCGTCACTTCTAGAAAACATGGCCAGCGACAGCGTACCCACAGATTTAGAGCGCTGTTCTATTGCCTGGGAAACTTATACAAATGTTGGCAACACCGACGCAGAGGGCTTTCGTGCATGGAATGACGGCCTCTGCCAAGATGTTGATATGCATGCCCGGCAACGTGCCATTGCGACCAAAATACTTGCTGAACATGGTTCTGTCAGCGTACTCTAATCTCAAAAAATTATTAGAAGAGGGCAAGGCATGACCACATTGAATATCAATGGCAAAGAGGTGACGTTTGACCCCCAAGAGGTCGAGGCAGATACGCCGCTACTCTGGGCTCTGCGTGACGAGCTTGGTTTGCTGGGTACCAAATATGGTTGTGGCGCTGGCCTCTGCGGAGCTTGCACAGTGCACCTTGATGGCAAGCCTGTACGTTCCTGCTCATTACCCCTAGCGGCCATCGATGGCGGCACCGTAGTGACTATTGAAGGCCTTTCTGAGGATGGCTCTCATCCAGTGCAGCAAGCCTGGCGCGAACACAATGTGCCCCAATGCGGGTACTGCCAGTCCGGCCAAATAATGAGTGCCGTGGCCCTTTTAGAAAAACACAGCAACCCCAGTGACGAGCAGATTGATGCGGGCATGAAAGGCAATATTTGTCGCTGCGGTACTTATCCACGGATCCGCGCTGCCATAAAAAGTGTGCCAAGCCAGTCTCTTGGCTACGCAGTGGGAGAGAAAGCCTAGTGTCAGAATCTTTAAGTAACGCTAAGATTAGCAATGTCAGCCGCCGTCAGTTTTTCCAATCAGTCGCCGTGGTCTCCGGTGGATTGGCACTTGGCGCAACGGTCGGCCAGTCGACAAAACTTAGTGCTGGGGTACTTTCAAACACCAACCAATCCAGTGACTTAGAACTCAACCTATTTATTACCATCGATATGCAGGGCCAGGTATCGATTATCTGCCATCGCTCAGAAATGGGGCAGGGTATTCGTACGGGTCTACCGCAGATTGCAGCCGACGAAATGCAAGCCGACTGGACCAAGGTCAATGTTGTGCAGGGCATGGCCAACGAAGCCTACGGTAGTCAAAACACCGACGGTTCAAGGTCTATCCGTGACTTTTATACAATCATGCGTGAGATGGGAGCAACCGCCCGCACCATGCTAGAACAGGCCGCAGCCAATCGTTGGCAGGTTGAGTTATCACAGGTGAGCGCAAGCAATCATCAGGTGACTCATAAGTTGTCCGGCGAGAGCCTCAGCTTTGGTGAGCTGGCGGCAGAGGCAGCACAGCTACCAACACCAGATCGTAAAACTCTAGTACTAATGTCGCCAGCAGACTTTAAGTACATTGGCAAACCAGTGCCCATCGTCGACATGGATGCCATGATTACTGGCACCGCCATCTTTGGCCAAGACGTGCAAATACCCAACATGCTTTACGCGACTATCTCGCGCTGGCCAGTAGTAGGGGCCAAGTTAAAAGCAGTCGATGACAGCGAGACACTCAAGGTGAAAGGGGTGGTTCAGACAGTAACCATGCCCGCTCAGGGTCGGCCAGTAAAGTTTAAAGCCCAACCCGGCGTGGCTGTACTGGCTAACAATTCATGGGCGGCACTGAAGGGTCGCAAGCTATTACAGCTGGAATGGAAAGAGGGTAGTAATGCAGAGCATAACTCCGTCGAATTTACTAAGGAGCTGGTAGCCAAAGTACAAAAAAGAGGCAGCACTGCCCGAGAGCGAGGTAGCTACTACCTGAACATTGCCAAGGCTGCCGACTCTATCGAGGCCACTTACACAGTTCCCTATCTAGGCCATGAACCTATGGAGCCGCCGGCTGCAACTGTGTGGTTGCATGACGGTATCTGTGAAGTGTGGGCCTGCGTTCAGACAGCCCAAAGTACCCAAAAAGAAGTCGCGAAACTACTGGGTATGGACGTTGAAGACGTTCAGGTCAATGTGACCTTTTTAGGTGGCGCCTTTGGTCGCAAATCCAAGCCAGATTTCGTTTTAGAAGCCGCCTATTTAGCGCAACAAACCGGGCGCCCAGTGAAGGTATTTTGGACCCGTGAAGACGATATTAAACACGACTATTACCACGCCATCAGTGCCCAGTTCTATCAGGCGGGTTTAGATGAAGCGGGCAATGTTGACGCATGGTTACAGCGCACCTCATTTCCCACCATTGCCTCTACCTACACGCGCCTAATCTGGTGGCCCCAGAGTTCCGAGCTGTCGATGGGCTTTGCTGATATGCCCTTTGCCATGCGCCATTTGCAATGCGAGAGTCACAGTGCCGGTGCCCATGTGCGTATTGGCTGGATGAGATCGGTAGCCAATATTCACCACGCCTTTGGTCTAGGCAGTTTTGTCGATGAGCTGGCTGTAAAGACGGGCACCAAAATCATACCAATGTGGCGACAGCTGTTGGGGGATCAGACCGCGGTAGATCCGAATAAAGAGGGGCTAAACTATGACAATTACGGTGAGTCTCTAGACGACCATCCCATTGATATAAGCCGCTTTAAGGCCCTGCTCGATCATATGGAAACTAAGGTGGATCTAGACGAGACATTGCCTGCAGGGCAGGGTTGGGGCTTTAGTATGCATCGCAGCTTTGCCTCCTATGTAGCCGTGGCTACCAAAGTCGAAGTGGCCGATGGTGCAGTGAAAGTCCTGGCCATGCACGGCGCCATGGATGCTGGCCTAGTGATCAACCCGGATCGTGTGGCCACCCAGCTAGAAGGCGGAATGATATTCGGTTTGTCGATTGCGTTAATGGGCAATATGTCTGTTGCTCAAGGGCGAGTTGAGCAATCTAATTTCGACGATGCGCCGGTGACTCGCATGCACCAGTGCCCAGCTATGACAGTACATATTATGCCCGCACCAGAGGGTCGCTTGCCCGGCGGAGTCGGTGAGCCAGGTACGCCACCAGTGTCGGCCAGTGTAACCAATGCTATCTTTGCCGCCAGTGGTCAGCGAATCCGAGACTTACCGGTCAATAAGGTTTTTACTGTCTAATCGATTCTTAACATTAAATTTAAAAGAAGCAGATAAATAAACAATGATAAATACAATCTTAACCTCTCTGCAGCTCCCTAAGGGCTGGTGGAGAAAGCTTATACTGTTGGGATTGGCGGCGTTTTTCATCAATGTTGGGGTCGACCATTTTGTTAACCCTGACTTTTATCTGGGCATTATGCCGCCAGCTTTTCCTCTTCATGCTGAAGCTGTGTATATAAGTGGATTCTTCGAGGTGCTCGGTGGGATTGGCGTTTTGGTACCTCGCCTGCGAAAAATAGCAGGCTGGAGTTTGCTTGCACTCTTGGTCGCGGTTTATCCAGCCAATATTTATATGGCGTTAAACCCAGAGATATTTCCCGATATTCCCGTTACGTTGCTCTATATTCGCCTCGCATTTCAGTTTTTATTTTTCTACTGGGCTTACATAGTGACACGGCCTATTTACAACCAGTCTGCATAGTAAGGCTCGCTGTAATTATTTTTGGGTAATTAAGGTCTCGAGTTTATTGGGGTCCTTAATTCCTTACTTTTATTACTTTCATCAGATTGTTTGAAATCTTATCAAACGCGCCCCAAACCTAGGCATATAGACCAATTGGTCATGGTTTTCGGTTTACAGATTAAGCGCTTCAAGACTACTCTATCGCCCTAATATTGATACCAGTACCAGCCATAGCGCCTAGCTCAGGAATAATTAAATGACCGCCTATAAAGTACCGCAAAAAGAGTTTTCTTTTCTTTTCCAAGAACTTGTCAATTATGGCGAACACTGCCAGATGCCGGGTTTCGAAGAGGCGGGCGTTGATATGGTCGAAGCAATTATGCCCGAGGCGGCCAAGTTTTTTGAAGAGGTGGTAGCCCCTACTAATTGGGAGGCTGACACTCAGCCAGCGCATCTTAAAGATGGTACCGTCGTCACTGCGCCAATGTTGACGGGCCCTTACAAACAAATGGTTGAAGCAGGCTGGTGTGGTTTGAGCGGTAATCCCAAATACGATGGTGCCGGTTTCCCTGGCGTTATCGATGTTGCTGTTCAAGAGATGATGCAGTCCGCTAATCTTGGCTTTAGTTTGCTACCCATGCTGACTCGCGGTGTGATCCATGCGCTAAACCTCTATGGCTCTGACGAGCAAAAAGACGTCTATCTAGCCAACCTTATCTCTGGAGTTTGGTCTGGCACCATGAACCTGACTGAGCCACAGGCTGGCACCGATCTGTCTGCAGTCAAAACGAAAGCCATACCTCAGGGTGATCACTACTTGGTCAGTGGCCAGAAAATTTATATTACCTGGGGCGATCATGATTTAGCAGAGAATGTGATTCACCTAGTACTGGCACGACTGCCAGACGCACCAGCGGGCAACCGTGGCATCTCCTTATTTTTAGTGCCCAAATTCCTAATTAATGCAGACGGCAGCCTAGGTGAGCGCAACGACGTTAAAGCCGTTGGTGTTGAACACAAGCTCGGTATTCACAGCAGCCCCACTTGCACCATGGCCTTTGGCGAGAATGGCGGAGCAGTTGGCTATTTGGTAGGCCCAGAAAACCAGGGCATTATGTGTATGTTTAGCATGATGAACAATGCGCGCCTTTCCGTAGGTCACCAGGGTATTGGGGTGGGCGAACGCGCCTATCAGCAAGCGGTAGCCTATGCTTCAGATCGTGTGCAGGGCAAGATTCAGGGCATCGAAGGTGATGCGCCTATTATTAATCACCCAGATGTTAAGCGTATGCTGATGCAGATGCGCGCCATGACCGAAGGCGGTCGTGCTATGTCTTTTTATACCATTGCTGCAGAAGACCGCAGTCATCATCACCCAGATGCAGATCAGCGTGTTGCCGATGCGGCCTTAGTTGAAGTGTTGACGCCATTGGTTAAAGGCTGGTGTACCGAAGTGTCTATGGAGACAACCTCTCTGGGTGTTCAGGTTCATGGTGGTATGGGCTTTATTGAAGAGACCGGCGCTGCTCAGCACATGCGTGACGCACGTATTTTGCCAATTTATGAAGGTACTAATGGCATTCAGGCGTTGGACTTTACCGGACGTAAATGTCTGCGCGATGGTGGCGAAGTGGTATCGCGCCTGATTGCCGAGATGCAACAGACGGTGACTGATCTGTCTTCCGCCACTGGCACGGTTAAGGGTTTAGCTATGGCACTGTCGACCACCGTCGACCAGTGTCAACAGGCTCTGGATTATGTTTTGGCCAACAGCGAAAAAGGCCCCTCGGTGGCTTATAACTACATGATGCTATTTGGTAATAGCGTGTCTTTCTGGCTTCTGGTTAAGCTGGCAGCGGCGGCGCAAAAACATATTGATCAGGGCTCTAACGACCTTTTTTATTCTCAAAAAATCAAGACGGCTAGCTTCTTTTCTAGCCAGGTCTTAACCCGCAATTTAGCCTACCTGGCTAGCGTTATTACAGAGTCAAATTATGCCCAAGAAGTGCTTGCTACAGACTTTCAAACCCTGTAGATTGCTGCGCTGAAACCTAGGCCGCTCAAGGTGCGGCGGCCTAATTTCAATTATTAAAATATTATTAAAAAATTATTAAAAACACTAGTAGCGGTTATAGCCGCTCTATCTATTACTCATGGGGAGTTACATTGAACAATCTATTTACTAAGTCAATCTTAGCGGCATCTATTGCCGTTTCTGCAGGCGCAGTTAATGCCGCTATGTTGGAAGAAATCGTAGTTACGGCGCAACAGCGTTCAGAATCACTGCAAGACGTTCCAGTTTCGGTTGCGGCCGTTACTGCAGAAAAAATGTCCAATGCAGGTATTGTCGATTTACAGGGTCTGTCTGAATTAGTCCCTAACTTCAGCATCAATGAAACCGGTATTTCTACCACTGTTACTATCCGTGGTATCAGCTCTGGTATTAACCCTGGCTTTGAACAGTCTGTGGGTATCTATAACGACGGCATTTTCTATGGTCGTGACCAGCTAGCTCGTATTCCGATGATGGATATGGAGCGAGTAGAAATACTGCGTGGCCCACAGGGCATCTTATTTGGTAAAAATAGTATTGCCGGCGCTGTTAGCCAGGTTAGTGCTAAGCCTACCGATGACTTCCAAGGTTCGGTAACAGCCTTATACGAGCCAGATCACGGCGAACAAGACGTGCGTGTTGTTTTGTCTGGCCCGCTCAGCGAAAGCTTTAGTGGCCGTATCGCTATTCTCGATCGTAGTCTAGACGGCTATGTGTTTAACACTGTCTCTGGTCAGGATGAGCAAAACGAAGAAGAGCAGGTTATCCGCGCTTCTTTGCGTTGGGATGTCAGCGACGATATGACTGCTAACCTGAAAGTATCTCGTTCAACCTTCGATACTGTCGGTCGTAACATGGAAGTCTATAACAGCATTGGCGCGCCAGATCATATCTCTGTTTTGAATGGCATTCCCTCTACCGCTGTTGCCTCTCCAGTTGAAGCCGGTCTGAACTACAGCGCCGACAACAACGGCCATTTCAGCGATAACGAAGTCAGCGATGTGACCTTGACTGTCGACTGGGACATGGATGGCTTCTCTCTGACGTCCGTAACAGGCTTTGTTGAATATGAATTTGACGAAAACTGTGACTGTGACTTCTCTGGTGCGGCTATTTTTGACGCAGCCCGTCAAGAAGAATACGAGCAGTTTAGCCAAGAATTCCGTTTCACGTCAGATCTTGGTGGTGACTTTGACTATATCGGTGGACTGTTTTTCCAGTCAACTGAGCTGAACTATAAAGACCAAATTAGCCTGCCTTCTCCAACATTGATTGGCGATGTACTAGCCGGTCTAGCTCCATCGTTAGCACCTTTCGCTCCAGGCGCATCTACTGATCGTAGCTTTAATCAGGAAGGCGACCTTTGGGCTGTATTTGCTCAGGGTACCTATACATTGACTGACGAAGTGCGAGTGACTGTTGGCGGACGTTATACCAGTGAAACCAAAGACGCAGATCGTACTCAGCAGCATAAAGCAGTTGCAGCCTTTGGCGGCCAGTACCAGCCAGCGGTTGTTGCTGATCCCATCTCTGGCGCCTACAACGCGCTTTGGGGTATTTTTGCGATAGAACCTTACCAGACTATTGTTGGCAAGCTGGATGACAGCTCATTTACGCCAGTAGTCACTGTTGAGTGGGACGCCAATGAAGACACTATGGCTTACTTCACTTGGACCAAAGGCTTTAAGTCTGGTGGTTTTGATGCGCGTTCTAATGGCCATCCAGATGCCGCCGTTAATAATGCGGGTAACCCGATCAGTGGAAACCCAATTACCGGTAGCTGGGAATTCGATCGTGAAGAGGCAACCAGCATAGAGCTTGGTTCAAAGATGACTCTTGCCGATGGCGCTGCAGAGCTTAATATTGCTCTTTACATGACAGAGTACAGCGATCTGCAGGTTTCTCAGTTTGATGGAACCCTTGGCTTTAATGTCACCAACGCTGGTGAAGCGACGGTACAGGGTCTTGAAGCTGATGGCCGTTGGGCTGTGTCAGACAACGTTACTTTGACAGGTTCTGCTGCTTACCTAGACTTCAACTACGACAAGTTCCCTAACTCACAATGTTACTTTGGTCAGGTTTCTGACTCAGCTGATTTTGCTGGACTGTGTGACGTGTCAGGCGAGCGTAAAGAGTACACACCAGAACTGCAGGCAAATATTGGTGCAGCATGGATGGGTGAAGTTGGCGAAGGTTTGATTCTTAGCGCATCGGCAGATCTGGTGTACATGGATGACTACATCTATGCGTCTAACCTTGATCCGCGCACTATGCAGAAAGCGACTACACAGGTTAGTGCCCGTATCGCTATCAGTGATTCAGAAGGTAATTGGGAAGTGGCTCTATTAGGCCGTAACCTTACTGATGAGACCGTGATCAACTTTGGTGGCAACACGCCACTGGGTGGAACATTAACAGGTGGTGCTGGTAACTCTTACTACGCCTTTGTTAACCGTCCATTGAATATTGCTCTGCAAGCTAAGTACAGCTTCTAAACGATGTTAGTTTGGTGAGTTATTAAGAAGTACAAAAAAGGGGCTGCATGTTTGCAGCCCCTTTTTTTTGATCTGTCTTTTGATTTTTTTTGATCGTTTTCTATTAGTGGATTTTAGCCAATAAGCTTATGGCTTATGGCTTATGGCTAAGGGCTTAATTTTTACTAAGAACAAAGCCCACAATGGTGGCTATGGTTGCGATAAACAGTAGAGTAAATACAAAGCCGCCAATAATAAAAGCTAGTGGGTTGCCTTCGTTAAAGTCCCGCTCGCGGTTTTTGTTAGTCTGCACACCTATAGCTGCAGCCAAAATACTTTTTACTATTGCACCTAAGCCGGGTTTGTTTGGTTTTTTTTCGTCAGTCACTTCTATTTAGTCTCTCTTTATCAATTTATTCTAGTGAACTTCTAATCAATCTCTTCTGATGAATCTCGATTAATCATTAAGAATAGGTGTTAACCAACGCTCAAGATCAGGTACCGATAGGCCTTTGCGTTGGGCCAGTGAGGCTACCTGATCGCCATCAATTTTGCCGGTATTAATGTACTTGGCATCTGGGTTACCAAAGTACCAGCCACTGACAGCAGCGGCGGGAGTCATTGCAAAGCTTTCGGTAAGCTCAAGACCAATATTCTTTTCCACATCCAACAGCTTAAACAGGCTGCCTTTTTCGGTATGGTCTGGGCAAGCAGGGTAGCCGGGAGCAGGGCGAATGCCGCGGTATTTTTCTTTGATTAATGCCTCGTTGTCCAGAGCTTCATTTGCGGCATAACCCCAGTATTCTGTGCGTACTCGTTGGTGCAAGTGCTCAGCAAAGGCTTCGGCTAAACGGTCGGCTAATGCTTTGACCATAATGGCATTGTAATCATCAAGCTGCGCTTCGTACTCTGCTGCAAGCTCGTCTGCGCCAATGCCTGTAGTCACCGCAAAGGCACCAATATAGTCGGTTAAGCCAGATTCTTTTGGGGCTATAAAGTCGGCCAATGAAGCAAGTTCTTCGCTGGCGCCGGGCTTTTGAATCTGCTGACGAATATGGTGTAGGGTAGCTAGAGTTTCACTAGCTGTACCAACTTCATTAGCGTTTGAGTAGACCTCAATATCATCATGGTTCACGGTATTGGCTGGCCACAGGCCAAACACGGCCCGTGCAGTTAAACGCTTATTGTCGATAATATCTTTGAGCAGTGCCTGGGCATCATCAAAGAGATTTTGCGCGGCTTCACCTACAACTTCGTCATTGAAAATCTTGGGGTACTTGCCCACTAGATCCCAGGTGATAAAAAATGGAGTCCAATCAATATAGGGTACTAATACTTCGAGTGGGTAGTCATCGAGCACAGTGACCCCCAAGGCATTGGGAATTTCTGGCTGGCAGTCGCGCCAGTTAATCTGCGCCTTTTGTTTAATGGCATCTGGGTAGGTGAACAGAGTGCCTCGGGGTGTTCTGTTGGCCGTACGCAGTCTTACCGCTTCGTAATCGAGGCGGATTTCAGCAATAAAGCCATCGCGATGTTCTTTGCTGATTAACTTACTGGCCACACCTACAGCCCTTGAGGCATCAGAAACATAGATGGTCTGATTGTTTTCGTAAGTCGGCGCAATCTTGACCGCGGTATGGGCCTTGGATGTGGTGGCACCACCAATCATGAGCGGGACGGTAAAGCCCTGGCGCTGCATTTCCTTTCCTAGCGTTACCATCTCATCTAGAGAGGGGGTAATTAGACCAGAGAGTCCAATAATGTCCACATCCAATTCTCGGGCGGTGGTAAGAATCTTTTCGGCAGGCACCATCACGCCGAGGTCAATCACCTCGTAGTTGTTGCACTGTAAAACTACACCAACAATATTCTTGCCAATGTCATGTACATCCCCTTTTACCGTGGCCATTAATATCTTGCCATTGGTACTTGCGACCTGATCTTTTTCTGCTTCTATATAGGGCTGTAAATAGGCTACTGCCTGTTTCATTACACGGGCGGATTTTACCACCTGAGGCAGAAACATTTTGCCCGAGCCAAACAGGTCGCCGACAATATTCATGCCGTCCATCAAGGCGCCTTCAATGACATGTAGGGGTCGGTCAGCTTGCTGTCGAGCCTCTTCAGTATCTTCTTCGATATAGGCAGTAATACCTTTAACAAGGCTGTGCTCTAGGCGACGATTAACAGTGCCGTCGCGCCAGCTCAGATCTTCAGCCGAGGCTTGCATAGAGCCGTCACCGCGATACTTATCGGCAATCGCTAGCAGGGCTTCGGTACCTTCCGAGGTACGGAACAGCACTACGTCTTCTACCACGTTGCGCAGCTCTTCGGGCAGGTCGTCATACACGGCAAGCTGGCCCGCATTCACAATACCCATGGTCAGGCCTTCGCGAATTGCATGGTAGAGAAATACCGAATGAATGGCTTCGCGCACCGGGTTATTGCCCCGAAACGAAAACGATACATTGGAGATGCCGCCGCTAATTAGCGCATGGGGCAGATTATTTTTAATCCAGCTGCAAGCCTCAATAAAGTCCAGACCATAGCGATTGTGCTCTTCAATGCCGGTGGCTACTGCAAAGCAATTGGGGTCAAAGATAATATCTTCAGCCGGGAAGCCAATATCATTGACCAGCATGTCGTAACTGCGCTGGCAGATCTGCTTGCGGCGCTCAATGTTATCGGCCTGACCATCTTCATCAAACGCCATCACCACAATCGCAGCACCGTGATTTTTACACAGCTTGGCTTTTTCGACAAACTCCGCTTCGCCTTCTTTAAGGCTAATGGAATTGACCACAGACTTACCCTGAATGCATTTCAGGCCAGCTTCAATCACTTCCCATTTCGAGGAGTCGACCATAATCGGCACGCGAGAAATATCGGGCTCGCCCGCAACCAGATTCAAAAATTTAACCATGGCAGGCAGCGACTCGAGCATGCCTTCGTCCATGTTGATATCGATAATCTGCGCGCCGTTAATGACTTGCTGACGGGCGACTTCTAATGCGGCGTCGTAGTTTTCTTCGAGAATCAGGCGCTTAAAAACCGCAGAGCCTGTGACATTACAGCGCTCACCAACATTCACAAACAATGAGTCGGTGTTAATGGTAAAGGGCTCAAGACCAGAGAGGCGACAGGCAGGGGCAATCTCTGGTATTAAACGAGGCTTGATATTGGCCACGGCCTCGGCAATCACTCGAATATGCTCTGGTGTGGTACCGCAACAGCCGCCGACAATGTTTAGTAGACCGGCACTGGCAAATTCTGCAATGGTTTCAGCCATGGCATCTGGGTCGAGGTCATAGCCACCAAATTCATTGGGCAGCCCCGCATTGGGGTGGGAACTCACCAGAGTATCGGCTACGGTCGAAATTTCTAGTAGGTGAGGGCGCAGCTCTTTAGGGCCAAGAGCGCAGTTAAGGCCAATGCTAAATGGCTTGCTATGACGCACCGAATTCCAAAAAGCTTCTGGTGTTTGCCCCGACAGAGTTCGGCCACTGGCATCAGTGATAGTGCCACTGATCATAATCGGTAGCTCAAAACCTTGCTGCTCAAATACTACCTGAATCGCAAACAATGCCGCCTTGGCATTTAAGGTATCAAAAACCGTCTCCACCATAATGGTATCAACGCCGCCCTCAATAAGCGCTTCGGTTGATTCAATGTAGGCGGTAACCAACTCATCAAAGGTGACATTGCGCGCACCCGGATCATTCACATCCGGTGACAGAGAAGCAGTGCGGCTGGTCGGCCCCAAAACACCGGCCACAAAGCGCGGTCGATCTGGGGTTGAGAATTCATCAGCTGCTTGGCGAGCAAGTTTGGCAGAAGCGACATTTATCTCTCGGGAGATCGCTTCTAACTGGTAGTCAGCCTGAGACATAGTGGTGGAGTTAAAGGTATTGGTCTCAATAATATCGGCACCGGCCTCTAGGTAGGCGCGGTGGATATCGCAGATAATATCGGGCTGAGTGAGGCTAAGCAGGTCATTATTGCCCTTGAGGTCGGTATGCCAGTCGGCAAAACGATCACCTCGAAAATGTTCTTCCTCCAGAGTATGGCGCTGAATCATAGTACCCATAGCGCCATCTAAAACGAGAATGCGTTGCTGGGTTGCTGCGAGAATGCTATTAGCCATAATGCTTGTCTATTTCCTTATGAGCCTTTGGTAATCTGCTTTATCAAAATATATTGATGGATGCGCATAATACCAAAATAAATCTAAAAAGCGACCTTTAAAACAAAAGAAGCTTTCGCCTAAACCCACCAATGTCGTAGAATAACCGGGTTAATTACTCAAGATTAGTCCCTAGGAAACCAACATGCTCAATGTAACAATCACAGAATCAGCTCAAGTCTACCTTGCCGGTCTGCTAGAAAAGCAAAACTGCGAAGGCATAGGCGTGCGCATGTTTGTCAGCGACCCCGGAACACCCAAGGCTGAGACCTGTATTGCCTACAGCCGCCCCGGTGAGCATAACGAAGAAGATATGGTTGTTGAGTACGATGCGTTTAATGCCTATTTTGAGCAGCGCAGCATTCCGTTTTTGGATGAAGCCAAGGTGGACTTCGCCGAAGATAAGTTTGGTGGCCAGCTGACTATTCGCGCACCTAACTCAAGACTGCCCAACGTCACTGACGATAGCCCCATTGAAGATAAGATTAACTACCTGCTCTATAACGACATCAATCCAGGCCTAGCCTCTCACGGTGGCGTAGTGTCACTGGCAGAGATGGACGAAGGAATTGCGGTGTTGGAGTTTGGCGGGGGCTGCCAAGGTTGCTCAGCGGTATCACTGACCCTTAAAGAGGGCGTTGAGAAAACCTTGATGGAAAAGATTCCTGAGCTGACAGGCGTTAGGGATGTGACTGATCATACTGATACTAGTAATGCTTATATGTAATGTTCCCGATTGAGCGACCTATAGATATAAAAAACCCCGCAAAAGCGGGGTTTTTTATATCTGTCATTTTGGCTGAAGGTAAGGAGCCTCAGGAGATCCCTCATCGCTTAGCGCTGTCGGGATGACGGGTTTTTAAACCGTCACCTCAACAATTTGCTGCGCTGCAATCAACTTGCCTTCTTCTGCCGATTTCTGGAATGACTCAATCTGGTCGAAGTTCATGTAGCTATAAACCTCTGCAGACATTGAATCAATCTTGCTGGCGTATTCCATATACTCGGCTACTGTTGGCAGTCGACCTAGGATGCCGCCGACTGTTGCTAGCTCTGCGGAGGTTAGGTAAACGTTGGCGCCATCACCTAAACGGTTGGGGAAGTTACGGGTCGATGTAGACAGTACAGTTGCGCCTGCTAGTACCCGTGCCTGGTTACCCATACACAGTGAACAGCCTGGCATCTCTGTACGAGCACCGACTTTACCGTAGATGTTGTAGTAGCCTTCTTCCATCAACGTGTGGGCGTCCATACGTGTTGGTGGGCAGATCCAGAATCTTGAATCTACTGAACCGGCTTCGTCGAGCAACTTGCCCGCGGCGCGGAAGTGACCAATGTTGGTCATGCATGAGCCGATAAAGATCTCGTCGACTTTGTCGCCGGCAACATCAGAAAGGAGCTTTGCGTCATCTGGGTCGTTCGGGCAGCATACGATTGGCTCTTTAATGTCGGCCAGATCAATTTCGATAATGGCGGCATATTCTGCGTCGGCATCGGCTTCCATTAAGGTTGGCTCTGCTAACCATTCTTCCATCTTGCGAACGCGACGTTCTAATGTGCGCACA
>CAJJAO010000001.1 GCA_905182265.1 gamma proteobacterium HTCC2207 | reverse complement strand
CTAAGCTTAGGAGATGTACCTGAGCTAATTGGTCGAGATGGATTGAGCGTGCTTCCTGCTCAGTGACAAACACATCCACTACAGGTATTTGATTACGCTCAAAGAAACCCAGAGTTTCACCACGTTTTACCACTGCTCCACGCTCATGCAACAGATGCACTAAACGGCCGTAACTAGGGGAGAGTATTGAAAGGTCTTCTTGATCAGATGGAGGTCATTTATAAGTCGCCTCGCTGCATGGGCGATATAGCCGAGGGTTTGATTTTGGGTTGTGCAGCATATTATAGGGAGAGGATAATCGTCCGTAGAGAAGCTATTGGCGATACTGGCGGTTCTGCTGAGCGCTTTTTACTCAAACTAGTGCCGTCACTAAATGCTAACAGTGTACAGGCGTAAACAAGAATCATGCGATCTTTTTATATAATTGACTTTAATAAAACCCTATAACTATATGGTTTTGTTAGACTTCCCTGGTCTTTCCGGATCTGGCTCGTTCCTTCATATCTGACTGTATATACACCTGGTCCGTTGTACCCATGCTGGCATGTCCCAAATCATCGGCCATATGCTTAAGGGGTCGCGTGGCAATGTCCTGGGAAGCCCCTGTATGCCTTAGCCAATGAGTGGTTGCCTCACGCAGAGCTTTGGCTTCCTCTACAAAACCCTCGGACTGCATTTTTTCGTAAGCCAAATCAAAGCCTTCCTGAACAATACGCCGCAGCTGACGCGACGTCATGCCACCCACGCCACGGTTTTTACACACCAGCGCACTGTTAGCGCCGAAATTAGCGTCATGGGCAGCGCGGTATTTTTGATAGCGCTCAATATAGGGAGAAAGGGCGCTTGGCACTGAAATATCTCTAATCTTATTGCCCTTGCCTAGCACCTTAAGCCAATGATTCCCGTCGTTGTCCTGCCAGAAGTGCTTCCACGCTGGCTGCCAATTGGATCGCTCAGATAACTCAGATACCCTTAAATACAGGGTTTTCAGCATGGCAATAATAAATAATGTCCGTTCATGGTTTGGATTATCGTTTGCTGCAGTCTGAGCGCAGTCGAGTACAGTCTCCCACTGCAAATCAGACAGCCGCTTAATATTCTTCTGTGTGGCTCCCTTAATAAGGTAGGCCGACTGTTTGCGTATCGCAGGAATGGGATTGCCAAAGGCATAGCCTTCGTCGGTTAAATAGTCATAAAAGCAAGAGACGGCTGAATAACAGATCTTCATAGATTCATGGGATAGTACGTGCCCGTCTCTACTCGCTTCTAGAGTTAGACCCTCTGCCAAGGCTTCAGCACGGTCTTCCTTGGCGATTTTCGCGGCAAATGGCCGCCAGTTTTCATTTTGACGGGACTCTCCGCCGATTATTTTAAAACGATCCTGCACTGAGGCGCCCACCCAGTCTGGGCTTGGGCTATGTACAAAATCAAAGTAGGCCTCCAAATCTGGCCGTTTGAGTTGGATAACGCTCTTATTAGCGACTGTCCATGCCCACAGAAGTAGACGCTCAACCTCGTTACGGTAGCCACGGAATGTAGCTTCAGACTTTCTGCTGTAGCTTTTAAGGAACGACTGGGTGTGCATAACATCATCGCGTACATCGGGAATGGTTATGCATAGGGATTCAATAAAGGCTTTTGAGTCTGGGTAGTCATTAAACATTGCCATGCCCATGGGCAGACGTACAAATGCTTTGTGAGCATCGAATAACGGTGTGGCTTTAAATACCTTGGACATACGCAGACCTAGTGTCAGTTAAACCTTAGCGAGGATAAACTGCCTGTAAGTGGCGGCAGGCTTGGTTATAACAAAAAAGGACTGTATCAGGCTCTTTCTCTAATGTCTATCTATGTCCACTAATTGAGATTAGAGGACATAAAAGATATGCCTAGGATCACTCGCACTATTATCCGATACTCCCCCGAGCCTTTTATCTTCCACGGCAATTGAAATTAACAAAGTATCCTATGGTCTATATTCAGTAATTCGAGTTCTTGCTAAACTCTGTAACACAAACAAGGATTAAACTATGCCGCGCACGATTACAGCCTTTTTAACCAGTATTGTTGTCAGCACACTTGTCAGTATTTCAGCCATCACAACCGCCAGTGTAAGCCTGCCTACCGATGCAGTAACACCCATCAGTAAGAAGTCAGAGCAGACTGCCCTGTATAGGGAGATATTTGACCGTTTAGCCACAAGGCATTACAGCGGCCAGACTATTGATGACGAACTGTCTAAGCGTTACCTTGAGCATTACATTGACCAGCTGGACTCAACTAAGAGCTACTTTTTGCAGTCTGACATCGATGAGTTTAATCAATGGCAAACCAAGCTCGATGACCTGGCTAAGCGCGGCGATGTGAGCCCAGGCTTCACCATGTTCAATCGTATGCGTGACCGAGCTATTGCCCAACTCAATGCCAACATCGCCCTGTTACAAAATCCTGATTATGTTTTTGACTACAGTATCGACGAAACCATAGTGCTAGATGGTGATAAACGAGAATGGCTGGCGTCGCCTACAGAAGCTGAATCTTTTTGGCACAAGCGGCTTAAAGATTCGATGATCCGCCTGCTGCTTAATGAGAAAGAAGAAGACAGCGCCCGAGAGCTTTTGGTTAAACGTTATACCAACCAAATCACTCAGTACCGGCAGCGTGACAGCCAAGATGTTTTTCAGCTTTACGTCAACGCCCTCGCCTCTATGTACGACCCTCATACAGCTTACTTTTCTCCCCGCACCAATGAAAATTTTCAGATCAACATGTCCCTATCATTGACGGGTATTGGCGCGGAACTCAACCTTGAAGACGAGTACACCAAAGTTGTCCGAATTATTCCTGGTGGACCGGCCGATAAGCAGGGGCTTTTAAAAGCCTCAGACAAAATCGCTGGCGTTGGCCAAGGTGACGACGAAATAGTCGATGTCATCGGCTGGCGTTTGGACGACGTGGTTGACCTGATTAGAGGTGAAAAAGACTCTACAGTGACATTGCAGATTATCCCAGGAAAAGGCGCCTCTGCCGACGGTACTAAGCTAATCTCTATCGTGCGCGACAAAGTAAAGCTCGAAGAGAAATCTGTGCAGAGTACCGTGCTAGATTTGGTTCAAGAAGGCAAAGCCTACAAGCTTGGGGTCATAGATATACCTGCGTTTTACATGGACTTTGAGGCCTATAGAAACCGCGATCCAAATTACAAAAGTACTACTAGAGATGTCTCACGGATACTAGGCGAACTTGAAGAACAGCAGGTCGACGGCATTGTATTAGATCTGCGTAACAATGGCGGCGGCTCGCTATATGAAGCCACAGCTCTGACTGATTTGTTTATTGGTTACGGCCCCGTTGTACAGATTAGAGATGCCAATCAAAGGGTCTATCGCAATCAACGCGCCATTAGACCTGCTGCCTATGAGGGCCCTCTGCTGATAATGATTAATCGGCTTAGTGCATCAGCTTCAGAAATTTTTGCTGGTGCACTGCAGGACTATGGCCGTGCATTAGTGGTTGGTAGCCAAAGCTTTGGTAAAGGCACTGTGCAGGACGTCACCGGCCTAACGACAGGCCAGATAAAAATGACTACCTCCAAATATTATCGCGTCTCGGGGGACAGTACCCAGCATCGCGGTGTACTGCCAGACATTGCATTTCCCTCAGCCTATGACCCAGAAGAAGTGGGTGAGAGCCAGCAAGATAACGCACTACCATGGGACCGGATACGCGGAGTACCCCACAGTACTAGCGAAGCGTTAAAGCCATTTGTAGCCCCCCTACTGGCAGCCCATACAAAGCGCAGCAAAAGCGATCCCGACTATGCACATCTTGTTAGTCAGCTAGATCTCACCAAGACTTGGGCACAGCAGGATGCACTCTCACTTAATATTGAGACTCGCCGCCAACGGACTAAACAATGGGAAGAAGATTTGTTCTCTCTAGAGAATACTCGTCGCGAGAAAAAAGGCTTAGAGCTCTACGCAGATGTTGAGGCATGGAAAGATGAGACTGAAGAGAAAGATGATGATAGCGAAGAGGCCGAAACAGAATTAGAAGTAAAAGTATCGGTAAATGAAAAAGAGCAGTCCGAGTCACCTCTCGAGTCTCAGCTCGAGTTAGCCCCCAAGTCACAGTCTGATTCAGTAGCCGATGTAAAAAGCGAGGAAGACGTAACCGATAAGGCAGAGAAAGAAAAAGCGGAAGAGAAGGATAAAAATATTGCCGAATCGGACCCCCTACTCCAGGAAGCAGGTCATATTTTAAGCCATCAAATTCGTCTCGAAGAGCAACTTCTAAAGCTGCGTCTTGGTTCAATTGAATAATAAAAAGCGAGTTAAAGTTTAGTGAAATGTAAAGCAACAAAAATTATTTCTTTTAATGTTAATGGCCTGCGCGCCCGGCTACATCAGTTACAGGCCGTTATTGATCAGCATGACCCCGACATTATTGGCTTGCAAGAAACCAAAGTGAGCAACGACGACTTTCCAATGGAAGCCGTAAAAGCCATGGGCTATGAAGTCGACATTCATGGCCAAAAAGGTCATTACGGCGTTGCCATGCTTAGCAAGATAGCGGCAACCAACATTACACGTGGCTACCCTACTGACGACGAAGACGCACAGCGGCGCATGATCCATGGGGAGTACTGTATTGGTGGGCAAACCATTCATGTGATTAATGGTTATTTCCCCCAGGGCGAAGGCCGTGCTCATCCCACAAAATTCCCCGCGAAGCAGAAATTCTATAAAGACTTGCTGATCTATCTCCAAGATAACTTTAGCGCCAAAGATAGAGTGGTAGTGATGGGCGACATGAACGTCGCTGCAGAAGATATTGATATCGGTATCAAGCCGGAGAACGCGAAGCGTTGGCTGAAAACTGGCAAGTGCGCATTCTTACCGGAAGAACGAGAATGGCTACAAAATTTAAGGGACTGGGGTTTACAGGATAGCTATAGATCAATGAATGCAGAAGATACCCGATCTTATAGCTGGTTCGATTATCGCAGCCGCGGGTTCGAACAGGAGCCGAAAAGTGGCTTGCGTATCGACCTAATTCTAGCCTCTAATGCCGCTATGGCTGGGTTGCAAAGTACAGGCATCGACTTTGAAGCCCGCGCATTCGAAAAGCCATCGGACCACTGCCCTATTTGGGCTTGCTTCTTATTAGCTGAGTAGTGTCTGTTCGAGGCTTATTGTCGGTGGCCCAGCAATCATTTTAACGTCATAGGTGAAGGTTTGTAGCTCAGGAGTCACTTTCTAAACCTTGAGTTATTTTTATAAACCAGGGTTTAACGGTCGCTCATTGGCCTCTTACTCGCACCTAAATAGACAGTGGTCAACCAATCAGCGTCCGCGACGTTATTAGTCGCGAAGCATCTGATAGGAGATAACCATGAATAAAGCACTCATTACCATCGTCACCATGCTTGGTATTTTAATGTTCCCATTAAATGCTATGGCCGCAGATAGAGATAGTTCTAAGCACCGGGCAGGTGATCTACATGAAAGCCGCCATGACCGCCATCACGATAGTCGGGATAATCGTAATAGTAGCGATAATCAGGAACGTCACGCAGAGACTCGCAAAGAAAGACATCAGGACTGGAAGCAGCATCGTGAACATCGGCGCGCAGATATAAAGCATCGTCAGATTGAGAAAAGATTTAACGGGCATAGTATAAAGACCAATCACCTAGCCGTAAAAAAACGCGTTGCAGCTCATAGAATAAAGCATCAGCGTAATTTGCATCGAGCAAATAGTAATTGGGTGACTAGTAATTGGGTTAATGATAAGTGGGTGAATAGCCATCAGGCAGATAGCCGTTGGAAAAGAAACCGCCGCAATGATTCAAGATTTTTAAGTCGCAGAGACTTTTATAATCATTACTATGGTCGAGGTAACTCGCAACATTATGACCGCCATCGAGAGCATTATCTTAGTCATAATAACAGACGAAATAGAGATCGAGATTCACACCGCCATCAGCACGACAATAGTTACTTGGAATGGATCGCGATAATGGCGCTACTCAATAATATTTACGATGATGAAAATTATTGAGTACTGGCTTTCTGTGAACATCACTATAAAACATAAGTATATGTAGTTAAGTTTACGAAGCTAAATTTATGAGACGACAGTCCGACTATAAACACACAGGGTCAGAAAGTATGGATAAAACCGAAGCCCTGCCCTCTGCTCCAGAAATTCCTTACCGCACTATTGAGGAATTTCTGAAGTTTATTGAACGCAGAGCATTCCATATGGCGCGCATGGGTACCGGAAACACAGATGCCGCCATGGATATAGTGCAGGATGCGATGTACAAGCTTGTCGAAAAATATGCAGCGAAAAAAGCGCAGGAATGGAAGCCATTATTTTATCGAATACTGAGCAGTAAACTAACGGATTACTACCGCCGCAAGGCCGTTAGAGACAAAGTATTTATTTATTTTAAAGCCCAGCCAGATCAAGACGGTGATTCATTTTTTGACCCCACAGATAACGCGGTCGGCCGACATTCAGAAACACCCCACGAGATGTTGATTCGTGGCCAGCGTATCGAAAAGCTCAACACTGCGGTGCAAGAACTACCAAACCGCCAGCGCCAGGCTTTTATGTTGCGCTGCTGGGAAGGCTTAAGCACTGCTGATACAGCCGCTGCAATGACTATCTCTGAAGGTAGCGTTAAAACCCATTATTCAAGAGCCATGCATACCCTAAGAGATAGGCTGGAGGATTACCGACATGACTAAACAGACACAGTTTGAACAGGATATTAAGAACGACTTACTTGACGCCGAACAGGCCATGAGTGCGCCAGAAATATTTCGCCTAGCGCAGGCTAGAAATATGGCGATCACGCAGTCTAAAAGGAAGATGCCTAAGATACTATGGCGCACTTTAGGAGCATCTTGCGCTTCAATATTACTGGCTGGCGTTCTGCTTAATGGACAAACTGGAAACCATATAAGTACTAGCGGGCTAGACTGGAAAGTGGCGACTGGAGTAAATAGTGGAGTAAATAGTGCAGAAAATAGCAAAGTAAATAGTGATGTAAGCATCGGCATAAATAATGCTCTAGATAGCAGCCTAGCCAACGAGGCTACTAGTGACGAAGCCCTTTATCTCTATGAAGACCTAGAGTTAGATTACTGGCTGGCAGACGCGGATATGGATGGCACGAGTTGAGGAACGAATAGCATCTAACAGTAACTAACAGGCAATAAAAAAGGCTTCTTTCGAAGCCTTTTTTATTGAATCGACTTAACACTAATCGATTTTACACCAACCGATGTTACAAACTAGCATCAAACTCAGGTATTGCAACAAACAGGTCTGCAACCAAGCCGTAGTCAGCCACCGAGAAAATCGGTGCTTCTTCGTCTTTGTTAATGGCCACAATAACCTTGCTGTCTTTCATGCCTGCCAGATGCTGAATCGCACCAGAGATACCCACTGCAACATAGAGGTCCGGAGCAACGATTTTACCTGTCTGCCCTACCTGCATATCGTTAGGTACAAACCCTGCATCAACTGCAGCACGTGACGCGCCAACCGCAGCGCCAAGCTTATCGGCGATACTATAAAGCATCTCGAAGTTTTCTCCGTTACCCATGCCACGACCACCCGAGATAACAATCTCAGCAGCAGTCAATTCAGGACGGTCAGAGACAGCTACTTCTTCGCCAACAAAAGTAGAAATACCGGGGTTATGGGCTGAAGCAACCGCTTCAATGCTCGCAGAGCCTCCGTCAGCAGGCGCAGCGTCAAACGCTGTTCCACGTACGGTCATAACCTTGATGGCATCAGACGACTGTACGGTAGCAATTACGTTGCCCGCATAAATCGGACGCTTAAAGGTATCGGCACTGATCACAGCGCTGATATCAGAAATTGGCTGTACGTCTAATAAGGCAGCTGCGCGCGGAATAATGTTTTTTGCCATTGACGTAGATGTCGCCAGAATGTGGCTGTAGCTCGCGCCAACTTCTGCAATCAATGGCGCAACATTCTCAGCCAACAAGTTAGCGTAAGCGCCATTATCTGCAACCAGAACCTTATTGATACCTGCAACCTTTGCAGCTTGTGCCGCAGCGTCCTGACAGGACTCGCCAACAACAAGAATATCGATGTCGCCACCAATTGCTTGAGCTGCAGCAACAGAGTTTAAGGTCGCAATATTTAGGCTGCTATTGTCGTGTTCAGCGATAACTAAAGTACTCATGAGATCACCTTCGCTTCATTTTTAAGTTTGTCTACTAGCTCAGCAACATCAGCCACTTTAATGCCGGCTTGACGTTCGGCAGGCAGTTCAACACCCAACATTTTGACCCTTGGAGCAACATCAACACCCAGATCCGCAGGAGTCGACGTATCGAGCTGCTTTTTCTTGGCTTTCATAATATTTGGCAGAGATGCGTAACGAGGCTCGTTAAGGCGCAGGTCAGCGGTGACGATCGCGGGCAGGTTTAGTGCAACAGTTTGCAAACCGCCATCCACTTCGCGGATAACAGTAATTTTGTCGCCATCAATGGTTATCTCAGAGGCAAAGGTCGCCTGGCCGAAGCCTGTCAGAGCGGCTAGCATTTGACCGGTCTGGTTGTTGTCGCCATCAATAGCCTGCTTACCCATCAGAATCAAATCGGGAGATTCTGCATCGCAGACCGCTTTCAAGCATTTTGCAATGGCCAGTGGCTCGAGTACTTCGTCGGTGCTAACCAATATAGCGCGGTCAGCGCCCAGTGCCAGGGCAGTACGCAACTGCTCTTGAGACTGCTGAGGACCAACAGAGATCGCAATAATCTCAGTTGCTACGCCCTTTTCTTTCAGACGTACCGCTTCTTCAACGGCAATCTCGCAGAATGGGTTAATGGACATTTTGACATTAGCCAAGTCAACATCGGTCATGTCGGACTTGGGTCTAACCTTGACGTTGTAATCCACAACGCGCTTCACGGCTACCAATACTTTCATGGTCATCCTTATAGATTAGTAATTGAAATTAGGTTTATTTGGGCCCGGCCTAAACGCTTACAGCCCTATTTTTTCAGGCCGTCATACTGCCTAAATAACCTCAAAAAATCAAGCGCCTAGGTGACAAAGTACGACTGCGGAGTCAGGCTAGATCGCAGGTAAAACAGATAAATTACGGTTATTGATATTCAGTATGGCTATGGCTATATGTTGTGCGTAAAATACATACTTGAAATTCAAATCTACCTTTGGAGAATGAGATTGGAACGCGAATTTATGGATTATGACGTGGTAATCGTTGGTGCAGGCCCATCCGGCCTCTCAGCGGCATGTCGTCTCAAACAGGTTAATCCAGACATTTCTGTCTGTATCGTAGAAAAAGGCTCCGAAGTGGGCGCACATATCCTATCTGGTGCCGTTTTAGAGCCCAGCGCTCTCAACGAACTATTTCCAGAGTGGAAAGATATGGGTGCACCTGTCACTACTCCGGTGACTGATGACCATATCTTCGTCTTTACTGGTGCCGAAAAGAGCATCAAGGTGCCAGGGCTTTTTGCCCCTAAGACAATGCACAACCATGGCAACTACATCATCAGCCTCGGCAAACTCTGTCGTTGGCTAGGGGAGCAAGCCGAAAACCTCGGTGTTGATATCTTCCCGGGTTTTGCCGCAGCAGAGGTTCTGTACGGCGATAATAACGAAGTTTTGGGTATTGCTACTGGTGATATGGGTGTTGGCCACAATGGTGAGAACAAGGGCTCCTACACACAGGGCATGGAGCTCCGCGCCAAGTACACATTGTTCTCTGAGGGCTGTCGTGGACACCTTGGTAAGCAGCTTATCGCCAAATATGCACTGGATGCGGGTAAAGACCCACAGCACTATGGTCTTGGCATCAAAGAGTTATGGAAAGTTCCCGCTGATCAGCATAAGCCGGGCTTAGTGGTACACAGTGCCGGCTGGCCACTCGACGAGAGTAAATCCCTAGGTGGCGGCTTCCTATACCATCTTGAGGACAACACCGTAGCAGTAGGTTTAATTACTAACCTGTCCTACACCAATACTTTCCTTAGTCCTTACGATGAGTTTCAGCGTTACAAGCATCACCCAGAGATTAAGAAGCACCTCCAGGGTGGCGAGCGCCTCACCTATGGTGCCCGTGCACTGTTAAAAGGTGGCTTACAGTCTCAGCCTAAGATGTCATTCCCTGGTGGTTTGTTGATTGGCGATGATGCAGGTACATTAAACTTTGCCAAGATCAAAGGCAGCCATACTGCCATGAAGTCTGGCATGGTAGCCGCAGAGACTGTTGCTGCAGCACTTTCAGCCGACAAAAACAACACGGACTTGGAAGAGTACGCCGCAGCCTACAAAGCTTCATGGGCTTACAAAGAGCTGCATATGCAGCGTAATTTCGGTCCGGCTCAGCATAAGTTTGGCAACATTATTGGTTCGGCTTACGCCTTTATCGATATCAATATTTTCAACGGTAAGCTGCCCTGGACATTAACGGACAAAATTGCAGACCATGAAACGTTAAAGCCTGCTAGCGAGTGCACCAAAATAGATTATCCCAAGCATGATGGCGTACTTAGCTTTGATAAAGCTTCTTCGGTATTTATGTCCAATACTAATCACGAAGAAGACCAGCCCTGTCACTTAGTACTGGCCGACCCGGATATGCCCATCGCTAAAAACCTTGAACTATACGATGAGCCTGCTCAGCGCTACTGCCCTGCCGGTGTCTATGAAGTACTTGCCAACGAAGATGGCAGTCCCCGTTTCCAGATCAATGCACAAAACTGTGTTCACTGTAAGACATGTGATATCAAGGAGCCCAGCCAGAACATTAACTGGGTAGTCCCTGAGGGTGCCGGCGGTCCGAATTACCCTAACATGTAAGATTCTGCGATATTAGCAGGGTCAAAAAAAGGCGGCTTCCTGATCAAGGGAGCCGCCTTTTTTATGAGCAAGAATATAACTATTTATCTGACTTTTATCATTCCGCTTAATCGAGTGTACCAAGCTTGTACTCAGAGCCCATGCTCCTGATATAAAGGTCTTTACCACCGTCTTCTCTAAGTACCTCATGCCCCCAGTCGACCAGCTGGTAGTAAACCGCCCTGCTCAGCAGCCCCGATAGATTGTCACGCACGGTGACCAGCGGTATTGGAGTTTCTTGGTCCTCTTCAACATCCACCCACAGAGGGTTCTGCTCGCTAACAACCAAGTTGTCGTCGGTAGAGGTGTTAAGCACTATCGCCTGCTCATCCCCTCGGATCTCCCGCGTGGCTGAGGTTATAAAAAAAGGCGCGACATCTACACTGATCTGCCATTTCTCTACGGGTGTGAGCAAAAAATAATGCTCACCCTCAAGACGCAGAATTCTGGAAAATAGCTTAACCAGCCGCTGGCGTTTAATCTCACCACCTTCGTGAATCCACCTGCCCTCACGGTCGATACGCATATCCATATCACCGGTTTTTTGCGGGTGCCAGAGATGTACTGGTGGCAATGTGCTTGAGGAGTCGTTTTGTTGCTTAAGCAGATCTGCAAACAGCTGATCTAGGCCCTGATGCTGAGACGGGTTCATTTTTTGCTTTTGTTTTTACTGGCGTTCTTGCCGGCTGGCGGCTTACTGCTGGTGCTGTGATACTGGCCACGATTACCCATAGAGACTCCAATATTGGTAATAAACTCCATTAGCTCTTTAGTATCTGTCCGGTAGTTCCAGCTCTGATTAAAGCACAACTCCACGGCACCCTGAGCTAGTGCCCAGCATGCGAGGTAATGGAAATGCGGAGGAACGTCCTCTAAAACTCCCTCCCCGATTAAGCCTGTCATCAGCTCACTAAGAGACTCCTCATTGGAGCGACGCGTTCTGTGCAGCTCATCAATTTGCTCGGCGATATCTGCCGCATCGGCAAGGCGTCCCTCAAGCTGCTGTACCAAACGATCTAACTCGGGCCGTGCCAAGCGCGCTTCAAAATAACCTTTTGCCGCAGCTCCTGGGTCACCTTTACCGGCCTTAATAATGCCTGCAGCCAAACTCTTGGTAATATTACGCTCATAATCGAGCATGATTCTGGCGAGAATTTCATTTTTGGTGAGAAAGTGCTTATAAACGGTGCCCTTACCTATGCCAGCTACGGCGGCTATCTTAGAAACCGTAACCCGATCAATACTCTCCTTTAAAAACAGCTCCAGCGCTGCATCAATAATTTTCTGCTCACGGGCAAGAAACAGTTTCTTTTTCTCGCGTATCCGATCAGCACTGGAGGTTTTATCGCTCATAATAGAGAGTTCTTTTGTTGTGATCTAAACACTAAAGCCTTAGAGACCGGTTGCTGGCACGAATAAACTCTTCCTTTAGTGCTGCAAACGTCTGTACGGCTGGAAACTGCGGAAATTCTTCAATCACATTCTGAGGTGCGTGAAATAGAATCCCAGTATCAGCTTCGGCAAGCATGGTTGTATCATTATACGAATCACCGGCCGCTATAGTTCTGTAGTATAGACTCTTAAAGGCCACGATAGCTTGTCGCTTAGGATTGGCTTGGCGAAGTTGATAACCAGTCACAGTGCCATCGGCATCTGACTCTAGGCGATGGCAGAGCAGCGTTGGGTGACCCAGCTGCTTCATCAAAGGTTCGGCAAACTCATAGAACGTGTCGGAAAGAATCACAACCTGGAAGCGCTCTCGCAGCCAATCGATAAAATCAACCGCACCCTCTAATGGCTTTAAGGTGGCAATCACCTCGTTGATTTCATTCAAACCCAAACCGTGTTGACGCAAAAGATCCAGTCTGTAGTTCATGAGCACATCATAATCTGGCTCATCTCTGGTGGTTTTTTTTAGCGCTTCAATTCCAGTTTTTTCGGCGAAGGCTATCCAGATTTCGGGGATCAATACTCCCTCCAAGTCCAAGCATGCAATTTCCACAGAGTTACCCTACAAATACAGTACCTGCACTCTACTGAACTTCTGTGAAATCCGCAATTCAGCCAGCCGATTAACCGGCTATTAAGAGGATTAGTTTGTCGAATAATGGCTCTCGTAAAACTAAATGGTTATAAGGCTATAGCGCCTAATTCTTTTTACCGTTTAAGCTACTTTGATATAGTCTCGCAAAATCGTGGAGTCAGCTTGGCTCAACATAAAATCCTTGGCAACAGGCAACACAAGAGACCTATTAATGAGTAACCCAGCAGCTACAATTAATCTCACCGATATCGACAAAGAACTGTCTAGCCAGTCTCCTCAGGATATTTTGCGTCACGCTCTAGAAGCCCATGACAATATTGCCATTTCTTTTAGTGGTGCCGAAGATGTGGTGTTGATTGATATGGCCCATAAAATTCGTCCTGATTTACAGGTCTTTTCCCTAGATACCGGCCGCTTGCATGCTGAGACTTATCGGTTTATTGAAAAGGTCCGCAGCCATTATGGTATCGAGATAGACGTTGTTATGCCGGAGGCGGCCAAAGTCGAGGCGCTGGTAAAAGCGAAAGGCCTTTTTAGCTTCTATAAAGATGACCACAAAGAGTGCTGCGGCATTCGCAAAATCGCCCCGCTGCGCAAGCAGCTTCTCAGTGTAGATGCTTGGATTACCGGCCAGCGCCGTGACCAGAGTCCTGGTACCAGAGCGGCAGTTCCAGTTATTCAAGATGACAAGGCCTTTGCCCGCCCTAATGAGCAGCTTACCAAGTACAACCCGCTCGCTAACTGGACGTCCCAGCAGGTGTGGGATTATATCCGCGCCAACAATGTCCCTTTTAACGAACTCCATGACCGTGGCTATATCAGCATTGGCTGTGAGCCCTGCACACGTCCTACCGGGCCTGGGCAACACGAACGCGAAGGCCGCTGGTGGTGGGAAGAAGCCACTAAAAAAGAATGTGGCCTACACGCGGTCAATATCGATAAGTAGCGCAATATGAAGATAACCATGGTCAAAAAGATCTTTGCCGACGGCTCCCCCTGTAAAAAGTGCGCTGAGGTTGAGGAGAAAATGCGTCTAGCGGGGCAGTTGGATGCCATTGATGAGATTGTGGTTGCCGATGAATCCGACCCCCAGTCATTGGGAATGGGCTTAGCAGCCAAATATGATGTGGATCGAGCGCCCTTTTTTGTCGTCGAGCGAGACGGTCAACCGACCGCTATCTATACGGTGTATTTTAAGTTTGTAAAAGAAGTGTTGAATACACAGACCGACGAAGCTGATGAGCTGCAAGAAATACTCAATGACAATCCAGATTTGGATTTTATTTGAGTCAGTAGCCGCCAGTCAGTATTTACCGCCTACGG
Organism: gamma proteobacterium HTCC2207; assembly: GCA_905182265.1. Classification (GTDB taxonomy): domain Bacteria; phylum Pseudomonadota; class Gammaproteobacteria; order Pseudomonadales; family Porticoccaceae; genus HTCC2207. Next base: position 35,067 of record CAJJAO010000001.1, on the reverse strand, counting down.
TTTACTGAGAACGTTTTAGTCCCCGCCCTAGTATAAAGGCAACTCTATATCCGCGAAAAACTGATCCTGTGCCTCTTTGCTCGGAAGCGCCATTGCCTCGTCCACAACATCCCGAGTGAGGTGAGGGGCAAAGCCGCGAATAAAGTCGTACATGTAGCCCCTAAGGTACGTCCCCTTCCGGAAACCAATACTAGTGACACTCGAGGCAAACAGATGCCCCGCTTCAATTGCCACTAAATCAGTATCCAGCTCTGGGTCATAGGCCATATGGGCAACAATACCAATACCTAAACCAAGCCGCACATAGGTTTTGATTACATCGGCGTCTGTGGCTGTAAACACTACTTTAGGGGTTAAGCCCTTTTCACTAAAGGCGTCATCAAGCTTTGATCGACCAGTAAAGCCAAACACATAGGTCACAATTTGATGCTCGGCTACATCTTCGATACTGATTTCGCTAAGTTTGGCGAGTGGATGATCCTTGGGCACTAGAATACAGCGATTCCAGCGGTAACAAGGCATCATCAGCAAATCAGAGAACAGCTCAAGAGCCTCGGTGGCTATCGCAAAGTCGACAGTGCCATCTGCGGCCTTTTCAGAGATTTGAATGGGCGTGCCCTGGTGCATGTGTAGAGAGACATCTGGGTACTTAGCGATAAAATCTTGAATAACCGGCGGCAGCGCATAACGCGCTTGAGTGTGGGTAGTCGCAATAGAAAGGCTACCCAAATTAGGACTATTACTCTCTTGGGTAAGCTGTTTGATACTCTCTACTTGGCTCAATATGTCGCCAGCGATTTTAAGTATCTGCTCGCCGGTTGGCGTCACTCGGGTAAGGTGCTTGCCACTGCGGGAGAATATCTCGACGCCTAACTCATCTTCTAATAGACGTATCTGCTTACTAATACCCGGCTGAGAGGTGTATAAACTGGCGGCTGTGGCTGAGATATTTAAATCATTATGGGCCACTTCCCAAATGTAACGAAGTTGTTGTAGCTTCATCAGGCTCCCTCTAGATAACGACTGTCTAGTGCTTAATATACTCTAAAGGTATAAAAATATACAAATTTATTCCTTCTTCGAATACCCACCAATTGTTAGAGTGCTCAAATGAGAAATAGGGACATCATTTTGGCGGTGCATCATCTGTGATTGATATTTTATTCTATATAGCCGCTGGTGCTGGCGTTGGTCTTGCTATAGGGCTAACAGGCGTGGGTGGTGGATCCCTAATGACTCCCCTGCTAATCATGTTTGGGTTTCCCTATAACGTCGCCATAGGCACAGATCTACTATATGCAGCTATCACCAAGGCTGGTGGCATGGCATCTCATACTAAACGTAAGACCGTTGAATGGCGCATTGTGGGCTTTCTCGCAGCAGGAAGCCTACCGGCCTCCTTACTTACGGCTCAGCTACTTAGCTCTGTGTTTACTGAATCGTCAGAGTACCAATCTATTCTCACCCGCAGTCTAGGCGTTATGTTGGTGCTCACAGCCTCAGTAATCCTATTAAATGGCCGATTACGCAAAGTGCCAAATGGAGATTCAGGGCACAAAAAAGTAGGTGGTATTGGCTACATCCGTCAGCACAACGACTGGGTTATTTTCTTTACCGGTATTTTTCTGGGTGTGTTTGTCACTCTCTCATCGGTCGGCGCCGGTGCATTTTGCGCAGCTGTTCTGCTGGTGCTCTACCCGCGACTGCCAGCGCTGCATATTGTTGGTACAGATATATCCCACGCTGTTCCCCTAACCCTCATTGCTGGGCTTGGACACTTCTTCCTACTGGGTAATGTCGATTTTATGTTGCTCGGGTGTCTATTAATTGGCTCGCTACCAGCTATACATGTGGGAACTGCCTTAGCGTCAAAAATTCCGAGCAATATACTGCAGACAGGTATAGCGACTGTTCTTCTGGGAATGGGGATTAAATTTGCAGTCTTTTAATATGCCTTAGCAACATTCTCACGTATTAAAAAGACCTGAACCAAAGCGGGCTAAAAACATGCCGAAAAGAAAAAGATAAAAAAGGTAGTAGAAAACAGAGTGCCTGGAATTCTTAGTTTTTTTCTTGCTGCCAAGATCAACTTGCTCATGCAATCCACGCAGTTCGATTTCCAGAGTTAAAAAATATAGCTCTTCGTCCTGAGGGTGATCTAAATAACGTTTAATAATCTGTGCATCGGACAGAGTTTGAAGTTTGACTGATCTAATTAATTTCTTGGTCAACTCTAACCTTCTTGGGGCTTGGCCTTGTTAGCGACGCTCTCATTAACAGAGCTCTCATTGGCAACGCCATGGGGCACATGACCAGTGGCGACATATTCACTGGCAGAGGTGCAATGAACCTGCTGATCATCGAAAAACACATCTGCGCCAAAAGAATTTAAAAAATCCCCTTTGCTCAAACCACCCAAAAAGAGGCTCTCATCAATACGAATATCCCATTCTCGCAAAGTGCGTACTACCCGCTCGTGGGCCGGCGCAGCTCTGGCTGTCACTAGCGCTGTACGAATTGGGCACTCGTCGGCGGGGAATTCAGACTGCAATCCATGGAGTGCCTGTAAAAAGCTTTTAAAGGGCCCGGCGTCCAATGGCATATGGGCAGAGGCCTTTTCATTGGCTGTAAAAGCATCTAAACCCTGCTCCTTAAAGATTCGCTCAGAGGCATCAGAGAAAAGAACGGCGTCACCATCAAAGGCAAAGCGCAATTCATCTGAGTCATTGGGCCCACTCTGGGAAGGCAGTAATGTGGCCGCAGCCATACCGCTATCTAGGGCGCTGCGCACATCCTCAGCGTTAGTGGAGAGAAACAAATGACAAGCAAAGGCAGAGACATATCTATAGGGACTATTGCCCCCCGAAAAAGCAGCTCGAGAAATTTTAAGGCCGTGATGAGCAATAGAGTTAAACACCCGTAACCCTGTATCGGCAGAATTTCTAGATAGCAGGATTATCTCGACTCGCGGATCGCCTCCGAGCTTTTCATTGATACGCAACAGCTTAGTCGCCAGGGGAAAAGCTTCGCCTGGCTCTAAGATGTCATCTTCACGCTCGCGCTGATATTTAGCATAGGCATCGACGCCCTGTGTTTCATAGATACTATGGCTCTCACGCATATCAAATAGCGCAGTCGACGAGATTGCGATAACCAGCTTGGGTGCCGCGCTATTATTTGCCATAGGGTTTAGCCTTACTTATCTGAAGCCGGCACAGGGGCTGGCGGGATCATATTTTCTTCTTCTGCAAAATATTCTCGGGTTAACTTAAACACCACGGGCGACAAAAATAGAACCGCAATAAGGTTGGGGAAGGCCATCATACCATTGAGAATATCAGCCAGCTTCCAGACGATACCGCCCTGCATTTGCGTACCTACATAGATACCCACCACCCAGAGTATTCTGTAGGGGGTAATTACCTTCGGGCCAAACAAAAATTCTGCACAGCGCTCACCGTAGTAGCTCCAACCCAACATAGTGGTAAAGGCAAACAGTACCAAGGATAGGGTGAAGATAGTGTCACCAAAGGGCAGAGTTGACGTAAATACGCTGCGTGTCATATTGGCGCCAACCAAGTCGCCATTCCAGGCTCCGGAAGCCACCAAAATTAGACCGGTCATCGTACAAATAATAATGGTATCTATAAAAGTACCCAACATGGCAATGGTGCCCTGCCGTACTGGGCTATTGGTTTCAGCAGCCGCATGAGCGATCGGTGCCGAACCCAGACCAGATTCATTCGAGAAAATACCCCGCGCTACACCTGCCCGTAAGCCGGCGATCATGGCAGCACCGGCAAAACCACCAGTGGCTGCCATACCGTTGAATGCACTGTCCATAATCAATGCGATGGCACTAGGAATGGCTTCGTAGTACGACGCTAATATAAACACAGTAGAAATTACGTAGACGATCGTCATAAGAGGCACTAGCTTGCCCGCTACAGCGCCAATGCGTTTAATGCCACCCAGCAGCACCATACCTACCAGAACAGCCATAACAATACCGCTGTAGTGAGTAGGAATAGAATAATTTTGCGCCAGAACTTTAGACACTTCGTGAGACTGCACGGTATTGGCCAAACCAAAACCGGCGATAGAACCAAAAATGGCAAACAAAATACCGAGGAATTTCCAGTTATCGCCGAGACCATTTTTGATGTAGTACATGGGGCCACCGACCTTCTTGCCCCGCTCATCGGTTTCGCGATAATTAACCGCTAGAACCGCTTCTGCGTATTTGGTTGCCATGCCGACAAGAGCGGTCAACCACATCCAGAACAATGCACCTGGGCCACCCAGCGAAATGGCAGTAGCAACACCGGCAATATTACCGGTGCCCACTGTGGACGATAGAGACGTCATCAGCGCGTTAAAGGGAGTAACCTCACCTTCTCCACTGCCCTTGCGCCCTTTAAGCAACTGGCGAAAAGCGTAGGGGATTTTACGGATAGTCATACCCTTGAGGCCAAGGGTTAAATAGATGCCTGTACCCAACAAAAGAGCCAATAAAATGGGGCCCCAAACGATTCCATACACGGTTAAAACGGCTTGTTCAAACATCTCAATACCCTATTGTTTTATTATTTTATTTTTCAATAATTTAACTGCTGTTGCTGGGCTAATAACCCAAAAAGCCCACCGGTGTGGACAAATACAATATCAGAGGCATCGCTGTAGCGACCCTGACGAATTTCTTCAACCATACCTCGGAAAGCCTTGCCAGTGTAGACCGGGTCCAAAATAATACCCTCTAAAGCGGCCAACTGCTTAATGGACTCAAAGACTTCTGGGCCTGCCTTGCCATAGTCCGGGCCTACATACTGGTCATGGGTAACAATCTTGAGTTTATCGATAAGTACAGGCTGAGCATACTGCTTAGACCAGTGTTTAATATCTTCTTTAACCTTACGCTCAAAATAGGCGCGGTCATCACATACAGCATAGCCCTCAACCTGAATGGCCGAGTTGAGCAAGTTAAAACCCATGGTTAAACCAGCCTGAGTGCCGCCAGAACCGGTGGCATGAATAATATAGCTGGGGGAGATTTGCTCTCGAAGAAAGTCATTTTGCAGTTCTTGGGCAGCGGCAATATAGCCCCAGAGCCCAGTCCCGCTACTGCCACCCGTAGGTATGCTATAAGCCTTTGAGCCCTGGTTTGTGTAGTGCTGCTGCCAATACTCAAACAGATTGCCTAGTTGCCTAAACTCCTGCTGGCTGTAATGGGAGATAGTGGCGCCCACTAGCTGGTCGATTAGCAGATTGCCAACCGGTTGGGGTTCAATGTCTGAGCGCAGCAAAAGATGTACTTTAAGGCCTAGCTGAGCACCCAAAACGGCAACCGCACGGCAGTGATTTGACTGCACTCCACCAGAGGTTATGACGGTGCCACAACCCTGAGCAAGCGCTTCAGCCAACAAAAATTCGAGCTTACGGACTTTGTTGCCCGAGGTTAGGCTACCCGTTTGGTCGTCGCGTTTAATCCAGATACGGGGGCATCTTACAGCGCAATCGGTACTTGATTTTATGTCACTGCGAAGTTGGTCTGTTAGACGATCCAACGCCTGAAGTGGCGTTGGTGTCTGAGCTAAATCGAGTCTATCTGGGTAGGCAATCATCATAAGGGTGCCATAATTATCGCGGCCCCAATGGGGCCAGGATTAATCTGTCGATCAGATGGCTTTGATCGTGCCTTTTGGCAGTACAGCATGAACTGCTGACTTCTGAAACTTAAGTTCTAGGCTGCTGCTCACTTCTAGGACGACATAGTCTCCTTCAAGCTTAGTGATCTTGCCTAACATGCCGCTAGTCATTACCACTTCATCACCTTTACCTAGGGCGCTGACCAAATTGACGTGCTCTTTTTGACGCTTGCGCTGAGGCCGAATAATCAAAAAGTACATAAACAGAAAAAGACCACCAAACATTAATAGGGTAATCATTGGGTTTGCTTCTTGGGTACCGCCAGCTTGAGCATAAGCACTTGAGATAAAAAACATCTATAAACTTCCTTAAACTAAATTAAACAAATTAAAGTAAATAAAATTACACGGGAGTTAACCAGAGCAAATTCTACTAACCAGAATTAACTGAGATTTTCTTTGACCCAATTAAGGGCATCTTCATGATGGGTTTTGGTTTTTACTTTTTCCATCACGTAGGCAATACGGCCATCTTTACCAATAATAAACGTTGAACGCAGTACGCCCATGAACTCACGGCCCATGAATTTCTTCAAACCCCAGGCACCGTACTTTTCAGTAGCAGCATGGTCTTCGTCGGAAAGGAGCGTAAAGTTGAGCTCTTGCTTATCTTCGAATTTTACCAACCGATCTACGGAGTCTGGACTTACCGCTAGTACCACAGTATCCAGAGCGTCGAATTCAGCCTTGGTGTCGCGAATGCCACAGGCTTGAACGGTGCAGCCAGGTGTCATTGCTTTGGGGTAAAAATAGAGCACTACATTCTTACTGTCACGAAACTGTTTAAGGCTGACCTTATTTCCTCTTTGATCTAAGAGTGAAAAGGCCGGAGCGACTTTCCCTACTTCAGCAAATGCCACTGCATTCTCCTTATTACCGTTACGTTGTTTTGGCCGCGTACTTTAACAAACTTTTCCAGAGCACCGCTAATGAAACCAAGGTTTATTTCTCTGGGAGACAAAAAAAAGACCACCCAGCCATAATTGACTGAGCAGTCTCTTTTACACAACTAACCAAGTCTTAAGGCAGTAAGTGCTGAACCGCATCACGCTCTTCGGCCAACTCTGTCTCTGTGGCAGTCATCTTAGCGCGGGAGAAATCATTGATTTCAAGTCCCTGAACAATCGCCCAGTCACCGTCTTTACAGGTACAGGGGAAAGAGTAAATAAGCCCCTCAGCAATGCCATAGCTACCATCGCTATAAACACCCATGCTAACCCAATCACCCTCAGCTGTGCCCAGTGCCCAGGTACGCATGTGGGCAATGGCCGCATTGGCTGCAGAAGCGGCACTAGAGGCGCCGCGAGCGGCAATAATCGCTGCACCGCGCTGCTGTACAGTCGGGATAAAGTCATTTTCGTACCATGCCTGATCAACCATATCGATCGCAGGCTTGCCGTTTACTTTGGCTTCGTGCAGATCAGGATACTGAGTCGCAGAATGGTTACCCCAGATAGTCATGTGGGTTACGTCATTAATCGTAGTACCAGTCTTGTTGGCAATCTGGCTCATGGCGCGATTGTGATCCAAGCGAGTCATGGCGGTGAATTGACGGGGATTAATATCTGGCGCATTGCGCTGAGCAATCAACGAATTAGTGTTTGCAGGGTTACCCACGACCAACACTTTAATATCTTTAGATGCATTGTCGTTCAATGCCTTGCCTTGGGCCGAGAAAATGGCCGCATTAGCTTCTAACAAGTCCTTGCGTTCCATGCCTGGTCCACGGGGACGTGCACCAACCAATAATGCGTAATCGGCATCTTTGAATGCGGCTGCCGCATCATCAGTACAAACCATGCCAGCTAAAAGCGGAAATGCACAGTCTTCTAATTCCATAGCTACACCTTTTAACGCTTCAAGAGCAGGTGTAATTTCTAGCATCTGTAAAATAACAGGCTGATTGGGGCCAAGCATTTCGCCGGCGGCGATGCGGAACAGAAGGGAATAACTAATTTGCCCTGCTGCACCTGTAACAGTAACGCGAACGGGTGAAGTCACAATGTATCTCCGTAAATCTAAGGGTGGTTATGGAATTGGGCCAACTCTAGCGGCCTATCAACTGATTTTTCTAGCGGCTCGTTATCTAGCGGTTATTCTCGCCGACTATTCTTACTGCTTATTCTTGGCAGGTATTATAGTCCCGCCGCAGAAAAATGCATCACCGCTGTAGGCTAGGCAAGCCACACAGCGGATTATAAAGCGTATTGATTTAACTAATACCTACAGCTTTAAGAAGCAACTAGCCATTCAACTCTTTGTAGGTTGACTGCATACGGCTGTAAAGCTCATCTTTAAAGTTAGCAGCGCCAGTATCTAACTGAGACACGATCTCAACCAGATGCTCGTTATCTTCTTTGCCGCCCCACTGTTTGTGGTAGCTACCGTCTTGGTAGCCATTGTCTTGGCGAAAGAAATTCAATACATTCTTGCCAACATAGCCCACATAGAGGGTTTCAAAATCCATATTAATACCGTCCATGAGACGGGCAAAGCCAGCAATATCAAAATCTTTGGTCACTAATGTCTGGGCGGTAAACTCTTCAAGATCGCCGGCGAAGTCATCACTGCCTGTTTGGCCTTCAAAGCCAGCAATAACCTCATCACTAATGTCATCAACAGAGTGGCCAGACAGTAACAAAATGCTCAAACCGAAATGCCAGATATCTACCAACTCAAGAGCAATTTGATCCACGTCTGGTGTCTGTTTCTTCCACCACTTCCAACCGTAATGGTCTAGCAATTCTGCACATTCAACCCAAATGGCTCGGTACCATTCAAATTCTTGATCACGCCATTCGGCATGTACTTTAGTATTCATCTCAGCCTGAAGCTCAAGCATGGTTGCTAATTGTTGTTTCATGTTGGTTCCTTATGCGCGGACAAAGCCATTGGCCATTTTTTCGTAGCCGATACTGGTATTCGGGCCATGCCCGGTCACCACTACGGCATCATCATCGAGACTGTAAATTCGCTCTTTAATCGAGGTAATAATTTGGTCGAAGTTACCGCCAGGAAGGTCCGTGCGGCCAATACTGCCCTGAAATAACGTATCACCAGCAATCAGGGTTTTGTATTCTTCAAAATAAAAACTAATTGAACCCGGCGTATGGCCCGGCGTGTGAATAGCGACTCCACCGCAGCAACCTAGATCATGGTCGTCATGAAGGTAAAAATCGGGATCCGGAAGCTTAACCGGTGGCACACCAAAACGTGCACATTGCTCTTCAACCATATCCCAGAGAAATTGATCCCCCTCATGAAGGTAGATCGGTGCGCCGGTGGCATTCTTAATTTCGCCTGCAGCGAGAATATGATCGAGATGCGCGTGGGTGTGAATAATAGCGATCGCCTTGAGATTAAGCTCTGTGAGCAGAGCCAATATTTGCTCAGCGTTGCCACCTGGATCAATCACTAGCGCGCGCCCAGACAGACGATCACCAATAACAGAGCAGTTGCAACCCAATGGCCCAACGGGAAAGGTGCGAATAATAAACTGTGATTCAGCGGCGGCCAGATCGGACATAATGGGGCTATCTCAGTGCGTTTGTTCAGACAGCGGGTATTCTAAACAATCGGTGAAAATTTTGTGTGGTAATTTCGGCTAATTTTTCAATGGTAATATCTTTTAAATCGGCGACACACTCAGCGACCTCTCGGACATATTGCGGCTCGTTCTGCTTACCCCGATGTGGCACTGGTGCCAGCCAAGGAGAATCTGTCTCCACTAGCAACCGATCGAGGGGTACTCGGCGCACGACTTCACGCAGATCATCGGCACTTTTAAAGGTGACAATGCCCGAGAATGAGATATAAAAACCTAACTCTATAGCCGCCTCAGCCATCTCCCAAGTCTCGGTAAAACAGTGCATCACCCCGCCTGCTTCTAATGGGTACTGGCGCAACAACTCTATGGTTTCCTCCCGGGCGTCCCTGGTGTGGATGATGATCGGCTTACCGGTGCTTTGACTTGCCTGCAGATGATTAATAAAGCTCTCGCGCTGCCATTTATGGGTATCGGCGCTATAAAAATTATCCAGCCCGGTCTCACCAATCGCCACAACCCCCTGGGCCTGCGCTAAATCCACAAGCTGCTGCACGGAAGGTACCGGCTGATCTATTTTTTGCAGTGGGTGTACGCCCACCGAGGAGTAAATATTGCTGTATTTAGCAGTGAGGTCAACCAGCGACGCGGAGCTACTAAGGTCAACAGCAACACTGAGGAATTGAGTGATACCCTGAGCCAAAGCATCAGCGATTACGCCATCAAGGCCGCCCTCCCGATCGGTTAAATCTAAGTGATCGAGATGACAATGAGAATCTACCAGCATAGGATTATTTTGTATTGTAGTTAAATGGGGGTTAGATGGTGGTTAAATTATTTTAGAGTTATCTGTTACATCGTTAAGGTAGGGTGCTGCGAGTGAACCATACCTGTTAGTGCCTGTTCAATTTCAGTCTTGAGCTCCGCTTGGTCATCGGTAAACTGTACACCAACACCTTCTTTTTTAGCGCTACCAGAACCCTTGTGGATTACCCAGACGACCTTCCCGGTCATAGGTATGGGTTCACGACGCAGATATATACTCAACAAAAAGAAAATATCATCGTCTAGTTCATGGCTCTTTTTGGTGGGTACAAATAACGCGCCACCCTGAACAAAAGACATATAGTGCTCGTAGAGCTCTCGTTCATCTTTAATCTCTAAGGCCAAAACCCCACCTTTGCCGCCGCTAAATCCCTTACTTTCGGCCATATACAATACCTCTCCCTGTCAAATCATTGCACATCAACATAAATCATTCAGTCTAAAACCTACGCTCGAGGCCCTGAGGCATAAAACGAGCGCTTGGTAAAATATTAGCACATAGCGTAGATTCCATCTCAGCAGACAGCTAGCGCCGCTGACGAAATACCTGAAGCCAGTCCATAAATAACTCTTCCCAAAGCAACTGGCCATTGATATTTGAACCAGACAACACCCAGCCACGCGCCTTGCGGAGCTTGTCCGAAAAATCAAAAAGCGCTGGGTTGGGGTTATTTTGCAGTTCCCCGGTGGCCAGTCTATGTAAATAATTCATAAACCAGTCGAGCATTTGGTCGCTACCTAGCTTTTGGCACTGCTGCGCCGCATCCAGTGGCGACATATCCCCCTGACGGACTCGATCAATCAGCGTTTCAAAGCTATGCCGTGACTCTAAACTGTCCCCCTGCAGGTATTCCAGCGCCAGCAGAGGCCTACCGCCAGCAATCTCTAAGGTCTGTTGCGCACGCTCTTGATCACCACTGACTTCTGCAAGCCAGCGGGTGGCAGTTGCTGTGTCCGGGAGTGGTAAATTCTGAACCTGGCAGCGACTACGAATAGTCGCGGAAACCAAACTGGGCCTGTAGGACAACAGAATCCATAATGTCTTAGCCTGAGGCTCCTCAAGGCTTTTAAGCAAGGCATTGGCTGCGTTGTTATTCATGTTTTCTGCCGGACTGATCAGCACTACTTTCCAGCCGCCCTGCTGCGCTGTTTTACTCAGCTTGTCCATCAGAGCGCGCACCGCCGGAATCAGTATTGCTTTGCCTTCTTCCGCTGGCTCAAGAACACTGAAATCTGGGTGGTTCCCTGCGACCATCAGCTGGCAGCCCTTACAAGAGCCACAGGCATATTTACTAAGTTCTGCAGTGCAGAGAAGGCGCTGAGCAAGGGCCATCCCAAGGCGTTCGATACCAATACCAGCCGACCCCGTCAGCATCAACCCATGGGCTAAACGCCCCTGGTCAATGCGCTCTATAAAGCCCTGCCATAGGTCCTCCTGCCAGGGAAGAGGCAATGCTAGCGGAATTGTCTTATGCACTACCTCAGCCATTAGCCGGATTCCTCGGAGGAAAACCAAAAGGCCTCCAGAGCAATGCTGATCTCTCGCTGCACATCCACCAGCGGTTTAGATGCATCAATAATGACACAGCGTTCAGGGTCGTTTTTAGCAATATCTTGGTAGCCTTGACGCACACGCTGAAAAAATTCGCTCTTTTCTTGCTCAAATCGATCAGGAGCGCTGCGCTCACTAGCTCGCTTAAGGCCAATTTCAACGGGGATATCCAAAATTAAAGTAAGGTCAGGTCGCAGACTGCCTTGAACTATTAATTCAAGCTCCGCAATAAGGTCCTGCCGCATACCGCGACCTGCGCCCTGATATGCGTAGGTGGCGTCGGTAAAGCGATCACAGAGCACCCAAGCGCCCTCTCCCAACGTCGGCTCGATAACCTGATGGAGATGCTGAGCACGACCGGCAAACATCAGTAGTAACTCTGCGGTATCGCAGACCAACTCATCACGCCGCGCTAATAGCAGCTCTCTAATCTGTTCCGCCAGGGGCGTGCCGCCAGGCTCGCGGGTGCACAGGTAGGCTAACCCCTTTGCGTCGAGCCAATTTTGGATAAACTGAATGTTGGTAGTCTTACCTACCCCTTCAGTACCCTCAATGGTGATAAATTTTCCGCGCATTTAGATCCTGTTAATCTGAGTTTTGCTGAGGCGCAGACTGGTAGTTGTGCGCCCGCTGTTTAATTTGATATTGCCTCACGGCCCCGAGATGCTCTTCAAGAGTATCCGAAAAATAATGGCCACCATCCCCCCGCGCCACAAAGTATAGGCTAGAACCGGGCAGTGGGTGAAGCGCCGCTTCAATGGCGGCCTCACTGGGCATGGCTATTGGCGTAGGTGGTAAGCCGTTTATCATATAGGTGTTATAAGGCGTGCGCTGTTTTAAATGTACCCGACGGATATTGCCTTTATAAGCATCACCCATGCCATAGATCACTGTGGGGTCGGTCTGTAGGCGCATACGGCTGCGCAGACGTCTGACGAATACCCCCGCAATCTCTTCCCGCTCTTCAGCCAAGCCGGTCTCTTTTTCAATAATAGACGCCATAATAAGCGCTTCATAGGCTGAACTATAAGGCAGATCTAGTTCACGTCTCTCCCAGGCCTGCTTGAGTACAGCAAGCATTCTTGCGTGGGCCTGAGCCAAAATATCAGCCACCGAATCGGTCGCGCTATAGCTGTAAGTATCAGGAAAAAACCAACCTTCATAATATTCTACGTCGATATTGGCTTGCGCCAGCAGCTGCTCTGGGGTCGATCCGGAAATCCCAGCGAACTGTGGCACCGACTGCAGGTGGGCCAGCCAATGCTTGAAGGCCCAACCTTCAGGGAAAGTAATCTGGTAACGGACGACTTCACCGCGATTGAATTTATTTAGCAATGAACTTGCGCTGTCGTCGAGACTGATCCAATAGCTACCAGCCTGTATATCCACGTCGCCTTTTAGCCTCGCATATCGCGCTAGTAAAACAGGGCTCGAGAGAATCCCTGCGAGATACAGCTGCCTATTTACTTGGCTGAGATTACTGCCTCGCTCAATCGTCCAAATAACTCGACCTCTACTGTCCTGCTGGGCTTGCTGTTGGCTTGCTGGTGATTCAAGGCTAACCTGCTGATGTAATTGCTGCTGCACATAGCTATAAAGCACCGCGACAGAAACAGTGATCACCAGAGTCGATACTATAAATAGCCTTAAAAATAATTTGTTCATAGATAACATGGGTAGAGTTTGCCTAGCGCAGATTGCAGCATTCTTGTCTGATCTCCAATACTGATATCTATGCCCGATAGTGTCCCAACTCCGGCAATATGAGTCACTGGTATTATCCCTCTCACAGAATTGCACACGAACAACTCTAGGGCTTGCTCTAAGTCGTTGGCCAACACCGGATTTATACTGACCGACAAATTCTGATTCAAAAATAAGTGCTCAATAAGCAGAGCTCGCATCACGCCAGCTACTCCCGCTTGCTCTAGAGATGGTGTTACCCAACCTTGAGCGGTTCTTACAAAGATATTAGCCGAGGTGGCCTCAATAATGCTGTCGTGAGCATCTAACATGATGCCATCGGCAAACTCAGACGATGACCATTCACTGCGGGCTAACACTTGATCGAGGCGATTGAGATGCTTGATACCGGCGAGCACAGTATTCGAGGGTAAACGATAGGCGCAGCGCCAAAGTTTGATACCCAGCTCTCGCTGGTCAGATGCCTGCTCGGCATCAAAACTGCTGTATTGACAGATAATCTGAGGAGCCATGATCTCTGGGCTTTGATAGCCTCGGCCACCATTGCCAGCAGTCGCGAGAATTTTGATCACGCCAGCCTCAACTTTTTGTGCAGCCAAAACCTCAATAAATTGACCTAGGTGACTGTCGACAATGGCACGGTCTAGCGATATGCCCAGCACAGCAGCGTCACTGCACAGGCGCTTCACGTGCCGCTCACGCAAGGGAACCAATGCACCCTGATAGCGCATGGTCTCAAACAAACCGTGCCCATAGGCCAAACCACGATCCTGCTGCCAAGCGTCCGCGCCATTTGCAGCGCCTACCGCAAATATGCCGTTAATACTCTGATAAAAATTGGTCTGCTGCATAGTGACGTTATCGACTTAGCCTATTTTGTTGAGTCGTTACCTTACTTGGCCTGTATCCGTTTTGAGCCGAGCACTTTATTAGCCGAGCACTTGATAAGCCGAGCACTGTATGAACTGCGTACTCTATGCCCTAGATAACCAGCGCCCTTTACGGCAGCCATTATAAACCCAATCTTAGCCTCTATGATGACAAAACTATCAGGCATAAAAAAACCGCCCCAATTGGAGCGGCTCTTTAGAATGACTAGCGATCAACCGTTAGCGGTGATGTAGCTAATAGCATCCTGAACTGTAGCAATTTTCTCAGCTTCTTCGTCGGGGATTTCGGCATCGAATTCCTCTTCCAGAGCCATGATCAGCTCAACAGTATCTAGCGAATCTGCACCTAGATCTTCAACAAAAGATGATGTGGTCTTAACATCTTCTTCTTTAACACCTAGCTGCTCTGCAACCATTTTGATAACGCGTTCTTCAATGTTGCTCATCGTATTTCCACTCCTATAAGGGATCTGATGCCTAACTTGATAGCGAGCTTAAAAAGCTCGTCTAACCATAATCTGTTCCTAGGGCGCGCATTTTACCTAACAAAAACGAAAATGCTAGTGCCCTTTTAAAAAAAGGTAGTATCCTGATTTAAATCAACGGGTTAAGCCATGTACATGCCGCCATTTACGTGGATAGTTTCCCCCGTAATATAGCCTGCAGCTTCCCCTGCCAGAAAGCTTACAACAGAGGCAATTTCGTCTGGAGAGCCGAGTCGGGCAAGCGGTATTTGATTAAGCATAGACTGTTTATTCGCTTCGGGAAGCTCTTTTGTCATATCTGTATCAATAAAACCTGGGGCCACACTATTGACGGTAATACTTCTCGACCCAAGCTCTTTAGCCAGCGCTCGAGAAAACCCTTCAACCCCTGCCTTGGTCGCGGAATAGTTGCTCTGACCGCCATTTCCCATAGAGCCAACTACAGAGCTAATGTTGATGATTCGGCCCCAACGCGCCTTGGTCATCGCTCTGACACAGGCCTTAGATAGACGGAAAACAGCATTCAAGTTGGTGTTCACAACGTCCATCCATTCGTCTTCTTTCATACGCATTAGAATATTATCTTTTGTGATACCTGCGTTGTTCACCAGTATCGTTGGGGCGCCAAACTCAGCCCCAATAGCCTTTAACAGACCATCGATAGACTCCAGCTCGGTCACATTAAGTACCATACCGCGGCCAGAAATATTTTTTTCAGCAAAGCGCTCACTGATCTTATCAGCGCCGGCTTGGGTCGTTGCCGTGCCCACTACAGTAATATCATAGCGACCTAGGTCATCGGCAATGGCAGCGCCTATACCGCGACTAGCACCAGTCACCAAAGCCACCTTTTGTTCAACAGCCATACTGTACTCCTAGAATTATTTAAATTGAGGTCAATGCATTATCCAGACTAGCGGCATCATCACTTGAAAATGATGTCAGGTCTCGATCGATTCGTTTGGTTAGCCCGTTAAGTACACGGCCTGGACCGCACTCTACAAACTGTTCTGCCCCAGCGGCCTTTAGCGCAAGAATGCAGTCTACCCACATCACAGGCTTGTAAATCTGCTCAAGCATCAGTGACTTAATGATTTTTGGGTCGGCTTCAGTCTGAGCGGTGACATTATGTATTACCGGAATGGTAGGGCTCACGAAACTCGTCGCCTGCACAAGTTCTGCGAGTTGTTCGGCCGCCGGCCGCATTAAGGATGTATGAAACGGTGCGCTAACAGGCAGGGCCATAGCGCGCTTGGCTCCAGCTTCCTTACAAATAGTAATGGCGCGGTCTACGCCAGCGGTGGAGCCCGCAATAACGACCTGTCCAGGGGCATTAAAATTAACCGCATTAACGACGCCGCTTTCTCGAGCCGAGTCGCAGGCAGCAATAATAATATCATCAGCGATACCCAATATAGCGGCCATCGCTCCTTCACCGACAGGCACGGCTTGTTGCATATAGGCACCGCGAGAACGAACAATTTTTACGGCATCAGCGAAATCCAGGCTACCAGCACAGACCAATGCAGACCATTCCCCAAGACTATGCCCAGCAAACTGACTAGGCATTGGCCCACCCTTCTCACCCCATAAACGCCAAATGGCAACGCTGCTCGCCAATAGCATTGGCTGGGTGCGCTCCGTAAGGTTAATGTCCTCCTGGTCGCCATTCTGAATCATGTCCCATAGGTCGTAACCCAGTGCCTCTGAAGCCTCTGCAAAGGTAGCTTCTACGGTTGGGTTATCTGCTGCAAGCTCGGCTAACATACCAATTTTCTGCGATCCTTGGCCAGGAAATACAAACGCTAAATTACTTTTTGACATATATCCTCTATTTGGTTTGGTTGCGGTCTATCTTGCCCTGAAGTATAGGCGACAAAACGTCAGGCAGATTATGTTTAGCTGCTTCAATGGCAACATCGAGGGCATGCCCAAAGGCAACTTCGTCGGCGCCACCATGGCTTTTTATCACAACGCCATTCAAACCAAGTAGATAGGCACCGTTGTGTTCCGAAGGATTGAGACGAGCTTTAAATAATTTGAGAGGCGCCAACATTAGCAGCCCCGCCAATCTAGTGAGCCAACTACTAGCTAGTAAATCTTTAAGCATAGCGTTGATCATTCGCGCGACCCCCTCGCTAGTTTTCAGTGCCACATTGCCACTAAAGCCATCGCAGACGACTACGTCCGTATCGCCTTCAAAGAGACCATCACCCTCTACATAACCGCAATAATTTATCAGTGGTTCGTCTCTTAAAAGGTCTGCTGCTTGCTTTATTACCCCACTACCCTTGCTGGCCTCTTCGCCGACATTCAGCAGGCGTACCCGCGGGGTAGTAATATTATCCAGTTCCTGCATCGTCAAAGAGCCAAGCAATGCAAACTGCGAAAGCTGAGCAGCTGAACAGTCCAAGTTAGCCCCTAAATCAAGCATGTAGGAGCGACCCTGACTGGTCGGAAATGTGGTGCAGATAGCGGGGCGAGAGATACCGGGCAAGGTTTTTAGAATAACCATTCCAAGGGCCATCAAAGCCCCTGTATGACCTGCACTGATACAGGCATCAGCCTCTGAGTCAGCTACCGCCTTGACGGCCAAACCCATAGATGAGTCACGCTTGCTGCGAATAACCACAGAAACGTCGTCATCGTCAGTGATGACCGCATCGCAATGCTGAGTTTTTATTCGAGAGAGGAGCGCTTTGTCCATGCAGTCAGAAAGTGCGTCATCCAGCTTATGCTGGTCGCCAAATAGTAGCGCAGAGACACTAGGGTGTTTGCGTAGCGACGTTACAAGCGCGGCCACTACGACCCGGGGACCAAAATCCCCGCCCATAGCGTCTACGGCAATTCTGAGAGAATTTGCCAAGGAGAATCTAACAGTTAGTCGGCGCTAGTCTCAATGACTTTGCGGCCGCGGTAAAAACCGTCAGCAGTAACATGGTGACGCAGGTGCTTTTCGCCGCTAACAGAATCAATAGAAACTGTTGCTGCAGTCAGTGCATCATGTGAACGGCGCATGCCACGTTTAGATCGGGTCTTGCGACTTTTTTGAACGGCCATAGGAACTCCTAAGCAAAAATTAAGCGCAGCTGGTTATTTCTTCAGCTGCAGTAAAACATTAAATGGGTTGTCCGAAACAACCTCATCACCAATGGCCCTTACCTCATCTTGAAAGGTATCCCCTGTGCAACCACCCTCTTCATGGTAATTGACCAAAGGTAACGCCAATAAAATCTCATCCTCAAGTAACTCGTTGAGGTTTGCCAACTTGTCAACTACAAGCCAAGGCTCGTAATTAGCAGCCACTCGGTTAAGATGATCTTCAGACCAAATAACCTGAACCGAAAACACCGCCTCTACCTCGACCTTTACCCCATCAAGACAGCGTTGACAGACTGTTTCTACTAGTACCACTGCCTTTCCATGAGCAACTTTTGCTCTAGATTCATCTAGCTCGAACTGTATTGAAGCTTTTAACGGCTCACAAATCGAACTCACCGATGATTCTAATCTAGGAAGATCAACTATATTTACCGTGCCTTCGAGAAGGTTGCCCTGAAGAGCAAGTTTACGCGGATCAATTTCAGTTGGCAGTGCCATAATATCGGTGGTACCCAGTTAGGCGCGCATCATAGGGTCCACGCCGCTATCTGTCAAAGAAAAAGTGGTAAAACACGCAACCAACAAGCGCCGATTATTTGCACTAGCCACCACTGCCTTTAAGGCGACACTATATACAGGTACCATATGGCGCTTTTGAGGAGCACCTTAGGTGTTTCCTAGGCGTCGCTCTGGTATCTCTAGAATGACCAAGACAGCCGCACAGTAGCCACCTAATAACTGGACAACCTATGAGCAATCTTATTCTGGCCTCTTCTTCGATTTATCGAAAAGAGCTGCTACAGCGGCTTAACTTGGAGTTTAGCTGCTACTCACCAGCTATTGATGAGGCCGCTTACCCAGGTGAGCTCCCGGAGGCTTTGGCGATTCGGTTAGCCGAAGAGAAGGCTCGGACCGTTGCAGAAAGATTTGCCAATGCTGTGGCAATAGGCGCAGATCAAGTGGCAGAGCTCAATGGTGAGTTTCTAGGCAAGCCTGGCAGCCATGATCGCGCCAAAGAACAGCTTATGGCTCAAGCAGGGAAAACGGTCCTTTTCCACAGCGGCCTTGCACTAGTTCAGCAACAGCCTGACGGTAGTTTTAAAGAGCATTGCATAGTCGACACCACCAGCGTCACCTTTCGCCAACTCAGTGCTGGGCAGATCGAAGCCTATTTGCAGGCAGAGCAGCCCTATGACTGCGCGGGGAGCTTTAAGGCTGAGGGGCTGGGGATAAGCCTTTTTAGCGAGGTGCGAAGCAATGACCCCAGCTCATTAATAGGGCTACCTTTAATAGGCTTGTGTTCAGGCCTAAAGCGGTTCGACATAAAAGTGCTATAGAGATATCGAATTTACTTTAACTATAATTTATAAGTGCTTGATTATTATATATATTTTATAATATCTGAGAAGTGATCAAGGCAAGTGACGGGCTTGTAAATCGCTAGCCTATCGACATCATGGGCACCATAACTCACGGCAATGCGAGGCATCTCGGCGTTTACCGCCATCTCCATATCAAACTCGGTATCGCCAACCATTACAGCATTGCTAGCGACAATCTGATGCTCAGCAAGCAGCTCTTCTAGCATCATAGGGTGTGGCTTAGACTGGGTTTCATCGGCACAGCGAGAGCCGTGAAAAAACTCACTCAGCTCCGTTGCCGCAAATACCCGGTCTAACCCAGCACGGCTTTTGCCAGTGGCGACAGCTAAAAGATACCCTGCAGCGCGCAGCTCGTCCAATGTATCCAAAACACCAGGGAAGAAACCGCAGGGCTCAGCATCTTGCAAACGATAGTGAGCGGAATAACTCTGGCTAAACCGCTGAATCATGGCCTCATTAGCGCTAGGAAACAGGCGCTGAATAGCTTCTTTAAGGCCAAGACCAATAATGTCCTTGGCTTCATCATAGCTTGGGACTGGCAGACTGTGATCGTCTGCCGCTAGCTGAATGCATTGAGAAATACGGGCTACCGAATCGGAAAGGGTGCCGTCCCAGTCAAAAATGACCAATTTTGTATCTTTCATAGTTCCTTTTAGATCTTTATATGTCTTTGTTCTTTAATCGCTGGTCTGTTTAGACCAGCTTGGTCAATACCGGCGCTAGATCTTTTGGTAACGGCGCCTCTACCTCTACCCAGTCCCCAGACAGAGGGTGCCTAAAGCGCAGATGGCTCGCATGTAAAAACATACGCTTTAAGCCAGAGTCTCTTAGGCTTTCATTGAACTGTACATCGCCATACTTAGGGTCACCGGCAATGGGCTGGCCAGAGAACTCACAGTGCACACGAATTTGGTGGGTTCTGCCCGTTTCGAGCCTGACATCAAGCAGAGTGGCTTCTTTAAAGCGCTGAACAATCTTAAAATGAGTTACCGAGGCCTTGCCCTCTGCGTCAACTCGCACCATACGCTCACCAGATGACAGCTGATTCTTTTTAAGGGGCGCATTAATAGTCGCCTTACCCTTGGGCCACTGGCCTTTTACCAAAGCCTGGTAGCGCTTTTCTATATGGTTGCGCTGCATCGCCTGCTGCAACTCCAAAAGCACCGCGCGCTTCTTGGCTAGCATTAAACAACCTGAGGTATCGCGATCTAAGCGATGAACTAACTCTAAAAACTTCGCGTTGGGGCGCTCTGCGCGCAGAGCTTCAATAGCCCCGAGAGAGATGCCACTACCACCATGCACAGCAAGACCGCTGGGCTTATTGATGATAAGCAGACCATCATCTTCAAACAAAATATTTTCCGCCAAATAGCGCTTGAGTTGCTTGCCTGGTAGCGCAGGCTCGCCACGCTCTGCAACACGAATCGGTGCGATTCTTATAATATCGCCCTCTTTGAGGCGCGTATCAGGCTTCACCCTACCTTTATTAACTCTCACTTCCCCTTTGCGCAGCAGTCTATAGATGCGAGATTTGGGAACGCCTTTTAGATGGCGAATTAAAAAGTTATCTAACCGCTGGCCAGCATGCTCAGAGCCGACCTCGGTGTAAGACACCTTATCGAACTCTGACGTCGACTCTACTTTTGGTTCTGCATCTGATTCAGGCAAGATATGGCAACTATAGGCTGTTGGAAACGGCGCCATTGTACCCACCTGCCCTGCAATCACCCAACTAAATTCTCACTTTCATTGTAGCTACAGGCAATTGTTGTTATATTGCCCCGCGAAGTCCCTTGGGTAGGCCGCATAACGTTTGGCTGCCAAAGGTAGACTTGCTCCAAGGCTTGAGTTTTGAGCACAGTGTTTAAACACAAACTTGGGTAAAGAATAGATGACTACCTGCCATGGTTTAATCATTGGCAGGTAATCAACAATAGCTGAGTGAACTCAGCCAGTGAAAGACAAGAATAGAAACAGGTTTTTAGACCAGATACTGCCGTTATTGAGTGCGCTGTCCTTTTTAGACGCCCAATTCAAAACGTTGAATTACAGTATGTGGTTAGTAAACAAACGAAAGAATTTAACGATATTGTCAGTCATTTACAGCCATCAAAACAGCTTTTGATTGGTGACCATGGCAGGTTGGCAGTTTTAGAGCAGAGGCTTAATTACAGCTTCCCAAGCTCCATCTGACAAGAAACCAAGACAGTATCCGCAGGCCGCAGCTACCTTTAATGAAGCTGATAATTCTCTGAAAGCCGCATTTTAACTGGCCTAAGAAGAAACTCGACAGCTTGCTGTTAATGTACCTTAATAACCTTTAATGTATATTTAGCACCAACAGTCTAGGGCAACTTCCGTTTTACCTTCCCTTTTTAGCTTGTCTCTCACCTGGCTCTCGCTCCCAATAACGAGTAAAGGTGAATTATGAAACGCATGTTAATTAATGCCTCGCACACAGAAGAAATGCGAGTTGCAATGGTCGATGGCCAGAGATTGTACGATCTAGATATCGAAAACCGTACCAGAGAACAAAAGAAGTCAAATATCTACAAAGGTAAAATTACCCGAGTAGAGCCAAGCCTCGAAGCTGCATTTGTTGACTACGGTGCTGACCGTCATGGCTTCCTACCCCTAAAAGAGATTTCTCGCGAATACTTCAAGAAAGGTTCGTCTGAAGGTGGTCGCGTCCGCATACAAGACGCTATTAGAGAAGGCCAAGAAGTTCTGGTCCAAGTTGAAAAAGAAGAGCGTGGATCCAAAGGCGCTGCCCTCACAACATTAATGAGCCTAGCCGGTCGTTACCTAGTACTGATGCCAAATAACCCTCGTGCTGGCGGTATCTCTCGTCGCATCGAAGGTGAAGAGCGCGCTGATCTACGCGAAGCAATGCGCGGGCTCAACATTCCAGAAGGTATGGGTGCGATTGTACGTACAGCTGGCATCGGCCGAGCCACTGAAGAACTGCAGTGGGATCTGGACTACCTGCTTCAGCTTTGGAATACCATTACCGAAGAAGCTGAAGGCTCAAAAGCCCCCCACTTCCTCTTCCAAGAAAGCAACGTTATTATCCGCGCTATTCGCGATTACCTGCGTCAGGACGTCGGTGAAGTTATTGTCGACAGTGAAGAGGCTTACGCTTTAGCTGCAGCGTTTATCGGTACAGTGATGCCAGATTTCACCAGTAAGGTGAAGTTCTATCAGGAAGAGATTCCACTGTTTAACCGCTACCAAATTGAAAACCAAATCGAGACAGCCTTTTGCCGCGAAGTAGCCCTGCCATCAGGTGGCTCCATTGTTATCGACGTTACCGAAGCAATGGTCTCAATCGACATTAACAGCGCCCGTGCAACTAAAGGCGGTGATATTGAAGAAACAGCCTTTAACACTAACAAAGAAGCCGCTGAAGAAATCGCTCGCCAATTGCGACTGCGTGATGTCGGTGGACTTATTGTTATCGACTTCATCGATATGCTTAATAGCAAGCATCAAAAAGAAGTTGAGAACAAAATGCGTGATGCATTGGTTGTCGATCGCGCCAGAGTTCAGGTCGGTCGTATCTCGAGATTCGGCCTACTAGAGATGTCCCGTCAGCGTCTGCGCCCTTCTCTTGAAGAAACTATGTCCAAGATCTGCCCGCGCTGTAAAGGCCAGGGTACTATTAGGGGTACCAGATCATTGGCACTGTCTATTCTGCGCCTGGTCGAAGAAGAAGCTCAAAAAGAATTTAGCCGAGAGATTCGCGCCATTGTGCCGGTTCCCGTCGCTACGTTCCTACTCAATGAAAAGCGTAAAGAAATCTCTGACATTGAAGTACGCAACAAAATCCAAGTCACTGTGTTGCCAAACACTGAAATGGAAACGCCACATTTTGAAGTAGTGCGTATTCGCAATCAGGATGAAGACACCTCCGACTTTAGCTACAAATTAGCCCACGACCTAAGCAAGCCAGAAGTTGAAGTTGTGACAGACGCCAGCGACGGCGCTAAGGCATTGCCTGAGCCAGCTGTTAAAACCATCGTACCTTCAACGCCAGCTCCTGTTATGCCGCAGACTAAGGTCGCAGAAGCAAAAACACCAGGTCTGGTTAAACGCCTTTGGGACACCATGTTTGGTGGAGCCGAGGTTGAAGAGGAAGAAAAGCCTAAGCCAAGAAGCAACAACCGAAATAATAGAAGCCGCGGAGGCCAGAACAATCGTGGCCGCAACAGTAATCGTGGGCCTAACAATCGTAACGATAATAGCCGTAGCAATGATAATAGCCGTGGCAATGATAACAATCGTGGCGGCAACACCCGTGGCAACGATGAGAACCGCAAGACTAGCGAAACTCAAGGCGAAGGTCGCAACAGCGGAAATCGTAATGAGCCGCGCAGCAACGATAACCGTGGCAATAACGAAGGCCGTAGTAATAGTAATAGTAATAGCAACAGCAACGAGCCCCGTAACAATGATAGTCGCCGCAATAACAACAATCGTCGCAATCAGCCAAAGCCGAGAGACGCAGAAGCTAGCACCTCTGTTCAAGAAGCCAAGCAAGTCGAAGCCGTTGATGGCAATGTAGCCGTTGCTCAGGCCGATCAGCTCAAGCGCCGGCCTGACGACAAGCGTCGTGGCCCTCGCCGTCGCCGTCAACGTCAAGATGTCCCTCAGGACATGCTGGATAAGACAGCTACAGCAGTTGCTGCTACTGAGACAACTCAAGAGCAAAAGCCCGCATCAGCTGAAGCAGCGCCGGTAGCAGTTGCTAGCTCACCTGACGTCGTCGCCGACAAGCAAGCGACTACTCCAGAGGCTAAGACAGCAGCCAAGCCAAAACGCAAAGCAGCAGCCAAGCCTAGAGCGGCTAAAAAGGACGCAGTAGAAGCAGCGCCAGAGTCTACCAAAGCAGCCAGTGCAACAGCGGCAGCTGAGACGCCCGTCGCAGAGGCCAAGCCAAAAGCAAAGGCAAGATCGAAAGCCAAGCCAAAAGCCAAGCCTGCAGCAGCAGACAAACCAGCAGAGGCACCTCGCGCCAGCAATGACCCGAGATACAAGCCAAAGCCAGCGGCCAAGGTCGCAGTAAGCACTGAGCGTCCAGCGGCAGCAACTGCTCCAGCGGCTAAAGCAAGTGCGCCTACTACTGCACCTAAAGCTGCTCCAGCAGCAACCGCTGCACCAAGAGCATCAAATGATCCTCGCAAGCAGCGCATTGTCGAAAAACTGGCGCCAAAACAGGCTCCAGAAGCAGCTGGATCAAAGGAAAAAGCAGAAAAAGCACCAAAGGAGTAATTGTTACTTGTCAGTGCTAAAAGGCGCTGTATAATCAGCGCCTTCAACACAGGGGTAAGGCAGTAAATACTCTTGTTAAGCAGCATTAGGTGGGATGGCAGAGCGGTTGAATGCACCAGTCTTGAAAACTGGCATAGGTTAATAGCCTATCTAGGGTTCGAATCCCTATCCCACCGCCATATATATTAATTAATCCTCTGTTTTTGCAGGGGTTTTTTTATGTCTGTAAGGTTTATTTTATTTTATATACCACTTTATATACCACTGAGATGTAGACGCAGGTTAAATAAGTGGTATGACAATTACCAAAAAACTTGATCTTAAATCTGTCGGGGAACTAGCTTCTCTGAGGCAAATAGAGCAACAGATTGCGGCGCTAGCGGCGGCAACATGTAACGTTGACTGGAGATCCCAGTCAGCACAATCTGCTTAGGTACCTCGATCTAGCCCTGATGTGACTGGATGGGGTACATGATTTTGACAGAACACTCCAGCTCATATAAGTTACTCATTCACTACTAGGTGGGGCGAAGACATGGGTTTTATTGAAGCTTCCAAAAACGTTTTTATTAAATGGAAGGATTTTGACTCCAGAATCTCTAGATCAGAATACTGGTGGGGCAATCTGGGAGTTACGATTATTTCCCTGCTACTCGGTCTTGCGATTGGGCTATTGGCAGGATTTGGAGGAGCAGCCTTGGGATACTCTTTGGGTGCAATACAGTCCTTTGGAAATGTTGTTTTATTACCTTGGTACGTTTTTAGCTTTATTGCTGGGCTTTCACTTGTTGCGCGAAGATTGCATGATGTTAACAAGTCTGGTTGGTGGATTTTAATATTCTTGACAATTGTAGGGATGTTATTCTTGATTTATTGGTACTGCAAGAAAGGTGATGCTGGCGATAACCGCTTTGGCAAAAATCCCCTAAATTTACACGCGGCCTAAAAAGTTATCCACAGGAGCCTATCCAGCTAGCACAACGACATACGATCGACCCCTGATTTGACTGGATGGACTATTCAGCTATGCTTAAGTAATCAATAAAGGGAGTTACTCATGAAACGATTACTTTACTTAAACTAAAGGAGTGTAAATATGGAATGTGGTTGCGGAAGAAGCCCAACTGGTAAATGCATCGGTTGGCACAAACTCTCTGAAGAGGAGTATCAAAAAAATCTTAAAGAGTATGAGGACAAAAACAAAGAACAGAAATAAATTCTATTCAGCGGCGGTTGGTTTTGGTTACTAAACTCCAGTTAAGACAATCTGCATAGGCGGAATCTCCCTCAAAGGCTCGGACTGGTTCTCACCCCAGTTCTCTCTATCTCTGACCTTCAGAGAGTAAATCATAGCTGTAACGTTACCCTGAGTAGCTTTCTCAAAGAGAGCATTAGACACCTTATGAATACCCTCAGCGAGTCCCTTTTTTATAGCATCCATAAATTCCTTATAAGTCGTTCTGCTTGCAGCATAAGGTTGATTCCGATATACCTAAGCAATCGGCTATTTGAGCTACTGTAAGGCCGTTAGAAGCCATTTCACGAGCTTCCTGACATATCGAATCGGATGGAACCCACGCGGGTCTGCCAGTCAAAACCTAGGCCAATAATCTTCAGGCGGTTGCCAGCTTGGTGTTTGTGAGAAAATCTCGCCGATTTCTCTCAATTGTTCTTTAATAAAGAACATATTTTTTGTGACATAAATCCTTATCCTCAGTGCTGAGAAGAAATTCCTTTTCACAGCTTAAGTCACTTAATGCGTAAAATGAAGCTTCAATAAGCGCTGAGCGGTCTAGGCAGTGAGATGGGCAAAGCGAGTCCATTGTTTGAATATAATCATGATCCCAACCTACATGGACAACCCGCAGGCCACCAATCTCTCACCGAAGGGGTGAGCTATAAAAGAAATCAAGAACTATCGACAGTGATTAGTCTACCCGCACAAACATTGTCCTTATAAATGCTAACGTGCTTTGAACTAAAAACAAAATTAAACAGCCAACATAGATATTTGTAAGAGCCTGTAAGTATCCAACAATCATAAGGCCAGAGGCTACAAAGATTGTCGCAAGAAGTCCCGTTTGGAGTATAAAAAGTTTAATAGGGAAAATATGCTCATACCCTTGAGCCCTAAGCAACAGCATTCTTTTGGGAAATATCAGTAAACCTATTACTGAGTAGAGGCATATAGACCAACAAATAATTTTCCAAGATAAGTCAGCATCGTTGATGTTGAAGATTCCAAACGGTAGAAGGCCACCAAACATTGCCCCAAAGGCTGAATAAGTTAAAAGTCGAACACGAAAGTTATCCGGACCACTGAACACGTCAGAAGTCCGACTTAATGCAATTAAAATGGCTGAAAACCCAACTATACCTATTGATATCTCTGCAATAAGTTGTAAAGCATGAAAATTTGGTACGATAATTTATATTCCTTATCCGATTGATCATCCAAGCATATAGATATGACCCGTCGACCTCAATGGCTACCTGCCTCAATGGCTACCTGCCGACTATATAAGTCAGGAAGCCCCCGAAATGGGCTCTCGCGGCCTTGCGGGGTCCCAGAGAGGTAAATGCCTAGGTATATCCGAATCGACCTAATACGCTAAACAGTGCAGCTATAAGCAGTTTATAATTACTACAATCAAGATGGGCTGAGGCTTAGAACAGGTCCCTAATGCCCTCTTTGAGAAGCCTACCCAAGGTAATATTACAGCAATGATTTACTATCTAAAGGTCAGAGATAGGGAGAACTGAGGAGAGAACCAGTCTGAACCGTTGAGGGAAATACCAGCTATCCAGATTGTTATCGGCTCTAAGGCTGTAACTTAGCCGCTGAAGTGTCGGTAAGTGCGTGCTATTGCTGCTAACACTCCGCATACTAAAAAAAACTGTGTTTATCCAAGTGCATTTCTTTTCGTCTGACATTTAAAAATTAGTTTATTGATAAACTATTCATATCCTAATAATCCATCAAGTCAAATCAGGGCTAGATTGCTTTAACTAAGCAGCTATTTCTATCTAGGATGTCCCCCTGTTTTTTTTGTTCTTAGTGTATCAAATGAGTGAGGGTAACAAGATACCCTAAAACCCCCATTCCTATGTTCGGTGTCGGTAGTTTCTGGCCGAGGCACTTATCGTTGGAACTGGGATGACTGTTATTAGTTCGATTCCGCGCCCGGGCCCAATTATTCGAAACAAATCAGATACGTAGTGAAAGTTAGTTTTTTTGTTTAAGGCATTGATAAAGCAGTTAATCTAGACCTATACTAAATTGGGTAACAACATTGTCAAACCGTTATAATATTACAATTCACGCAGTAGTCAATTACATCTATTACGTTAGAAATTTGGTTATGGGGACTAAACCGCCAGAACAAACAGTAATCTTTCTTTTCTTGTTCTGAGTGCTAGGTTATGTCCACAGACCATTTGTATGCTACCGCAACTAATGCGGTTAGAATTGCACTGGAAAAGTATATTACTTTATATAATTTTATTTGGAATCTCATCTACTAAAACAAACGAGGCAATGAAATGAAAAAATATCGAACTACACCCCTACTCCTAGTTCTTACTCTAGCGTTGTTAGCTTGTGGTGGCGGCTCTACACAGGTGGACTCCTTTATAGATAGTTATGAAAATGTGATTGAGGGATTCGAAGATATGGCAGGGAAAGGCTCTATCTCTATTCAAGACATCAGTAAAATGAACGCAAAAAATATGGCAATGGCTAACGAAGGAGCTACGTTGCAGTCCGAAGAATGGACTGATGCTCAAAGAAAACAATACTTAGAATTGACCAATAGGTTCAGTAAAGCAATGTTCAAAATTTCTGAAAATATCTAGGAGAAGAAAACACTAGTTGTAATTCATAATCAGTTTTATAACTTACTGTAAAGCTTCGCGTTGTTGCAGTAACAGGCCCTGGAAGAAATAACAAATAGTTCCTATTGAATTAACTGTGATGGCCGTTTTCAATGGAAAGAAATAACTATGATAACAAAATTAGTAGGAGCCGAATTGTACTATTTGTAATCCTACGTTTAGTATTCATATATGGTGTATAGATTTTTTTAATGGCTTGACTTTAAATTAATGAGAAAAATTATGTCAATGACAACTTGCGTAGAATGCGGAAAAGGAGTGAGTGATCAAGCTAAAGCCTGCCCTCACTGCGGCGTGCAATTAGCTGATGGGTTTTTGGATAATGCAAAGAAGCAAGCCTCCATGATTGCAGAAAAAGCCCAACTCTCCGATAAGATTGACGCTGTGAAAAGAATGAGCAACTCACTTGCAGCCAAGAAAGAACAACTCAAAGAAAAAGTTACCCAAGAAAAAGCAATAGGTAATCGCGACACTTTAGATGACACGAATACCAATGAGGGTAACAGTCCTGCGGTATCGAAGGAGGTAATTCGTTACTGTGCGATAGCAATGTCGATAGTACTTTTGTTAAGTGCAGTATTTGGAGGAATAGGCTCATTCGTTAGCGCAACCTGTTTGGCGTCAGGTGTTGGAGCTATATTATTTGGATTAAGGTGGTACGGAACAACTTTAGCGGTTGTATACTTCGTGTCAGTTTTGGAGATTTTAGTCGTTTTAAAGTTAGGGCCAATGGCAATGGACACTCTTAACGCTATATCGCTCGCCGCTTTGGCAGGCACAACAGCCGTCGTCTACTTTTTTGCTAAGGCTGGTACTTATGTACTCGCCTGGAGTATCGCTGCGGGTATCCAGGCCCTATTATTTAAAACTATAGGACTGAGCGGAGGCGCGGTTAGTCTACTAGTTATCGCAACATCTACAGGTCTCGTTTGGTACGGGCGCGAACACCTAAAGGCAATTATCATGGGGTCATACGGAGGCGCATTGATGTTTGTGGGATCAGCTGGAATATTTCTAGCGAATCCAAGTAATTTAACGTGGGCTTCGAATCATATCGGAGGACTGGCTTTTTTAAATCTAGCTTTTATGGTTGCTGGAATAGCTTTTCAATATAAATACACCATGCCCAAAAAAATCCCAGTAACTCCTTGAAATTAATTAGGAACGCTAGGTTTAGCGCTAGCTTAAATTGGTCAGCAAAGTTACACGCAATTTGCGCGTAGGAAGATTTATCAATGTAAGTTTCTGTATTTAAGAAAATGACAAGTACCACACTCTTAAAAGCAAGTAGCTATTTATCACCTGTCGGCAGAGCCGGATAGATAACAACTGACTACATATGCCAGGAAACCCGTGAAATGGCCTCTAACGGTCTTACAATGGTCCAGATAGCCGCTTGCTCAGGTATATCGGAATCAACCTTATACGCCAAACAGGGCGACTATAAGGTGTTTATGGACGCAATAAAAAGGGGTCGCGCTGAGGGCTTAAATAAGGTCTCTAATGCACTCTTCGAAAAGCCTACTCAGGTTAATGTCACAGCAATGATTTACTTCCTAAGGTCAGATATTGGGAGAGCTGAGGAGGGAACGAGCCTCAGCCATTGATAGAGATACCGCCAATGCAGTTTATTGTCGAAACTATGGCTGAGAAAAGATAAGTAGAAGCTGGCCTCAATTAATCTCTAATAAAATCGAGGAGGCCTTTCCGTTAATAACAGAAACAATATAAAGATTTGAATTATTGTCATCATGAATTTGATTATATTCATCTCTGCCTAAAACTTTATTTGCGAAAACATGAGTGGTATTGCTATGCCCGACCACCAAGACAGCTTTTCCTTTAGTTTTGTGCTGAAAAGATTCTGAATACATTTCTTTTGGATTGTATAAAAATATAGGTAAATGTTTACTATCAGCTGTAGGTTTAGCGGTTAGTTTAGTTCTGTTGTAATCTGTAGAATAAACAGCATCAAGACTTACATTAGTGAAGACTTCTTTCCAAGTATTAGCTCTTTTTACGCCTTGATGATTTAATATTGGATTTTGATCACTTAGGTCGATCCGTAATTTTTCGGCATGACGAATGAGATAATAGGTAGTTACCTCTTGAGAATAGCAAGGTGAGGATATAAAAAGAAAAGTACAAATTAGAATGTTTTTTTTCATATTAACTCCCAGCATAACTTAATACCCTACTCAGTCAAATCAGGGCTAGATAGGGGTGAGAAGTTATTGAGGTAAAATATCACTTTCCTTACGGAAAATAGCGGCCACATAACTATGGAACGGCTCTGCATAAGCTATGTGGTAATCCTTCCAAAATTTTTCATATCCAGCTTTAGTTTGAATTTCATTTCGGTAGTAAGCATCTGAACCCACCCATAATTGCGAGGGTATAGAGTCGTCTAAGTGCTGGTAATACAGATACTCCCAGCCGTTTATTTCCATTAGAGCATATTGATGGCAACGTGCTAACGCTGCAGACGAAACGCCATCATTGCCAGCTTGGCATCGGCCAACAAGTATACTTAACTCTCTATTTTGAACCATCATAGCTCCTGGCCCCTGTGCCAGCATTAAAGCATTATAATGAGCCTGACTACGCAGTAATCGGTTACTGTCTGACACCTGCATTGCAAGATAAACTAAGGAGATAATAATCGCGATGCCACCGATAAACTCCCCAATGTGGGCTAAGCCTTGAAGGGAAATTTTGTTGTTTCGCATTAGGGTTCCATTTCATAGTTATTTAAGTTGAAATCATATACTAATGGTCAGAGCATCCCTGACTAACCCATCTAGTCGAGTGAGGTTTCGATAGACTCTACCTGAACGCCAGAATATCGTTCATCGTGTTAGAAGCAGTCTTTGTAAAGAAACGGCCTGCAAAGGTATGAATAATTACTACTCAGAACAACAGCTTCACCGCTATGCTTACTGCTAGGGGGTGACACGAGTCCAATCGCTATTAAGGACCATGCTTTTCAGCCTTACTAGCGAGAAAATCCATCAACGCCAACAAAACGCCTGATACAATAAATGTAATATGAACTATAATCATCCATCGTAAATCTCTATCAGTGATCAGGGATAGGTCCATAAAGGCTTCTAAAAGATTGATACCTGAAATTGCCACAATCGATGCTATCAGCTTTAACTTTAATTCACTAAAACCAACCTGCCCCATCCATGACGGCTTGTCCTCACTGTCATTAGCAACGCCAATTTTAGAAACAAAATTTTCATAACCCGCGAAGATAATCATCAAAACTAAATTGGCTATAAGAGCAAGATCAACGATATGAAGAATATACAACATCATATCTTTGATTTCCATATCCAGTGCAGAGGGAACAAAGTGGAACAACTCTTGGATGGTTTTAATTGATATAAACAGCAACGAGATAGATAAAACTAAATATATCGGGGCTAGGAACCATCGGCTTGCAAATATCCCGCGCTCAATTAGCTCTTCTATTTGGTCTTTCATAAGTTAAAATCCAAAATTAGTAAGGAAAAAAATTTGTTACATGCACACTTTCTTTTTTTCACTAAAAATAACTTTGTTGCTAATGGTCGCCAAAAACAGATGACTACGATCTTCAACTATACTGTTCTTGGAAAAATTAAATTGGTACTGGTTATTATCTTTTAGAAGCATACTCGATTCTGCGCATAACACTGTAAATATCCCGTCCAGTTCATCCTTAAACCTAGTTAAAAATAAAAATTCGGCCTCAAATTGATCAGCGGCAGAAAGCCTAAACCCGAGATAATAAAAATGCGCATCAGTAGTTAAAAAATAGTCAGACGAATTGAGCCGACTTGCATTCTCCGACATGACAGCATCAAATGCCTTTGGGGCCGCGGAGTGGCTGCTAACAGGCATCGAAGCCAATACTAGCAGCGAAAACCACCTAAAAGTCGTCATCAACGTCAGTATCACCCGCCCACGAGCCAGACTGGCTCTCGCCTGATGAATCCGAGTCTACATTCGCGGCCGGCGTTTGAGCTTCTTCGGACTGATTATTCCTCATTGTTGCTCGATCGCTAGCTCGGTCGTCATATTCTGCGGCAACTTTTTCGGAGCCGGAAGCTACACCCGCATTAAATATTTTTTTGTTATTAAGTGTCTTTGCAGCCTCCGCTTTCATTCCCGCTTCCTCGCCCTTAATAAAGCTTTGATCTGCGTTCACCTCTTTTAATGTTGCATATAAATCTTTCATAATGCCAGAGGCCTTTACCGCTAACGCGCTATTCACATTCGCAACTGCAACTATAATATTTTTACCAGTGGGCTCATGCACAGTTTCTTCTATTCTCAGTGTCTCTAACCCGCGGATAGTCAGATCTTTTACCGACTCTCGGATATCTGCCGAAAAATCCTTGAGAATAACCGATTCAGTTTTTCCATCAGAGCCTCGAATATCCCTTTTCAATCTCTCTGCAGTTTTTACAGACTCTACAGATGACTTAAGACTTAAGATAGCCGCCTGTTTCGCCCACATAATAGCTTCCATCTCAAGCATATTATAAGTGCCCGCATCCTCCGGATCATACTCTATCGCTGAGATCCCCATAAAATTTGTAGAACCATCATTAGCAAGGTAACGTCTAGCGCCGACCATAGAAGACAAGTTTTGTTTATCTAACCACTGGTCAAGAGAAATTTTATTTTCCCTTGGTTTTCCTTTACCTGCGCCTAGTAGCATACCTCTTGCTTCTTGCTCAAGCTTGGGACTCCATACGACAAGTGAAGCAATATTGTACTGGCCACTTAAGTCATCATAACTCTCTACTTGCATCAGCGTGGTAGCGCCAAACAGAGGCATGCTAGAGGTAGTTTCGATAGTAGAGCGCGTCTCTTTTTTAATTTGCCCCTGCAGTTCAGATATTTTATTCTGAACATCATCGAGTAGTTTCTCTCTCTCCTCCTCAATGCCTCTAGCTTTCTCTAGCCGCTGTTTTATGTCACTCAGGCGTTTCTTTTTGTCGTCTGTAATTTGTTGAGAGTCAAAGCTAGCATCTAGCTTTTTGACAACCGCTTCTAAAAGGGAGTTCATCCGATCCTCGGAGGTAACTCCTCTTAACTCATCGGCCTGAGCCTGATCGAAGGCCGACAATAGTACCAAGGCATCTGCCTGAGCCTGTTTATGTAACTTTTTTGCCTGCGCTTCCATTGCCTTGATTTGCTTTTCTTCATTTTCGAGTTGCTTTGCTATAGGATTACCTGGCACCGAAAGTATATTTTCCGCGCTTGCGGTAGTCGTAAAACTCTCAATAATTGCAGCCTTAGCGCTTAGTGATACCTCGATCGATAAACTTTCCCTCTTTTCGAGAAAAGACGGATCCCAGGAATCGATAGCCTCACCTGAGGTGTTTATAACCATTATTCGATTTTTTTCATCGTCCCAGCCTCCAATTTTGAAGCCTTTTTCTCGAGCAAGCTTCCTAAGCACTGGTCCTGCTTTTTGAGAAGTACTTAGGCCACGAGGTGCCTCAACTGTACCGTCTTGAAATGCCGCTACGGCAGCATTTCCACCATCCTCAGATAATACATATGGCGACAACAAGAACATCGAGGTTAATGCAGCCCCCAAACTCAACTGACCCAACTTTTTCATGCTTTGTCTCCAATGATTAATTTTTATGAGTCTACCAATCGTCGTCATATTGTGCTTTTTTCTTTTTGATCTTTGCTTTTGTTTTAATATCGATTTTCGAAGCTAGTGATGGAGCAGCCCTTTCGAGCCGACAAACAAACTGCCCTGGTTTAAAGTCTTCAAATACTGATATATCACCTTTTGACAATCTAGCCGAACTCATCTTCGGAGAAACCCGTCCGACTTTCAGCTCACCTACTTTAGACTCAGCTCGCCCTAACGATTCTTTCGTATAAGGGTCATAAACTTTCACGCCGCGCTTATAGATGCCGTATATAGCACCAGACTCGACAAGGTCACCACCCTGATTAAGAGTTAGAATTTCACGATTAAAACCTACAATCATAATAGGGTAGATTGCATCAAGTATTTTATTACCAATGATCGAACTAGCTATCTCAGCCATAGCAATATCAGGAGTTGGCCTCATTCCCGAGCCCATGACTTTTTGAAAGGAATTACGATCAAAACCCAGTATCGCATTATCTGCAAACTTTACTTGGCTGGTTGCAATATCAATTATTTTAAAATTGACCGTAGCCTTTCCCTCAGGAATCTTAAAAGTCTTCTTAATAGAGGGAAAGTAAACCTCTCGGATTTGACTATCAACATCTTCAACCTGACCAACAACGATATAATCAGCAGCCAGAGTGCTGCCTAGTCTCGCTAGTTCGGACACGGGAGTGAGCGAATTACTCGTTGCTACGGACCGCTCACCTGCAATGTCCGCCATACTCTGGCGATCCAAAACTGTAAAGCGCCGAGATCCCACTAACTTTCCAACTAATGAGTTTGTGAAATTACGAGCAAAGCTATCTGATCCACTAAACGGTATAACTGCTATTTTCAACCTGCTAGCAGAAGCCGAAAGCTTCAGCTTAGCTATCTTGGCGTCGACCACTACCACGTATTGGCCGCGAGCGTTTTGAGTTTCCGATACCACTCTGTAAGAGTCTACAACACCGTTAGTTGCTTCACTAAATTGGCGCTGCATTTCTGTGGCGGATTTAAATGACTTAGTCTTTCCATCGCTTGCTGAATTTGAAAT